>JYOD01000028.1 GCA_000955785.1 Burkholderiaceae bacterium 16
GCCGCTTAACTTGGGTGGATTGCCCGGGGACCCCGCTCGCCCGCTGGCTGAAGGTTTGTACCTCCGAGTTGTAGCGCGATAACGGAGCACCAATATTGCACCTGCGGTTTCATAATAGGTTCAGAATGCACAAATCATGCCTGGGCTGGCGTTGCGGGCACTGCGCACGATGCGGATGGCCTGCGCCGCCGAGTAAATAACGGGGAACGCGTCGGCCACATTCTTTGAGCAGCGTCTGGATACCTATCTGATGGGACGAAAGGTGGTCCCCATTTTGGGGCGTCCGACTGGGCGCGCGCTGCAGTCCAGTGCCCTCTTCGACCTAGTCGCCGCCGACTTTTTGCTACCCAAGCCCAAGCAGTTTTCCGCCGGCGCCGGCGGCGATGCGCTACGACAGCGCGGATGGACAGCGTTGGGACGGAGAATGCACCAAGTCAGACTGGTGGCAGCGCCGGTCAACACCCGGCAGGCGTGGAGCATTTCCGGGGGCGATGCAGCACACGTCAGCCCTGACAGGTCACACTCCGTGAATTTGGACTAAAGGTCCAAGAACTTCTAAACAATGGAGTAGTTGTCGATACCAAAGCGTGAAGCGAGAGTAGATGGATTTGTCGCGATAGCGAGGTTTGCTATGCTTGCTTTTTGGGAGTAAGCCGAGGGCACTGAACAAGCATGAAGACTCTGAATCCGGCGGTGGCGAAGGTGCTCAAGCGGTTGCATCATCCGCTGGAGGTGATGCTGACCTGCGTACGGTGGTACGTGGCCTACCCGCTGAGCCTGCGCCATCTCGAAGAGATGATGGCCGAGCGCGGTATCTCAGTCGATCATTCCACGGTGCACCGCTGGGCGCTCAAGCTGCTGCCGGTGCTTGAGAAGGCGTTCCGCCGCCACAAGCGTGCAGTCGGCAGAAGCTGGCGGATGGACGAGACGTATATCAAGGTCAAGGGCGAGTGGAAGTACTTGTACCGGGCCGTGGACAAGGCGGGCGACACGGTCGATTTTCTGTTCCGGGCCAAACGGGATACGGCGGCGGCCCGCCGCTACTTCGAGAAGGCCATCGACCAGAATGGCGCGCCCGGAACGGTGACCATCGACAAAAGCGGCGCCAATCTGGCCGGCCTGCACGCGATCAACGCACAGCGTGAAAGGCCCATCAGGATTCGCCAGGCCAAGTATTTGAACAACATCGTGGAACAGGACCATCGGGCGATCAAGCGTCGCACCCGACCCATGCTCGGTTTCAAGGTTTTTCGCTGCGCGCGGATTCTGCTGGGCGGCATCGAGGTAATGCATATGATCGTGAAAGGACAGATGAAGTACGCTCGCGGCACCAATCCGTCCGCGGCCGACCAGTTCTACTCGTTGGCGACGTAAGCGGTCCTCAGCACATCAACCCAGCTCGCTTCAACCGCCTTATTGCGACAAAGCCTATTGTTAAGCAAACTGACGGCGGGACGGATGCAGCAAGCAACCTTCAAGTGCACCATCTCAATTGCCGTAGAACTCCGCAATACGCCTGAAAAGAAGTTGTGCCGCCCCGGGTGTCGACAGATGCCTTTGTAGAGGCTTGAGCCGTATGCTCCTAAAGGCGCACGTACGGTTCTTAGATCCTATGTAGCGTGAGAGTCGTCAAGGCCCGAGTCGTAAGATTGACGGGCCAAGGCTTGCTCAATGGAGGGGCATCATGGACGCAAATCACGTTACCGAACCGCATGCTGAAGACGTCACACTGGCGGTATCGCTCGAACTGGCCATCGGGACGTGGAAGGTGGCGCTGCACGATGGCCGGCGCGAGCGGCCGGCCGTGCACACGGTCGCGCAGCCCCAGGCCCCCGCCCGCCTGCAGGCCGTGCTTGACGTGATCGAACAGCAGAAGCTGAAGTGGTCGCTGCCGGCCGGCGTGCGCATCGTCGTCAGCTACGAAGCTGGCCAGGACGCGTTCTGGATCTGTCGCGCGCTGCAGGCGCACGGCATCGAGTGCTACGTCATCGATCCGGCCAGCATCCCGGTCGAACGTCACAAGCGGCGCGCGAAGACCGACCGGCTCGATGCAATCAAGCTGGTGATCAATCTGCGCGCATGGCTACGCGGCGAGCGCGACCGCATGCACGTGGTGCACGTGCCGTCGCCGCAGGACGAAGCATCCCGCCAGCTGATGCGCGACCGCGGTGAACTGCAGAAGGAAGTGCTGCAGCACCGCGACCGGATGCGCAAGCTGCTGGTCACGCTCGGTTGCTGGGATGAGGTCGATCACCAAGCCTTCGCCGGCCGCCTCGCCCGTGACGAGGTGAAGTGCCACGACGGCACGCCGCTGCCGCCCGAGCTGCGCGAGCGGCTGCTGCGCGAGTGCGAACGGCTCGCGCTCGCCGCCCAGCAGCTCGCGGCACTCGAGAAGACGCGGCAGGCGAGCGTGCCGGCACCCGCGCGCCAGCGAAGCGATGCCCTGGCGCGCCTGAAGGGGATTGGCGAAGTGGGCGCGTCGCGCCTCGCGCTCGAACTGTTTTGGAGGGACTTCAGTAACCGCCGCGAGGTAGGTGCGTGCGTCGGGCTGGTGCCCCAGCCGTACGACAGCGGCGAGAGCCAGGTCGACCAGGGGATCAGCAAACAGGGCAACCGGCGGGTGCGCGCGCTGCTGATCGAGATGGCGTGGACCTGGCTGCGCTACCAGCCCGACAGCGCACTGACACAGTGGTTCAACCAGCGCACGCAGGGCACGGGTCCGAACCGCCGCGCGCGGCGCATCGCCATCGTCGCTGTCGCACGGCGACTGGTGATTGCACTATGGCGCTACCTGAAGGACGGCGTTATTCCTGAGGGCGCACAGATGAAACCAGTCTGAGATCGTATGCATAGCGATAGTGATGCCGCGACAATCGGGATCACTTACTGTTCCCATGGTTGAAGTGGACATGCCCGTCGGCCCCCTGGGTTGCCGACGCAACCGATTCTTAGATGGGGCTTGTCACCCGGACAAGATTCCGGCGCAGCGCGCATGCAGGATAGGGCTGGCTAACCGCCAGCGGATAGAAGGTTGTGAGACGTTGGATCATCTCACGAGCGCCACGGCGGCTTCAGGCAAAGGGGGACGTGAATTCGATTGCAGCAATTATGGGTTCGCTACGCCAGGCTTTGCCTGCCCTTGACCCGCGCCTGGCTACCCAGCGACGTCGGTCTCACGCGCGCGATGACGGCTTCAGACCAGAGGGGGTGATCGGATGGATCACAGCAATGGTTGACGGCGGGTCAGGGCCGAAATACGCCTGGGCCAGTCCTATTGCGCCTTCGCAGCGTCAAGGGTCGCTGCGCTCAGGCTTCGCCTGCCCTTGACCCCCGCTACGGCGCGCTTCTTTCCGGGAGCCGCCGATGCCGATGGACCTGGCCAATGATTCGTGAGTCAGTTCGTCAAAGGCCTTGACAACTTCCTGCTCATAGAAGGGGGCCGTACCGCAGCAATGCGGTACGGCTACCCGACCAGGACCATCGGGCCATCAAGCGCCTGACTCGACCGATGCTTGGCTTCAAGGACTTTCGCTGCGCGCGCATCCTGCTGGGCGGCATCGAGCTCATGCATATGATTGCCAAGGACCAGATGCAGTGCCACGAAGGGAGCAGTCCGTCCGCTGTGCAGCAATTCTATTCCCTGGCCGCATAAGCCAGCCCCCCACGGGGTTCTTCCCGCCCTCGCTCACTTATCGCGACAAAGCCGGGCATACTGAATTCCCAGGCGCCACCACATCGGGGACCGTGAGGGCCTTCCTGATATGTGCCCGCCCAAGTGCGTGGTCTCTTGTTCAGCTTGCTTGATGGCGCGCCAGAACGCGCCCTGGCCGCGCGCCCGTCGATCGTCCGCCATGCCAGACGAGGGAGCCATTGACAATCACTGTATCGATACCATGCGCCGGAGCGGTCGGCGCCTCGTAGGTGGCGGCCGCATCGATGGTCTCGGCGTCGAACAGGACCAGGTCGGCGAACGCACCCTCCTTGAGCAGGCCTCGGTCTTTCAGGCCGAAATTCTTCGCGGTGAGACCGGTCATCTTGTGTACGGCAGTTTCGAGGGGGAACAAGCCGAGTGTCCGGCCATAGTGGCCCAGCACGCGGGGGAAGCTACCCCACAGACGCGGGTGCGGAGACGCGTCGTGCGGCAGGCCGTCTGAGCCGATCATGACCTTTTCGTGCTTCAGGATGCGCTGCACGTCGCCCTCGTCCAGCCGGAAGTAAATCCCCCCCGCTGGACTCAGGCGGCGGATCGCCTCCTCCTGGTCCACGCCAAGCTTTCGAGCGATGGCGTCCAGATCCTGCCCCGCGAATTCCGGAAGCGACTTCGACCAGCTCACAATGACGCGAGTCGAACTCGCCGCGCGGTGGGCCGACAGAACCGTGGAGCCGGCCGTATAGGGATAGCAGTCGATACAGATCGGCTGGGTCGCCATGTTCCGCTCAATGAAGGACAGGGCTTCCTGCGATCTGCCCTTGTTCTTTTCGCCGACCACCTTGAGGTGCGAGATCACCACCGGCACGCCAACCTCACGGCCAATTCGGAAGCTCTCCTCCAGCGAATCGATCACCCGATCCGCTTCATCACGCATGTGGGTACAGTACACGCCACCGAATGCCTGGAGCTGGCCGCAGATGTCGATCACCTCCTCGGTCGGCGCCGCAATCGATGGCTCGTAAAACAGGCCGGTCGAGACACCGATCGCGCCGGCTTCCAGCGCTTCGAGCACCAGGCTGCGCATCTGCTCTATCTGCGCCCGCGACGCCGGTTGCTCCAGATCCTCCACTGTCGCCACGCGCAGCGTGGTGTGACCCACCAGCAAGGCGCAGTTGGTAGCGGGAGGCTTGTCACGCAGTGCCGCGATGTACGAGGCGAATGTAGGGAAAGCGAACCAATCGCCCTGCTCGTCGAGCAGGTTCAGTGGCGGAGTAACCGGCTGCGGGATCGGTCGTGGCATCGGCGCGAGCGAGATGCCGCAATTGCCCGCGATTACCGTAGTGATGCCCTGGCTGACCTTGGGCGCCATATCGGGGCTGGACAGCATGAGCCGGTCGTCGTGTGTATGCGCGTCGATGAAGCCCGGGGCCGCGATGCGGCCTTTGAGGTCGAGCTCCACCTCGCCGCGTGCGCCCGATAGATCGCCGATACGGGCGATGCGGTCGCCGCGGATGCCGATGTCACCCTCGTAACGCGGCGCGCCCGTGCCATCCACGATACTCGCGTTGCGGATCAGCAGATCAAAATTTGCTTTCATGGGATTTCCAAGATAAGTTTCGGTGGTGCACTCGCGCTCACAACAAGGCGCCGCGCGCGGCAATCGGCCAGAGGGCCTCAACTTTGTCGCCGCGCACGCACACCAGTTCGTCGTAGAGATTGACGGTAGGGTCGCAGTGGCCCGGCACGAGCATCAGCACGTCTCCCAGCGACACTGCGGTGGCATCGGCAGTAGCCAGGACGCCATGCTCGTCGGCAGCCTTCACATAGCGCAGGTCGGGCCGCTGCCAGACGGCGGGCATGCCCGAATCCACGCTCGATGCCTTCAGGCCGGCATCCACGATCGCGCGCTGCGGATTCGCTCGGCTCATCACCGTGGTGCGCACGAACAATGCGTGCTCGAAGGGCACATCGCCCTCCCCGCGCTCGTTGTCACCGTAGTCGCGGTCCAGGAATATATAGGACCCCGCCTGAAGCTCATTGAAGACGCCGCTGTCACGTTCATGCAAGAAGGTGCCGGTGCCCGCGCCCGTGATACGCTCGACAGCGACGCCGCAGGCCTCGATGGCGTCCCGCGTCGTGCGCGCAGCCTCGATAGCGTCTTTAATGGCCGCTTTGCGTTGCTGCGGCGACCGCAGATGCTGGGCCGGCCCGTGGTAGCACTGCAGCCCGGCGAAGCGCAGCCCCGCGCTGCCGGCAATCTGCAGGGCAAGTTGCACGGCTTCGTCGCCCGGTGCCACACCGCAGCGGTTGGCGCCGACGTTGACCTCGACGTAGACGTCGAGGGTGACGGCATGCGCCTGCGCCGCTGCGGCCAGCGCCTGCACCTGCTGCGGATGATCGGCCAGCACCCCGATACGCGCCTTGCGTGCCAGCGGCGCAAGGTGGCGCAGCTTGGTGTCGCCGATCACCTGGTTCGTGACCAGGATGTCGCCAACTCCGGCTTCCACGAACACGGCAGCCTCGCCCACCTTCTGGCAGCAGATACCCACAGCGCCCAATGCGATCTGTCGCAAGGCGATCTCCGGACACTTGTGGCTCTTGGCGTGAGCACGCAGACGCACGTTTCGGCCGCGCAATGCGTCAGCCATTCGCTTCAGATTGCGCTCGAATGCATTCAGGTCGAGCACGAGCGCAGGTGTATCGATGGCGACGGCGGGGTCGCCGGCTTGGGCTGCTTTCCAGGGACTCACGGGGATTTCCTTCAATCGATCTTGGCGCCAGAGAATTTCACGATCTTTGCCCACTTGGCCGTTTCGCGGCGGGAGAGGTCCAGGAACTCCTCAGGCGTGCTGGGCGCGATTTCCGCCCCCAGCACCTTGAATCGCTCTCGCACGGCGGGACTCTCCAGCGCGATGCGAATTTCGCGGTTGAGGCGGGTAACGATGTCTTTGGGCATGTGGGCCGGGCCGACGATGCCTCCCCACGCCGACACCTCGAATCCGGGCACGGATTCGGCGATCGCGGGAACGTCCGGATATGCAGCCAGGCGCTGCGCCGAAGAGACGCCAAGCGCCCGCGCCTTGCCCGCCTGGGCCATCGGCGCGGAAACCGGCGTGTTGATCATCATGAGCTGTATACCACCGCCGATCAGGTCCGTGACGGCCGAAGTCGCCGCGCGATAGGGCACATGCAGCATGTTGACGCCCGTCATCGCCTTGAAGAGTTCGACGCCCAGATGCGCCGTGGTGCCGTTGCCATCCGATCCAAAGGCCAGCTTGCCCGGATTCTTTTTCGCATAGGCGATCAGTTCGGGAATGGTCCTGACGGGCACACTGTTGTTGACGATCATCATGTTGGACAGGCGCAGCGTGTTCGCGATCAGCGTCAGGTCCTTTTCGACGTCGTATGGCACCGCAGGCAGCAGCGACTTGTTGGTCGCCAGCGAGACAATATTGCCGTAAGCCAGCGTATAGCCGTCGGGCGCGGACCTCACCAGCTCCATCGTGCCGATCACGTAGGAACCACCAGGCTTGTTGTCAATCACGATGGGCACGCCCAATTGCTGTGCCAACTGTGGACCGAGGGCTCTCATTAACGCATCCGGAGCCCCGCCGGGAGCCGACGGCACGATCAGCCGGATCGGCTTGTCGGGATAAGCTGCGGCCGCTGGCGCAGCGATGGCAATGATGGCAAGGGTGAAAATTGAGACCAACAGACGTCTAAACATGGCTCGGGCACATGGTAGGTGGCGTAAGACAGCAAGCGCCGGTGGCATATGGGGGCCAGGCCGCGCTCTTTCAGGCGCCAGACGGAGCGCACCAGAGCGGGCTCATCTCCTTGAGAACGGGTTCTTAGTCGTTGCGCGCCAGGCCCGGGGTGGAAGCAGGCATCTTGCGCGCGCGGGCTGCCTGCTCGAATCCATACGCGTATCGGATGAGTTGAGGTTCGCTCCACGGGCGACCAGGAAATTCCAGGCCGACAGGCACACCGCGCGGGGCCCCCTCGGTGGGACAAGAGAATCCGGCAGGAACCACAATGGCCGGGAATCCGGTCAGTGAAGCCAGAATGCATACCGGCAATCGCTGCGCAAAGCACAACGCGGCGGCGCTCATCGTTGAGCCGGCGGGTGAAGGGCGTGGTTGGCATGGCTGTCTCCTGGTTGTTTTATCCTGCTTTCAGCACCGGTGCATCGCGGCTCTTTGTCCACGGATGGGCCGGTGGTCCTGTTATCGGGGTGCGCAAGGTGGGGCTCCTGTGGTCGCCACACGGAGCGCACGCCGCCCTCTCGCAGGCAGTCAGTTCGGCATGGCCTCGCGGCGTGCAGGGGGAAGCTGACCGCGCGTCCGCCGCAATGACGGTGCGGGCGCGCGTTGGCGCCCAGAGCATTTAGCGGCCGCGCCTTCGCCTTCCGTCCAGGCCTTGTACCGCGCCTTGTTCTCCTGGTTGGGGGGGTACAAGCCGGGCAACGGCGTGCCGCGCTCCACTTCCTGCATGATCCAGCCCTCCAGGCGTTCCTGTTCCACTGAGGCAGCAATCATTTCGTCAAGCAGGGCGGCGGGAATTGGAACCGAGGCCCGGCATGCGACCGGTAGACGTATTCTGACCAGTTCCCTTGTTGTGACGACGCAGCCAAAAGTCTTGCACGCTGCATCCCCCACACCCCGGCCGCGAAATTTGTTCCCGCTGCGACGGGCAGCAGCCTGATGGAGAGATTTTGTCTCCTCATCAGGCAGATATTATCCGCCCCCTGCAACGTGGCAGAACGCGGGCGATCGGGCGCTTCTCAGACGCCAACGCCTTTCGGAACAGCCAATAGCGTTGCGCTTCTGAGGAACGCTTCGCATTTTCGAAGTTGTCGCAGTTCGACGAACTCATTGGGACGGTGCGCCTGCTCGATGTCTCCAGGGCCACAAACCACCGTAGGGATTCCGGCCTTCGAGAAGTAACCCGCTTCCGTGCCGTATGCCACCTTTCGGCGAACTGCATCGTGCGTGAGTGCCCTGACGAGTTGAACTATCGAGGATGCTTCAACCTCAGACAGTGATGGAGCAGCCCCAAGGCAGGAGAATGTTACGCTCGCTCCATCGAATACCGCTTTCATCTGCGCTTCCAAACCTTCCGCATACGCCTCGATACTAAGCAGCAGGCGGCCCACATCCGTGCCGGGCAAATCCCGGATTTCGAAATCAAATTCGCACACGTTGGGCACCGTATTGAGCGCAACCCCGCCATGCACCAGCCCGGTTTGCGCAGTGGTGTACGGCACGTCGAAGTCTTCGTCGAAGGGGCCCGTACGACGGCACTCATCGGCCAAGTCGCGGATGAAGCATATGATTCGCGCCGCGTACTCAATCGCATTGATGCCCGACGGTGTCAGTGACGAATGTACAGAGCGACCCACCACGCAGCACCGGTAATGGTTCAAGCCCTTGTGAGCAATGACCGGACGCATAGATGTCGGCTCGCCCACGATGCAGCCTGTCGGGTGGATTCCGCGGTCGCGCATGTCGGCAAGGAGAAGAGGCACGCCAAGACAGCCGATTTCCTCGTCGAACGAGAATGCGAGGTGAACCGGGTCTGCGAGCTTCGCTTCGACCAGCTCCGGCACGAGGGAAAGCAATGAGCCAAGGTAGCCTTTCATGTCCGCGCTCCCTCGCCCATACAGACGGTCGTTGTCGATGACTGCGCGAAAGGGGGGGGTGTGCCAATCCTGGCCATCCACTGGAACGACGTCTGTATGACCGGAGAATACAATCCCGCCATCCACCCTCCCGTCTGCTGCCGGAATTGTCGCAAACAGGTTTGCCTTAGCATTTCTGGCGTCGTAGGTCAGTTGCGTCGCAAGTCCAACACCCCCGAGAAAATCCCGAACCATCTCGATCAGGCCCAGGTTCGAGTTCCGGCTGACCGTCTCGATTTCAACCAGTCGGGATACCCATTCAACGACTCTAGAGAGTCGACTGTCATCGTTGCATGCATTCATTTGTATGTAGGCCTTTCAATCAAATATCGGACGGCGATGAGCGCTCTATCTTTAGCCGACGTATGGCGCTTCCGGGGCGCGACATCGAACTTCCGGGTCAACCGCATTTCGGGGCCACGCTGACCATGTCACGCGTGGCCGACCACCATATGAATTTCTTGCGCCGTATCGTCGGCTCCTCGCCAGTTCGAGGGATTGGGAAGCTAACCGGGCTTCCCGCTTTCGCCTGGAGGCACGCCCCCGGGCGTATCGAGTGTCAATTGCTCCGAAGTGCGGCTTGTTCCAATTCCGCGGCGCCTGGCGATGGCTCACCAGCGTCGTCACGCCCCGTCGCGCGGGTCGCGTGCTTGGGGGTGCCGAGCAACACGGCGAAACCTGCAATCACCAGCAACGCTGCCAGGATATAGAGCCCACTTGTAAAACTCCCGGTGGTCGTTTTCGCCCACCCCATAATGGCGGGGCTGACGAAACCACCGATCAGCGCAAGACTGTTGATGAGGGCGATACCACCAGCAGCGGCGGTGCCGGACAGGTAGGAGGTCAGCATCGCGAAAAATAACGGCATGCCGGTGAAAATCGTCGCAGTGGCGATCGCGAACGCGAGCAGGGCCAGCGCCAGACTGCTTGCGGTCGCCGCGACCATGACCAGTGCCGCACCGCCGATGAAGGCGCACCCAGCCAGGTGCCAGCGCCGCTCCATCTTGATGTCGGAATGGCGGCTGATAAAGATCATGCCTAGTGCACCGACGCCATAGGGAATAATGGAGAACATGCCGATTTCGAATGCATCGTTGACGCCGGCATTCTTGAGGATGGTTGGCAGCCAAAAGCTGACTGCGTAGATCCCGCAGATGACGGCGAAATACACGAACGCGAACAGATAGATCCTCGGATCCTTGAGAGCGTCACCAAAGGTATGGCTACGATTCGCTGCAGACGGTCCGCGTTCGGCTGCGAGTTGGTGCTCGATGATGTCTTTCTCCCGACCGGTTAGCCACCTGGCGTCGCGGGGGTGGTTGACCAGCACGACCGGAACGAGCAAGCCGAGTACCACTGAGGGAAGGCCTTCAAGCAGGAACAGCCATTGCCACCCGCTCATGCCGTGAACGCCGGCAAGATGGGTCATGATGGCGCCTGAGACCGGACTGCCGATCACGCCGGCAACGGTGATGGCACTGGAGAAGATACCCAAGACCCGCGCGCGCCGTGTTTCCGGATACCAATAGGTCAGGTAAAGGATGACGCCAGGCGTGAAGCCGGCTTCGAATACGCCAAGCAAAAAGCGCATGGCGTAGAACTCAATCGGACTTGAAATGAACAGCATGCACATCGATACCAGGCCCCAGCAGATCATGACGCGCGTCATAGTCTTGCGCACGCCGATCTTCTCAAGCATCAGGTTGCTGGGCACTTCAAAAAGAAAATAGCCAGTGAAGAAAATGCCGGCGCCAAGTCCGTAGACCGCATCGCTGAAGCCGAGGTCATGCTGCATCTGCAGTTGCGCGAAGCCTACATTGATGCGGTCCAAATAGGCTATCAGATAGCCTACAAACAGGAATGCCACAAGTCTCCAGCTGACCTTTCTGTAGGTTGCATCGACTTCGTCGGCAACGTAACGGGTGTTGCCAACGACATCCCTCAGTGAATGCTCCATCATCAAATCTCCATATTTTCCATCTTGACCGCAATCGGTCGTTGCGCCGCCGGCGCCGTCTCAACCATCATGGTGACCTGCCCGCCCACCAGGTCTGTCATGGCGGGACCGCTGCCTTTGTACGGCACATGGGTCATGTCGATATTTGCATCTTTCTTAAAGATCTCCGCCGCCATGCGCTGCGGGGCGCCGGCACCAGACGAGGCGTAGTTAAGCTTGCCGGGATTGGCCTTGCCGTACCTGACCGGCTCCTGGAGCGTCTTGACCGGCACCCTCGGATTGACCACCACCAGTTGGCACCGAGGACCATCACCGGGGCGAAATCCTTGATGATGTCGTAACGCAAGTGCCCTTTTTCCAGGGTGGCCATGGTCGCATGGGACGTCAGTGCGCCCATCAGCAACGTATAGCCGTCTGGCGCGCTCCGGGCGCCACTTCCGCGCCAATATTCCCGCCCGCGCCGCCCCGGTTGTCAACGACCACCTGCTGGCCCAGTACTTCGCTCCGGCGGGTGGCAACGATGCGGCCGATCACGTCCGTGGCGCCGCCCGGCGGATAAGGCACGACCAGCCGGATCGGCTTGTCCGGTTAGGCCGCGAACGCGACCGTGGCACTGGTGAAAGCGGTCATGGCGGTGAGGGCCCCCAGCCCTGCCCGCAGCAGGGTGCGTCGAGTCACATTGGTGATGGCGAAATCCATGTCGTCTCCGGTCTGTTGTTGTCTGCGCATCCAACAGCCGGGAATGCGCATGCACGAAGTTTGACGAAGACGGAAGGCAAGAAAAAGCGATCTCGGGACCGATTAACCAAAAAATTTTTTTGGTTTCGCGGCTCCCTGCTAGCGCGGGCCAGAAGGGCCGGCCAGCGCCCGCTTTCCACGATACGAGGCCTATGGGTGCGGCGTGTGCTGGTGTTGGCGATCACTAATTCTGCTAGCGGTGCCCATATGTGCGCTAACGGGACTATCTTAGCCCGCTGCATCTGGGCCACAGGTGTTGCAGATCTATTTCGGCTAGTGGCGCTCACTATTTCCGCGACTGTGGCAAATCAGGTGCCGTTTCCGATCCCGGTGGTGCCGCTTGCCTATCGCGCGAAGCACCGCAGTCAAGTTGCCAGGGGTGCGCAATGTGGATGCCGGCAGCGTATTGAGCCGACTATCATGGACTTCGCAAACGGTCGCAGCCGGATTCAGCCAGTCGCGTTTCCAGCGAGGCGAGAAGATGTCGACGGGATTCAGGACGAGGCACTCGAAGCAGTACTGGAGGTGACCTCGGTCGGACAACCACGCCGCCGGTGGCTGCCGCTGGCTCTTTACGGTGCTGTACCTCGGCGGCCTGCGCGCGGCCGAAGTGGCCGAGACCCGGATGGGCGCCTTCTTCTGCCGGCGCGACCGGGAGGACGTCGAGCGCTGGTGGTGGAGGTGACCGGCAAGGGCAACAAGACGCGGCTGGTGCCGGCCACCGACGAGCTGATCGTGGAGCTGGCGCGCTATCGCGCCGCCCACGGCCTGCCGCCGGCGCCGCACCCTGGCGAGGAACGCCCGATCGTGCTGCCGATCATCGGCAAGTCCCGGGCACCGCGGCCCTTGTCGCGCGGCGCGCTGCACCTGGTGCTCAAGGAAGTGTTCGGGCTGGCCGCCGCGCGCCTGCGCGCGGGCGGCCCCGAGTGGGAAAGCCGGGCCGCGGTGCTGGCCAGCGCCTCGGCGCACCGGCTGCGCCATACCGCCGGGTCGCACATGACGGACCAGCAGGTGGACCTGCGGTTTGTGCGGGACAATTTCGGGCACGCGTCCATCTCGACCACCAGCGCCTACCTGCATACGGAAGAGGATGCGCGGCACCAGGCCACGCAGGAACGGCATCGGATCGGGTGGACGCACGAAAGGTGATGCGCCGCCCGCTTCCCACAAACCTTTCCGAAGAATCCCGCGCCCAAAATACCGGTCAAGATCGGCATCTTCGAGGATCTCCTCCCCCACGTGCAGGAACTTGTCCTGACAGAGCCGGTATTGCGCGACGCGATCCGGACCTGGTGCCGCGGCACCCGCTACTGGACCTGCCTGGTGGAAGGTGCCCCGCGCGTGGATCTGGCGAGGCAGGAGACGGGACACATTGCACAGGCCGATGCGAAACGGGCGCAGGGACTGCAAGCCCATCGTCGGCGCGCACGTTATCTCGAGGGTCGGCCGGGATTCGCAAAAAATCCGCCACATCCCTGGCAACCCATTGATTTATCGAGGGAATCCAGACCTTCCAGCACCCGGATGGCAGCGCCTGCCCCCAGCAAATAACTCAATTTACGCCGAATAGTGCCCAAAACAGCATATTTACGCAGGGGGAGGCGGAAGGCATGAGCGCTTAGCCCGTCAACCTGTCATCAAAGGCGGGCAAATTCCTTTCCCTGGCACGCACGTTGTTCGAGGGCGCCCGATATCGGCCTCGAGGGGCGGAGCAGTTTCTGAAGACTGGGAGTAGACCTTGGCTTCCCCAAATGGCGACAGGACAATCTGCAACGATGACGAGGTCCGGTACATGCGGCACATCAATCTGGACTTGGTGCGGCGCTAAGGATGCAGCCGATCCACGATACCGCCTATCCCGCGCTCCCGGCTGAGCTTACCGCCGCCGAACTGGAGGCTGCGTTCACGCCAACACCGACCGAGATCCGCTTCGCGCGCAGCCAGTCTCGTCGGGCCTCAACTTCTGTCCTGATTCTCGTGCAGCTCAAACTGCTGCAGCGCCTTGGCTACTTCCCCATGCTGGCTGATGTGCCACCTATCGTGATCGATCACGTGCGCGCCGCACTGTGAGCCCCCGCCCTGTCCCGCGCAACAGTCAAACGCTACGATGCCTCTGGCACACGCTCCCGGCATCAGAAGATACTACGCGGGTACCTCCACATTCGGCCGGCCGAGGCCCACACGCTGAAATGGCTGGAGGCGCTCGCAACCGATGCGGCGCACACCAAGGTCGAATTGCCCGACATCGTCAACGTGCTGATCGAAGAGCTGATCCGGGTACGGTGCGAACTGCCGCCACTTGCCAGCCTGCACCGAATGGCGACTCAGGCCCGCAGCCGGTGCAATGACGCCATCTATCGCGCCATCTCGGATTCGCTCGATAGCGCGCTGATCGCCCGGATTGAGGCGTTGTTTAACAGTCAGGTCGGCAAATCCGGGTGGGAGCAGCTCAAACGCGAGCCCAAGCGCCCTGCCGCGCGCGAAATCGCAAGCTTCCTCAAACACATCCAGTCCCTGCGGACCCTTGCCGGGGGTCTGCCGCAGGCGCCGGCCTTGCTTTCCGTGAGCAAACGCACGCAACTGGTGACGGAGGCACGGGCGCTTGACATTGCTGAGCTCAGGTCGCTCAAGCCAGTCAAACGATACACGTTGGCAGTGCTCTTCATTCACGCGCAGTTGCAGAAGGCGCTCGATGATGTGGCGGAAATCTTCATCAAGGTCATGCGCAAGCTCGAGTCCCTCGCCAGGACCCGGCTGCAGCAATATCAGCTCGCGCATGCGGACACACTGGAAGACCTGGTCCGCCAGTTCCGTGATGTGCTGCAGGTCCTGGTGGATGACGGCATTGCCGACATCTTCCGGCTGGATAAGGTGCGTGAAGTGCTCGGCAACGATGCAGCGGGCGCGCTTGCCCGCTGCAATGAGCATATCGCGTACGCTGGCAACTTCGATCTGCCATTCATGCTGGCACCGTACCGCCAGCAGCGCTCCCTGCTCTTTCAGTGCCTTGAGGTCCTGCCACTCAAATCCAGTTCGCAGGACAAGACGGTCCTGGTGGCACTGGCCTGGATACAGGGCTTCCGGACCTCGCACCGCGAACATCTGCAACTCACCGACGACGATCTGATGAGCCTTCCGCTCGACTGGATCCTGGCCAAGTGGGAGAAAGCCATCTTTCCCGACGGCCGGAGTACTCGTCTGCTCCATCGCAGGTACTTTGAGCTGTGCGTGTTCGATCAGGTCATGCGTGAGCTGAGTTCAGGCGATCTTTACGTGGAGGGCGGCGACCGTTTTGATGACTTCCGCGTCCATCAGGTATCGGCGGAGGTGTTCGAGCGGGAGCTACCGCACTACTGTGACATCGTTGGCCTGCCAACGGATGGCAAGAACTTCGTCAGGACGCTGTGGGACAGGCTGAGCACTGCACTCGATGAGGTGGATGCAAACTTCCCTGAGAACGACAGCATCGAGTTCGGAGAACAGGGTCTGATCATCCACCGGCCCGGCAAGGCGCCTGACCCGCCTAACATGATGCTGATCGACCAGGCCATCACGGCGTCAATGCCGCAAATCAGCATCCTCGACGTACTGACCGAGACGGAGCAATGGCTGAATCTGCATAAGCTGTTCGGCCCACTGTCCGGCTTCGATGCCAAGCTCGATGACCCTCGCAAGCGCGTTATCTGCACGCTGTTCTGCTGCGGTTGCAACCTGGGGCCGAGCCAGACGGCCCGGTCCGTCAAGGGGCTGAGCCGCAAGCAAATTGCGTGGCTGAACCTGCGTCACGTCACCGAAGAACGGCTCGACAAAGCCATCGTGAAGGTCATCAACGCGTACAATCAGTTCGCGCTACCGAAGTACTGGGGCAGTGGCAAACGCGCGTCCGCGGATGGCACGAAGTGGAATCTGTATGAGCAGAATCTGCTGTCGGAGTATCACATCCGTTATGGCGGGTACGGCGGGATTGGCTACTACCATGTCTCCGACATGTACATCGCGCTCTTCAGCAACTTCATTCCGTGCGGCGTGCACGAGGCGGTGTACATCCTGGACGGGCTCATCAGAAATGACTCTGAAATTCAGCCCGATACCATTCACGGTGACACGCAGGCGCAGAGTGGGCCGGTGTTTGGTCTGTCCTACCTGCTGGGCATCAACCTGATGCCACGCATGCGCAATATCAAAGATCTGGTGCTGTACAAAGCGGACCGGCGCCGCAGATACGACCATATCGAGCGGCTGTGCCGCCGGTCCATCGACTGGGACCTGATCCAACGACACTATCCCGACATGATGCGCGTTGCCGTCTCGATCAAGGCCGGCAAAATGACGCCGTCGACCATCCTGCGCCGGCTGGGTTCAGAGAGCACGAAGAATAAGCTTTACTTTGCGTTCCGGGAACTGGGCCGAGTCATCCGCACACTGTTCTTGCTGAAGTACCTGAGCGACCCGGAGCTCCGGCGCACCATTCATGCCGCGACGAACAAGAGTGAGCAGTTCAATGACTTCGCGCAGTGGTTGATGTTTAGTGGCGACGGGATCATCGCCGAAAATTTGCGGCACGAACAGCGCAAGGTGATCAAGTACAACCAACTGGTCGCCAACATGGTCATCCTCCACAACGTTCAGTGGATGTCCCGCAAGCTGAAGGATTTGCAGGAACGCGGGCACCCGGTGAATGCCGAAGTGCTGAAGGCGCTGTCGCCATACCGCCGCGAGCATATCAACCGGTTCGGCGATTACCTACTCGACTTGCAGCGGCGCGTGCCGCCACTCGATCCATCAATCGATTTCCTATTCAAATCAGCGGCTTAGCGGAGACGTGGCGGATTTTTTGCGAATCCCGGCCAGCCCTCATATACGGCCGCAGATCGAAGTGGCACCTAGCCGGCAAGGATCTGGGGATTTCAGGCGAAGCTCGCCACAGCGCTCGTCACACGATCAATGCACCCATTAACTTCGAGAATCCAACCCACTAACTTCGGCACAAAACCCACTAACTATGGGACGCGACATATGGGACGCGACACCTGTCGCCGCCGTTTTATGCTTCACGATGCACTATTTCGGCCGGTTCACTCGAATATGCCATTTTTCCCTGTTCTTGATAATCTTTCTTCTCAAGAACAGAGAAAGTAAGGCACGCCTCACCGTTCCAAAGCACCTGTTCTTCCTGACCTGTCGCCGAAGTGGAAACAAACCGCCTGTATCGGGCGGTGACAGGCACCGAGGTCATCGAGCGCGCGCCTGGGCCGGCCATCCTGACGCCGGGGGCTTCCGGGCATGCGCGCGGAGTTAACCGGGAGGCAGCCACTGTGAAATCAAGATGGCAACTACCGCGGGTAAGGCCCCCAACGGCGCTGACACCACCAGATGGGTTAGGAGGTTGCGTCCCCTTGGATCTCATCGAGACGGACGATGGCGCGGCCCGCGTAATCGCATACATGCAGGACTGGATTCGCCAGAACGACCCACATTCTCTCCTCCGCTCTGGTGATCAAAGACGGTCGACCTGTTCGGTCCGAACTGCTGCCCGTGGCTATCAAAGCCGACGCGCCCCACCAGCCGAGGTTACGTGGGGAGCCCGGGCAAGCCAGCCCCCCAGCGCCTGCGTCTGGCGCACTCCGTCCATCGCAGCCCCCGCCCATCATGAGGGCGTGTTCGCTGAAAACTCCATCGCGCGCTTCCCTGCCTGCAACAGTCATCGTCGCCGAGATGACCCGCACCCAACAACGGAAGCCCATTCGCTCCTAAATATGTAGCGTTTTGCGTCTTACGAGTGCCTGCAGCGCCCGTTTTGGCATCAAACTGCCGCGTCTTCGAGCGCGCGCAGACGCTCGCGCTCGAAGGCGAGCAACTCCTTGCGCGTGTGGTCGTCCAATCAAAATCGCGAACGTCAGGTGCGCCCGTTGGATTGCAGGTTCTCCTCATGACCAGACGACCAGAGACGAGGCTCGAATGTCTCTGCGGAATCGATTGAAGCATCTCCAGCGCGAACTCCTCTCCGAATTCAGCCGCTGAAGTCTCCAGGAGCACCCTTCGACGTCCTCCAACACACTCTCCACAGAACTCTCCAAGGAATCCTCCATCCAACACTCCACGGATTCTCCGCTAAGCTATACTTATTCGGCATTTTCTGGGAATTTAAGCCTGCCAAAGAACCCTCCATCTCTCCCTACTATGGACTATCCAAAAAGCCCTACAGCCCCCTACCAACAGTTCCCCGGCCGGTAGTCACCGGCGCGCTGCCCCTCCGAACGTCAGAAGTAGCACCCATACCGCACATAATTCATGGCCGACGTAACAACAATCCAACCGCTTTATCTCGAAGAAAAAGTGCTTCACGCGCCACTTGAGCAAGCTGCTGAGCTAGCTAAGAAGGCAAGAACACTGCTCACGAACGGCCGCGGGCCCGTCGCGGCAGCGCTGGCACCTTTGTTGCGGAACATGAACTCGTACTATTCGAACAAGATTGAGGGCCAGCACACAACGCCGAGAAGCATCGAACAAGCGCTGAAGAAGCACTACGCGGAAGACCAGGAGGAGTACAAGAAGCAGCTCATGGCCATTGCGCACATCCGAACCGAAGAGGCACTGGAGGTGGAGTGGCAAGGAGAAGATACCGCCCAGATGTTCGCCCCAAGTAAGGTACAGCGCATTCATCAGCTGTTCTTCGAGGGCATGCCTCCTCAGTTTCGATTCACCGAACAGGGAGAACCGATTCATCCTGGTGAGTTTCGGGAGAAGGTCGTGAGCGTGGGCAAGCACGATGCTCCGCCAGTCGCGCTCATTCCTCGGTTACTGGAAGAATGGAGTACTCGCTACTCGCGCATCAGGGGGTTCGAACACCAGTTGATTGCTGCCGCTTGCTCCCATCATCGCCTGGCTTGGATTCACCCGTTCATTGACGGCAATGGCCGAGCCTGCCGCCTCCACTCGCATCTCACTCTTCACGCCTCTGGACTGACGGATGGGCTTTGGTCGCCGCTGCGTGGATTCGCTCGGACGCATCAGGAGTACTACTTGCGCCTGGCCTCCGCAGACCAGCAAAGACGCAATGATTTAGACGGGCGAGGAAACCTGTCGCAGGAGGAACTGGTCAAGTTCGTGCACTACTTCCTCGAATGCTGCCTGGACCAAGTGGATTTCATGCTTAAGATGATGGAGTTCGATGGCTTGCGCGCACGACTTCGAGACTTGCTGATTTACCTTGACACGAATCCTTGGCTAATAGGTTCGGAGAAATCGGTCATCAAACCCGAGAAGACTGTCTTGGCCTTGGAATCGGTTGCGATGATGCGCCCCCTATCTCGAGCAGAGTTCGGTCAGATTCTCGGTGAGAGCGACACGACGGTTCGGCGCATCACTCGCAGCCTTCTTGACTTCGGAGTTCTGCAGTCAGAATCACACCGCGACTCACTCTATTTTTCCCTGCCATTGAAGAGTCTGAGATTCCTCTTTCCGAAGTTGTGGCCAGAGGTGGATACTGAATAATTGAGCAACGACGGTAGTAGGTTAGACACAATTTCTTATGTGGTCTCGCTCGCGCCACTGAACTTGCCCCTGTAAAGCGAATACCTTGCCGAGGTTAAACTGACTCGACTCGCCTGGGATAGCCGGGTGGCCACTGTGACGGCACCTCGTACAACTCGGCAAGGTTGAGGGGATACGCGAAGCGAAGCTCTATGCGGCAGTTCCGGTAGTCTGCCATTCGAGAGCCGCCGCTCTATGGCCTGCTTGCGAAGGTCGGATTGTCGGCCGATGTCTCGGAAGGGTCGGCAAGCGCTTACCGTACCTTCAGTTGACTGGAGCCGGCTATCTGCAAACAACTGCCTGCGGCTTCAAGCAGACATTCGAACGGCGGATCCACACCAGGTAGCGACCCTAGCGGAGCTCAGTCGTCCCCCTCAACGTGTGAAAGGATTCGATGCGCCAATCGCAAATGAGGTCGATCGACCATCGCGTTTCCAAGTCTCGCTACACTTGACGCACCACGCACAAGCAAGGCCGCGTTCATGGATTCTCGAGCCTGCTGCAAAAACGCGGCCAACTTAATTCGAGCCTCGTGTTTGCCATGCTCGGGCACGGTGTCCGCCAGTTGTTGAGCGACGAGCCTCTATACAACGTGGTGGACGTGAGCCGCGGTTACTGAGTGTTCTCTATCCACGATCACCTGGAACCATCATGAAGAGTCAGGTACATAGCGCCCCATCACGCCCACTGCGGCCGTCCGAATTTCGACGTAGCTGGCTGTTCGTCCCCGGGCTGAATTCGATACGTCAGCGTGAAGGTCTGGAGAGCGGCGCCGACGTGCTAGTCGCCGGGTCCAGCGCACGCATCGCTTTGACATCGCAGCCTCCGGTCTCGAACGGACGGGAGGCTGCCAGCTTGCCAGCCTCCCTGCGATTCGCTGTGCGAGCGAAGCATACCGACGTCAATCCGCAGGCTTCAGCTCGATCAACAGATCCTTCGCGGCCACACGGTCGCCCTGTTTCACATGCACCGCGGCGATTTCGCAGTCGCGATCAGCCGCGATGTGGGTTTCCATCTTCATCGCCTCCAGCGCCATCAGCGTCGTACCCGCTGCCACGCGCTGTCCCGGCTGGACCGCCACCGTCACGATCGAGCCCGGCATGGGTGCGGCGATATGCTGCGGATTGCCGGGATCGGCAACCGGACGGCTGCTGCGCACCACGCTCGCATGCGTGGCACTGCGCTGCTCGACCAATGTTGTGCGCGATTGTCCGTTCAGTTCGAACTGGACCTTGATGACGCCCTCTTCGGCATCAGGATGCGTGCCTTGCAGGGAGACCAGCAGGGTCTTGCCCGCCGCGATGTCAACGGCCACTTCTTCCTGAGGCTGCAGGCCGTACAGGAATGCCGGCGTGGGCAACACCGAAGTATCGCTATAGGCCCGCACATGCGCGTGGTAGTCGCTGGCCTGCTTCGGATACATCAGGTACGAAGCAAGCTGCCTGTCGTCAAGCGCCTGCTCGCAGGCCGCTTCGCCTGCGGCGCGCGCCGCATCGAGATCGACGGCCGGTATCTGGTCTCCGGGCCGGTACGGCGCGGGCGGCTCGCCCCGAAGCACCTTGCGCGACAGTTGCACGGGGAAGCCGTCAGGCGGGAAGCCCAGTTCGCCTTTGAACAACGAGACCACTGATTCAGGAAAGGCAATCTCCTTGGCCGGATCGCACACATCGGCGGCAGTCATATCGTTGGCCACCATCATCAATGCCATGTCCCCCACCACCTTTGACGTGGGCGTCACCTTGACGATGTCGCCGAACATCTGGTTGACATCGGCGTAGGCGCGCGACACCTCGGTCCAGCGATGCTCGATACCGAGCGAGCGGGCCTGCTCGCGCAGGTTGGTGTACTGGCCGCCCGGCATCTCGTGACGGTACACGTCGGCCGTGCCGGCGCGGATTTCGGATTCGAACGGCGCGTAGTAACGACGAACCCCTTCCCAGTACATCGACGCCTCATGCAGGCGCTCCAGGCTGAGTCCGGGATCGCGTTCGTTGCCCGCCAGGGCCGCGGCGATGCTTGACAGGTTAGGCTGCGAGGTGAGCCCGCTCATGGCATCGAGCGCGCCGTCCACGGCATCGCAGCCGGCCTCGATGGCAGCCAGTGCGGAAGCGGCCGAGATGCCGCTGGTGTCGTGCGTATGGAAATGCACGGGCAGTCCGGTTTCTTCCTTGAGTGCCTTGACCAGCGCAGCCGCCGCCTGCGGGCGGCAGATGCCCGCCATGTCCTTGATGCCCAGCACGTGCACGCCGGCGCGCTGCAGTTCGCGGGCGATACCGACGTAGTACTTCAGATCGTACTTGGCACGGGAGGGGTCGAAGAGATCGCCCGTATAGCAGATCGCGCCTTCGCACAGCGTACCGCTTTCGCATACGGCATCGATTGCCACACGCATGTTGCGCACCCAGTTCAGCGAATCGAACACGCGGAACACGTCCACGCCGGCGCTGGCGGCCTGGCGCACGAAGAAGCGCACCACGTTGTCGGCATAGTTGGTGTAGCCGACGGCGTTCGAGCCGCGCAGCAGCATCTGGAACAGCACGTTGGGCACCCGCTCGCGCAACTGCTCAAGACGTTGCCACGGATCTTCCTTGAGGAAGCGCAGCGCCACGTCGAAGGTGGCGCCGCCCCAGCACTCCAGCGAGAACATCTGCGACAGCTCGCGCGCGTAGAATGATGCGATCGGCAGCATGTCCGCGGTGCGCATGCGCGTGGCGAACAGTGACTGGTGCGCGTCGCGCATGGTCGTGTCAGTCAGCAGCACCTGTTTCTGGTCCAGCATCCACTGCGAGAACTTCTCCGCGCCGAGCTCGCGCAGCCGGTCGCGCGTGCCATAGGGCAGCGGGCCGCTGTTGTCCACGGCGGGCAGCACCGGTTTGGGCGGCGGCAACGACGGCAGCGTGCGGCCGCTCATTTCAGGGTGTCCGTTGACGCTCACCTCGCCCAGATAGCGCAGCAGCTTGGTGGCGCGGTCCAGCCGCTTGGTGAACGCCAGCAGTTCCGGCGTCAGGTCGATGAAGCGCGTGGTGACGTCGCCGGACCGGAAGGCGGGATGGTTGATGACGTTTTCGAGAAATTGCAGGTTGGATGCGACGCCGCGGATGCGGAATTCGCGCAGCGAGCGGTCCATGCGCCGGATCGCCTCGGCGGCGGTCGGCGCCCAGGTCGTGACCTTGACCAGCAGCGAATCGTAGTACGGCGTGATCACCGCGCCGCCGTAGGCGGTACCGGCATCCAGGCGCACGCCGAAGCCCGCCGCGCTGCGGTAGGCGGTGAGCCGTCCATAGTCGGGCAGGAAGCCGTTTTCCGGGTCCTCGGTCGTGATCCGGCATTGCAGCGCATGCCCGTTCAACGAAATCTCCGCCTGGGCCGGAACGCCCGCGGCACGGACGATGATGTCACCGTCTGCGTTGCGCGTGTTTTCGGTCATGCCGATATGGCCGCCCTCCGTGACGCGGATCTGCGCCTTGACGATATCGATCCCGGTGACCATCTCCGTGACCGTGTGCTCGACCTGGATGCGCGGATTGACCTCGATGAAGTGGAATTGCCCGGAGTCGGCATCCATCAGGAATTCGACCGTGCCGGCGTGCGTGTACCCGACCGCGCGCATTAGCCGCATCGCAGCCTCGCACAGCGTCGCCCGGCCGGCATCGTCGAGGTACGGCGCGGGCGCGCGCTCCACCACCTTCTGGTTGCGCCGCTGCACCGTGCAGTCGCGTTCGTACAGATGCACGAGGTTGCCGTGCGTGTCGCCGAGCACCTGTACCTCGACATGTCGTGCGTTGCGCACCAGCTTTTCGACATACACCTCGTCATTGCCGAACGCGGCAAGCGCCTCGCGCCGGGCCGCGGCGAGAGCGGTGTCGAGATCCTGCTCGCTTTCCAGGATCCGCATGCCTCGCCCGCCACCGCCCCAGCTCGCCTTGAGCATCAGCGGATAGCCGATTCCGGCCGCCAGGCGCTTGCATGCTTCCAGGTCGTGGGGCAGCGGATCCGTTGCCGGCATCACCGGCACGTCCGCCGCAATCGCGGCGTTGCGCGCCGCCACCTTGTTGCCGAGCATGCGCATGACCTGCGGCGACGGGCCGATCCATCGAATCCCGGCATCGATCACTGCCTGCGCGAACTCCGGATTTTCAGAGAGGAAACCATAGCCCGGATGGATGGCATCGACCTTCGCCTGCCTGGCAATGCGCAGGATGTCTTCGATGTCGAGGTAAGCTGCCAGCGGCTTCTTGCCCTCGCCGACCAGGTAGCTCTCGTCAGCCTTGAAGCGATGGAGCGCGAGGCGGTCTTCCTTCGAATAGATCGCCACGGTGCGAATATTCATCTCGGCGGCCGCGCGCATCACGCGGATCGAGATCTCGGAACGGTTGGCAATCAGCAGGGATTTGATCGGAGTGTAGTCCATGGGGGGCACAAAGAAACGAAGCAGCCGTGCTCAAACGGCACGGCTTGGTCGAATGATCGGAAAGCAGCACAAGCCTAAGACTTCGCCGGGCCGCTAGTCGTAGTGAGCAGACGGGGTGTGCGAATCCATCCAGTCGTAGTGCCCTCTCGTAGCCGCCCACGCCCAGTTTGTTCGCCGTGGCGACTGCTCATCGCTATCGCAACGCTCGCTTCGATTCTGGCCAGCGTGCGGCTTGCTGGCATCTCCGGCAAACTCGCGGCTGTCCGCGCCGGCTCCGTTTTTTCCGTAGTACATCGCGGTGCATTCCTCTTCCAGATCAAGGGCGCCTGCCCTTCAACGCAACGCGATAGCCAGGCGACGGTAAATTTGCAGGCACAACCAGACGCGTGCCCGCTCGATCTTCTTTGCGCAAGAAATGGACCAATGGCAACCAAATCGTGTATCCCTTTGATTTAGCGAGCGATTTTCAAGTGACTCAGCTCGTTGAATTTCACAATTGAAATTCAACGTTTCATCTATGAAATCCGTAATCCACAGTGAACTTGGCTTCGACGGGGCGATCCGCTTCATCTTTCATGCGTGGCCACGGCGCTGCGGACGTCCGGCACGATCGAACCTTCAACCGGCCTCTGTCTCCTGAACCCACCGTCCAGGCACGCAACGAAGAACCTTTCTGCATCTGGCGGCAGCCGCCGGCCTCGCCACGCACCTGCCCCGCTGGGCAAGATCGGCCACACTGCGCGAGCGCGACCTGTTCGCGCTTGGCGTGGCGAGCGGCGGGCCCACTGCCGACGGATTCGTGCTGTGGACCCGCCTGCTCGACGGAGCCATCCCGGGCACGGCGCAAGCCGATGCCCGTGGCATCACCCCACTGCAGGGCGCGCTGCCAGTCCAGTGGGAAGTGGCCGAAGACGAGGGATTCCGGCGGAACGTGCGCGGCGGGCACGCGCAGGCCCTGCCGGAGCTTGGCCACTCCGTCCATGTGGAAGTCTGCGGGCTGCGCCCGGACCGCTGCAAAGTGGGGTCCCGTTGATTTTGATGCAATTTGCCCGGGATAGCGCCCCCTAGTATTCATGTGGGTTCCCGGGGGAAGGGTTGGGGAAATATTCAAATAAATCAATAAGTTGCTGTTTGCCATTTCTTGTTTGGCGAGTTGCTTGATGCAGCACTTTTCAGGCCGATACGTTGCGCCCCAGTCTCATTGCCGCTAGTCTCGGCAGTCCGTCTCACGCTCGGGAGTAAGCGCGATGGACCACTGGCAACTGGCTTATCTCGGCATGCGGCAGATTCCGCGCGTACTCAGTGAGTTCGAACTCGCCACGTTCTTCACCTTCTCCCTTGAGCCAGCGCCTCACGTAACGACGCTGATGCTCCGCCATCGGGCTGAACCCGAGGGCTTGGTAGGCCAGCATCTGATGGTCCACCAAGGTATCGGTGCGGCCGTCATGGAGTGCGCCCAGCGTGCCCATATCCGGCTTTGTCCGCATGACGGGGCGCACCCGATGCCTACAAGCAGGTGCAAGAATTTCCTCTGGGCCTATGTTGGCGCGCAGATCGGCGTGCCCCCCCCCCCCGCGCAGGCCAGGCGGTAAAGGTGGCTGCGCCGGGCGTCGATCAGGACTCGCTCCTTGGAGATGGGCTGCCGGGATTGACACCGCGTGCTCGCGTCAACCACCTTTCGATACTCTGGCGCGGCTTCCCTCTGCGGCATTGCCGCATATATCTGACTTGATGCCGGCGATAAAGAAGTCTATTGTGGCCACTCGGTGCACGCTCCCAGCTCCTCGCACCGATGCACCCACTGCCGTCGCCACCGTCCACTGTGGAATCGAGCTCGGGGCAGCAGTCGTAGTCCGTTTTTCCAACCACGACAAAGGAGGCCGACATGCTAAGTCCGCATGAAATCGCCGCGCTACTGCTGCTTGGCGACACGCAGGAGATCGACGACCTCGAGCCCGAGCAATTGGACACCTTGTTGGTTCACAAGCTGGTCACGTTGGAGCATGGTCATGATAGCGGCGATGCCTACCCCCGCCTGACAAGTCAGGGGCATTCCATGCTCGAAGCCGTGCGCCGCATTCGTTAAGAGTCAGTCAGCTTGTGCCGAAGACCAAACGGAGCGCTCTCGGCACGGCGGCCGTAGTATCCATAGCTAGTTGTCCATCGAGCGCCCGACCCCGAAGGATGGAATGGCGGGGGGTGCGCGTGACTCCGTAGCGCTCCACAGCGCGTGCCCCAAGCCATGCCCCTGTCGACCCACGCCGGAACCCGCTGCGAACCACAGTTTTGTACCGTTATGCCTCAAGCGCACCGGACGATACGTGTCCTGACAGAAATGGGGTTCACACGCTATAGGAAAGCTACACTAGCAAGCTCAGGCTCTATCTAACTCACGTTTGGAGAAACCACGATGGCAAAGCTAGTGGTGCTATACAAGAAGCCTGCGGACACGGCGGCGTTCGATTCATATTACTTCTCGACCCATATTCCGATCGCCAAGAAGATCACCGGCCTGCGACGCTACGAGGTCAGCAGCGGCCCGGTTGCAAGCCCGGCCGGCGATTCGCCATTTCACCTGGTTGCGGTGCTGAGCTTCGATTCGCTGGCGGCGCTCCAGCAGGCAATGGCTTCGCCTGAGGGCGCCGCAGCAGCAGCTGACGTGGCCAATTTTGCCCAGGCCGGCGTTGACATGCTCATATTCGACACGAAGGAAGTTTAGGCCGGCAGTTCACGGCCCATTTTCTGCGAGAAGGGAATGTGCCCCCTATCACAAGGGCCATGGCAGGCGCCCGGGGAGTTGTCGCCACACCACGAGGGACGCGCGCATGTGATAGCGATTTGGGCGGATCTTGGCATGCCCCCAACTTCACGCCATCGGGCATGGACCCCACCTCGGCGTACCCAATTCTCGATGCCGTCGCAGGCCTCGAAACTAGCAGGGTCGCTTTCTTATGCTACCCGATGCGGAAAAACTCTACCGTCACCCCGCATTGACCGCCCGCCGCAGCCAGTCCGGCATCTCGCCCGTCCCGTCCCAGCTCAGCCCCTCGGCATTGCGGTAGCAGACTGAGCGCGGGCTCGGCGGCGGCGCAAAGCACCCGCCCGCCTCCAACTTTTCCATCGTCAGCCCGTACTCGAGCATCTGCGCCCGGATCCAGCGAATCGCGTCCGCCCGCTCAATTTCCGTTGCCATCGTTGCCGTCACGTGGGTTGAGGGGAGCGCCGGCGCACCCGGTTCTTCATTCGCGATCGGCCCTTGGCCACCGGCCTTCCGCCGCGCGTCCGTCCGCTCGCGCGGCGCCACGCGCAATTCTGCCAGTAGCTGGCGCGCCGGCGCCGCTTCGGCCCCGGCCCGCTCGGCCTGGCGAAATGGCACCAGGGCTGGCGCGCGGGACGGCCCATTAGCGTCACGCACGAAGCGTGAACTGCAGACTGCTTACGTTTGCCGCGAGCTCAGGACTCCATACAGCGGGCACGCGGCACCTCGTCAGCATCCGCAGCGTCTTCGGAAACAGGCCGATTCTGCAGGCGGCTGTGCATCGCCTCGCACCGGCTCAACATCGTATCTGTGGATTCCCCTTCAGCGCTGGCAATGCCAGCTTCAGCGGCGACCCGCAGATATACTTGCCGGGAGGCCACGGCGACGATCACAAGGATGGCGCCGACGCCGAAGGCTCGGACTGCAATTTGGAGGTATTGCGCCATGGCGAACCTACACCGTATAGCAGGAGGTAATTGGCAGTGAGGCTACACGAGGATGTCTCGGGACGGTGCCACGCCGTTGCGGGATTGACACAATCCGGTTCGCCGCGGCGGGTCGGATCGCGCGTTGCGTGACACCGCATGGCAGTACTGAAGAAAATGTCTCGAAAATCGATCACGGCCTTACCGAACGGCCACTACTGGGCCACGCCCCACGCACCCTTCCCGCTGGACGGTCCAAACGGCCATGAGGAGGTTTTTCCCGGCGCCCAATGCGTCAGCGACGGCAAATGGGTCACCTTCTATAGGGACGGGGAAGAAGTATGGGCGTGCAATGCAGTGTATGCTGCCGCCCATTTCGACTTTGCACCGGTTCCCACCAACCGCTCGCCGACGGACAACTGAGGGTCGGACGGTTCCCCGGGCCGTCGGGTGCATTTCGCCCCTTCCCAATAGTCGAGTCCATTTTTCGCGGACCGGGCGTTATGTCGAATGTGCCCTCCCGACCGTCTCCAATCGGCTGCCGTTGGTTTGCATAAAATTGTTCCAGATTTTTGCAGAATTTTGTTCCCAGTGCTGAACTCGGAACTCCGCGCTGCGCAAATAGGGACGCCGTTTGCTACTCTGCCACCTTCGCTCGCTTCATGCTGCCTTGCTTCCACCTGAAGAGCGCCAGCCCGTGATCAGCTTCGCAAAGTCGGACGCAGTATTTTGGATCGTCGCGCTCAGAGGGTTTCGAGCCCCGGTCTATATCGTCCAGCCACGTCGTTAGTGCGTCAAGCGCGGATTCAATCTCCCATTCGGCCACGTAGTTCAATAATTCTAGCAGCGGTGACTCGTAAATCCAGTCACAGCAGGGCCAGACGCTCTGGGTGGTAGACAAATACCCTACTGGCGACAATTTTGCCCCCTCCGTATATGTGATCAGGCCCGCATCGTACATGTCATGAGACGACGCGATTAGACGCTGGCGCTCACGCTCGATCATGATGTCGGACAGAACCTGCTGATGGGGGCCCCAGCCACGCTTTAGCTCTGTGAGTGCAACATCAAACGGACATCTGTAATTGCAACGCATCGCTTTATCCGCGCGTACCATGATCCAGCATGACTCCCCGTTGTTGCGGCCGATTTGCGCCGGGAGAAGCTCAGGTGAAGCTGTTTGAGGCGATCGAGCTCCACTCTTGCGCTGTGCGGAAACGCTTGGCTCTCCAGGTACCACCTGCCTCCAGGCTCAGCGAGAAGCGACTTTATGCGTCGAGGTGTTGCTTTGAGTGCGCGCAATTGGCCAAACACTTGGGCGAGTGACATGTCCCCGAGCGATTCTCCGTCTCCTGAACGCCAAATCTCCGCCCGGGCCATGCACGCTGCGGCACAGCTCGCACGCCTCACCCAGTTTTCGAGAGAGGCAACCCGGGATTCGTCGCGAGCGAGGAAGTCGTTGTTGCCGTAGTACGGCCATGTACCGTTGTGCTTCCGCATGACGCGCCTCAGCGTCGCTATCCTCTGCTCCGGAAGGGTACCGCCCCGCATTGGGATCCAGACTGATTTTAGCTCGTTCATGTGAAACGGGCACTTTGAAAGCCAGCCCGCTTCATGCAGATAACTGTGGTAGCCGTGTCGCGAACATGGCTCACAATAGCGAATGAAATGCCGAGGATCCGAGCTCGCAGAGGGGGCATAATATTCACAATCAGCGAATCTAATGGGGTGCGAGAACACTGCATGGATTGACGGTGACGCCTCATGGAGGAGGCAAGATAACCGCGCAATCTCATCGGCGCGAAGCGGTGTTCGCTCGTCCGCAGTAACCTTCAGGAACTTGAAGCAGGCGCGAGCGCTGAGCCCATTCAGTTCGGCGAATCGCGCCAGGAATGAAAGTCTCGATTCGTATGGCCTTAGATTTCCTGGCCACCAGTTGACTGACGGGTAATCCACCATTTCAGCTACTGACTGAGATAATCCTCATATGGTCGGAGAAGTTGGCTTTTGCAAGTTCACACAGCCAGTTCCTATAGCATGTCACTTCTTCCCAGTCTCCACCGCTGGCCAGCTGGAATAGGATTGCCTCGGTTGCCTTGGCGACGTGTTGCATTGGAAATTCAAGATGCTTGCCAGCGGTGCCCGGCGCAAGTTCCACCAGCGCTGCCCACAGTTGCCCGGCACTTCCGGCGAGTCGCCGCCCCGCCGCAAACTGGTCAGGCGCGAAGTGCTGCAAGTAGGGAACACCACTGTCTGGCGGCCACTCCGAATCCATGTCGTAGCCGTTCAAGACGTACTCGATTTCCTCGGGTGAGCGTAGCCCGTGAAACCGCGCGTGCGCAGCCATGAATCGGGCCGCAATATGCGCGTTGCCAGTGCTTGCCATATACTCGTGCCGATAGTTCAACTGGTGAGAACCGACTGAAAAGACGCTGAGCAGATAGCCCTCACCCTCATAGCCCAGATCGTTCTGTAGCCCGACCAGCCATTTCCACTCCCGAAAGGTCAGGTCCTGCGCCTCATCGATCAGGAGTACGACGTAGTTCCTTTGTGCATTGTTCGCGATCGCGATAAAGCGATGCTTGCACAGGTAGATCGCCTCGGCTTTCTTGGGCGGCTTCGTCGGATGGGCAAACTCGAAGCGTGACGCCAGCAAGATCTGGTGCCAGAACCCCGCTTCGCTGGTCTGGCTGTCGGGACGCCGATTCCACACCACCAAGGGCACCGCAGCGTTGAAGCGCTCTTCCAGCACCTTGGCAACGTACCACTGCACACAACGCGTCTTTCCCAGCCGAGAAGCGCCATAGACGTAGCCGCCGGGGCTCTGCTGTTCGATCCAGTCGCCCACCTGTTTAATCATCTCGTGCATCGGCGGCGTGTACACGGCGTACTGCTTGGTCACGATGCAGTGTCGGGGATCGATGCGTTCGGGCAGTGAGAATGTCATGGCCTATTTGGACTGAGCCATTCGGCGCGGAGGCAGCGTGGATTCGGACTCGTGGCCCCGCGCCCCGGGCCCAGCCTCTTGTGGAGAGCGCCGGCCGGTAACTTTTCCTCCAGACGGGCTATCGGTTCCCGGGGCACGGCCGGCGACGTCGCCCCGTGCCGCCGCGGCGTCAAACATGGTTGCCCCGATCGAGCTGTTGGCTGCTGCGGCCAGGATGCGCCTCGCCTCGAGGTAGGCGGGGTGGACCGGCAATCTGTGGTTTGTCTGGCTTTCCACATAGCGCAGGAATACTTCGATGGCGTCAGCGCCGGCTGGAATCGTGAACTGCCCACGGGCGCAGGCTTGGCAAACCGCAGCACGGACTGCCAGGCTGTGTGGCGACAAGTTCCAAGGCGGCGCTGCCCGCAGCACACCTAGCGACATGCCATCCAGGGTGGAAGCCAGTGCGATGCGACAGTCATCCTCCTGGTGACAGGTCACCCAGATCTCTGCGCCGACCAGGTCCTGCCGGTTGTGAAGCACCTCGTTGGTATAGCGGCTGTAATAGAACTCAACGAAAGGGGCACGCCCTACCTCCGCGCCACCTCGCAGGCGACAGCGTTTGCGGACGCTAAACAGGGCTTGCACGACCGCGGGGTCGGCGTGACGGGGATTGCGCTCCCCATGCTGGGCTAGGAACCGGGCATAGGCTAGCGGCGTACGGTTAGCGATTCCCCGATGGGGCGTCGCGTTATAGTTGGCGATGAGCACGTCCAGCAATTCTTCCGCATACTCGTACTGGAAACGACTGGCAAGCGCGACCGCTTCCGGTTCTTTGCCCTTGCGATCGTGTGGTTTGGCGCCAGTCGTGCTGGATAGGCGCTGGAATCCCTGGCCGGCCAAGTTGCGGAAAAACGCCTCAATGAAGGGACGATCATCCTTGCTTCGCCGTTTCGAGAAAGAGGTTTTCGGATCCAGCAATGCCGAGCCGACCGCGTCTCGCAGCGCATCGCGAACATGTTGACAGGTCTCCGCAAGGGCGCCATCTACGCTGGTCTCGTCCCAGCACAGGCCCACGAAATCCTCGCCCGCTGCGGCAAGGAGTCCTGCATCGGGCAGATACGGCGTATCGCTGAAACTCACCGGACGGGGAGACCATAGCCCCAACGCCCGTTTGATGGCGCGCAGCACGTCGTCGCTAGAGACCTCGCGTCTTATGCTGAAGTAGTAGCCGACCACAGCACGCGAGACGACCTCCAGGATAACGATGACCCAGAGGCGATGAACGATCTTCTCCTGAAAGCCGCCACCCATCAGAGGCAGCGAGACGCAGAAGCGACCATCGAGCTTGTGCGCATCCATCTCGACGCGTTGCATGAATTTCAGGGCTGGTCGGCCGGTTCCGTCCCCTGTCTTGAGTTTGGAGACTAGATCCGGACCACCCGTGGCCGCGGCCAGAGATCTGGGGTCAGTTGCCAGCAAACTGTCGATATACCGGCAAACCGAAAAGTAGCCCTGGCTGGATGTGTTGAATGGCCACTCGCTTCGCGCCTCGTATCCGAGCCCGCGAAGTTGCTCCAGAAACCATGCGCAATGCCGCCGTCGCGACCGCCTGGTTTCCACCAACCGCTTGCCCGAGACGCCGGCACGGATGCGGGCATCGAACGCTTCGCGCAAATCCGGATGGCAATCCAAGAGCGCCTGCATCGCCCCTACGGCCCCCCTACCAAACGGGTCCACTTGAATCTTTACGCGGCGCCGATAAGGCCGTACCCGGAACCAAGGTACGAGCCCACGCCAACCATATGGTCTTCAATCGGGGTGAGTTTCAAGGCAACGCTCCCGAATCAGTCGGTAGGCCTGTTTGGCTCCGAGGGATGTCTGCTGCTTCAGGACGCGTGTCGTAGCGCCGCTAAGGTACAGCTCCACTGCGAGCTTTCTCGCAAAGTAAAGGGCACGCCTATTGCCCTCAAGTGCCCCCTCGTCCGGGGTCGGCCACTGTGACGTGTCGATAGTGTTGCCGCCAACTATCCGGCGGGCGCAAGAGTCGCCGTGTCCAATATCGCCTGCTTCCATGGCAAATCCTCGAGTGGGGGCCGTTGAAACAACGAGAGGATCACAAGGAACGATAGAGCGGCAACGGTAGAGAGAGCAAGCCCGTGATCGGCCGATGCGTTGGGAAAGGAACAAAATTACTCAAAACGTCGACCGGAGGAACAATGTTCTGCAAAATTTCTTGACATAAAATTGTTCCCGGCGCCTCGGAAACGGCCAGCTGGCGAGCGCCCAGCAGGAACAAAATTATGCAAACCGACGCCAGACGTTGGTTTGCATAATTTTGTTCCCGATCTTTGCAGCATTTTATTCCCGACCCCCATGGCTAGCACGCTGGAGAGCGATTCAGGCGGCAGGCGCAGCACCACCGGCATGACCGGCGCACCTGGCAGCGACCGTATTTGCATAGCCGAATCTCGTCTATCGGATCATTGGTTGCCAGCAGCTGGCGCGCGAGCGCGGCTATCCGCTTCGCCCCGCTCGGGCCCTGCCAACCTGGTAAGCACCCTGCTTGCCAAGGAGGTCACTCGGCTTCTGGGACTCATCCGTTCGGCCGATTTCCCGTGACCAATTCGAGAATCACACTGGAAGCTAACGCGAACTTGTACTGCGGGGGCTCTAATGACCGTGAGATTTGTTACCGGACCAAACCTATGGGAAGAGCTTCGGATTGCGGCCGCCAGTGCACATGTTAGATACGCTGCCGTCGCATATATAACGGACTTTGACGCGTTACCGTGGGCTGCCGGCGACATCATGGTGATCGATGCCTCGGATCGCGCAATTGCAAGCGGTGCTACCAGCGTGGGTGCTTTGCGCGCTCTTCATCTACTTGAGGTAAAGATCTATTCAGTTCCGAATCTGCACGCCAAAGTGTACGTTTTTGGTGACCAAGTGTTCGTCGGCTCGGCAAATCTCTCCACTTCAGCGCAGTCTCGACTAATCGAGGCCGGAACAATTTCGCAGGATTCACAAATGCTGCGCGACGCACGGGACTTCGTCTTTTCTCTCCGCGACAAGGGAGACGTTATTGACGATTCTTTTCTTTCTCGTGCGGACAAAATTCCCGTATCAGCTTCAGCTTCCTCGTCACCCGCTGAGTTTGACAACGAGGAGCATCTCCCAGCCACCCTCTGGCGCCTCAAGACCGCTCCCGTGCGCGACATATACAACATGCGAGCCTACTTTCTCGCACTCATAGAAGCCCAAATCGGGCCTAGGCCGCTACCTGGCCTTCCATTTCGCTTATGGATAGGTAGTAGTCGAAGTGAGACGTTTGATAGCCACGTTGTCAAAAATTTTCTCGTTCCTCAAGGCGGGGATATCTATCTTCTTACAGCAGATGGTATCGATGAATTTTGGACAAAGCCAGCGGTACGTGTCAAGCGGACGCGTGTTGAAGGATTTCTCATGGCCATTAGGACAGGATCTACTCGTCTGTTGCCAGACAAATATTTCCGTCATGAGTTAGAACCGTTTTTACCATTAACCTCCGACATTGCTAAACGACGAGGAGGACTGCCGCCGCCAGAATGGAAGACATTACATTCGTCTTTGTGACTTGGGGAAAGATCATGTCAAGGCGTTTACCGCTTCAGTATATTGTTATGTGCATGGCATCGCTTGTCATTTCCGACCGCGTACTTGCACGGCCACCATCTCAGCCTTGGCCAACCAACAAGGAACTCTGCAAGGCAGGGATCTCAATTTTGATGGGCAGAGATCCGCGCATCATGAAGATCGACAGCACGGATGGTGCGGTCGTCTACCTATCATATATTCGCCCAGATGATCGATCCCTATGGAGTTACCGTTGCAAGATCGAAGGCAACCGCATCATCTGGGCTTCTTCAACTGGTCGCTGGAGGACTCATCCATTGGATGAGGTGATCACCTTCAGTGTGAGCGGTGATAGGCTTCACTTGGATCAGGCATATAGCGATCATAGCGCCGCAAAGAAAACGTTTACACGCGCCCAACTCAAATAGCGGCGACGGCTGCACTTCTTTTCGTAATCCCATGAGGGGGACTGCCGCTTTTTTCGCTGTTCCGGGATATCAGGCGGAGAAGATCGATTCTTTGCGAACCGTCTACCGATGCAACATAGTTTTTAGTATGCGTGCACTATCGCAGGCCTTGCTCGAGAGTCATGGCGCCTCCAGTGTCGTCTCGTCCAACGCAGCGACGCGGTGTGCGACGACCGCCGTCGGTTCGGCCCTGGGCGGCGCCAGATCGATCCGCCCGCGCTCCGTCAGTTGTCTGGCCTGGTGTTCGCCGAACTGGCGGACCAGATGCTCAAGCAGATAATCCTGCCGGGGCTGTCCAAATACCATGCGATACAGGACCAAGCTCTTTTGTACGCGCCTGTAGCGCTGCTCGTCCTTGCTGTATTGCATGGTGAATACGCGGCGTTCCACCTTCGTACCGCCGGGCGGTTCATAGATCCAGAACGGCACCAGGTCCGACGCCTCCGGTTCGCGGCTGGCGCGTGCCAGATCGAACAGGCATTTCCCTGGATCCTCGCCGTCCTGCCATGCGGACCGGAGTGCGTCGAGACCAAACGCGCGCGCCACATTCTTGCGCACGGCATACCCTTTGTAGCGATGCACACGCCCTTCACGTTGCTCAAGGTCGACGGGATTTGAAGGCAGGTTCCAATGGACCAGCGAATGGCACCAGGTATGGAAATCCAGCCCTTCCTGACCGACCGACGTAGATGCCAAAACAAATGGTCTGAACGGCGAGTTGAACGCGGCCCGGACCGTATTCCGCCACGGCGTGCGCGCTGACAAACGGCGAAATCACACCCAGATCGTCCGAATGCGGCACGGCCCATGAGCACGGCTTGGGCCCGATACCCAACGGGTGAAACGCGATCGTTTCGAAGTTTCCCGGCAATTCCCAATCACAGCACCGGCATTGCGCCAGCAATTGCTCGGCAAGATTCCTACGTCCCTCGGGAAGTTCCTTGGTGCAAAGGCCGGGCAATGCATCGAGAAACTCCACTAGCGGACGGTTGGCTGCGAAGGGCTTGCGACCAGGTCGGCCTTCCAGCGACAGGCTCAAGTCCCACGACACGTCCGCCGTGATGTTCCGCGACAGCACGAGGAGCCGGAGAATTGCAGGCGCAACCTCCCCTGCGGTGAACCGCAACAGCCAGACCTTCGGGTGAAACGCCCCACCGTGGGGGGCACGCGCTTCGAAAATCATGTCCTCAAGCAATCCGATCAATGCGTGCGGCTGCTGGGGCGCCTGAATGCGACTGCGCTCGGCGAAGATCGTCAACCGACCTGCCGTGCGGCGAAGCGCTTCTAGCAGGCGAATCGGATCACTGAGTCGACGCTCAGACTCCTCGGTGGCCATCCACGCCAGGTGGAGCGGGATAGAAAGCAGCGTGTTGAGATCGAGCGAATAAGTTGTGGCAATGCCCGCATCGAACTGGTAGCCGGCGGGCGGCGTCATCGCGTCGGTCAATAGGCTGCGCGTATTGGCGTTGATCATGCCTTCAGTCCCGTCTTGAGGTCGGCAAGAAACTGGCGGGCAGTATGCCAGCGATAGCTCAACGGCGTAAGGCCCGAAGCGCCACCCCATTGCGAAAGTGCCGCCCGATTGGAAAACCGCGAACGCGGTCCCTTGAGGCGGCTTTCACGCTGCATCACCAGCAAGCGGGCTCGTGGCGACTGCTCGATGTTCGCGTCTTGCTTGCACAGACAGTCGTGCCACTCCTTGACGAAAGACTTCGTGGTAGAGGAAATGGCATGCCCTTTGCCCATCACGCAGGGCCAGAACGTTTCCAAATCCCATTCGGGGATGCGGGCATCGTTGGCCCGCGCTTGCCAATCATCGATATCTGCATTGTATTTCTCCACCAACTCGTGGCGCTCGTCCTTCTCGGCGAGTTGCAGGTTATAGATCAGTGCCGCGCCATGTATGAGCAGCGCAAAGAGGCGAGCCTGCTGCAGCAACTCGCAGATAGGTTTCGGAAACGCCGAGAAGCGCGGATGAAGCCATGGCAAATCCGCATTGCCAAGCTGCCTTGTGCGTGCCAGATCCAGCGCCAGCCACGTCAACAGCGAGTCTGGGTGGGTCGCTCGCCAGCGGTCAATTAGGAAGTCCGACTCCTTGGTCGTGAGCTCGAAACTGGCCTGCCCTGGGAAATCTTCGGGCATGATCTCCATGATGTGGGGATGCCATGTCACGGATGAGCGTCCAAGCTCCCATTCATCGTTGCCATCCACGTTGTTCTGGCGTCGGGGGGTAGAACCGATCCACCTGTCGGTGGTAGTCCTGCTGTCCACCAGTGAAACGGCGCAGTCCCCATGCTCCGAGCCCAGCCCAGTAGACGGAACTCGGCAGGCGTTTGAGCGAGGTGCCGGCTTCCTTGCCGAAAACACCCGGCTCATCCGTACTGGCTAATACCGAGGAGAGCCACAATTCCCGCTCTCTCGCAACCGCCTCGAATCGGTCGGCGCGAACCTCGCGCTTTTCCAGCGCACCATAAAGCCATGGCACGAAGAGCATTTATCGCAAGCGCGTCTGAATGGTCGACGTGCCGGGAAACAGCTGGTCCGAGATGGCATCCCGGATGCCACCAATGCCCAGCTCGTCGCGCGATTCCTTCTCGCGGAACAACGCCAATAGTCTGAAACTGCGCTCACGCGCAGCACTATCGTGATCCAACCAGGTCAATGATGAGGGCAAGATGCTTCCCAAATGTGAACTTGATAATCGTGAACCTGCTGTAGTCGTCTGGTCGAAGGTGACACCCGGAGGCTTAGGTGTGCGTCGGTCGCGGATTCAATGCTACAGCCATCCTTTCGTACATCGTCAGTCAGATCCATGTCTTGAATCTCGATGCCACGGCCCCGGCCGCGTGGATGACTCCAGCAGCTCGTCGATTAATTCCGAGCGCTTAGACACGGTGCGCGCTAAGACGTGGCGCCGCTACGCGCTGGCCCGCCGGTTCATCAAGCAAGGCCGGCGCTGCCCGGGGCCTGCAGCGCCTCGGCATCGGGCAGCCGCTGCAGGAACCTGTCAATGACGGCCTGCAACGCCGGGACGGCGCCCTGCACCCATGCTTCGTGCTTCCAGTGGGGTTCCAAGCTCGCCCCATGGCTGGCCCGCTTCGACAACGGGGTCTTGATCGCCTTGGCGCTGCGACCGGCGCCGACGTACAGCAGCACCCGTCCGTCCTGCACGGCGAGCAACGGCTGATCGCGTGGATGGCCCTTGGTGGGCCCGGACGTCACGACCGGTCGCCGCTGCGCCCAGACCTCTGGTCGAACACGAGCTCGACGTACTGATGCCGTGACCAGCATAGCGTCATGACGAAGAACCACGTTTTGAGCGTGTGACCTGATTCGTGGATCAGTGCAGGGCCGGCGCCGAAGTCGACTTGCGCCGCGTCGGCGGGCGGGAAGTCCAGAATCGTTGTCGCGGTAACCCCGCGTTCGACACTCAGATGTTGCAGGAAGCGGCGCACCGCCGAATAGCTACCGGTGTAGCCGTGGTTGCGTTTCAACGCGCTGTGAATCGTCGTGCCCTGGACATCGGCCTGGAACCAGCCGGTGATCTGCTCGCGAAAGGGCTCGAGCGTCGACACGCAGGTGCTGGGCAGGTGCGGCGTGCGACCGAACTGTCCGGCGATCACTGTGTCTCCCGGCAGTGGCTGCGCTGGGTCGAGCCAGCCGAGGTCCTGCGCAACGCGCCTGACGGCGGTGAGCTTCTTGCGGCCCATCAGACCGAGGCGCGCAATGTCGCGATCGGAATCGCCTTGCCGCATACGGACAAGGACTTGGCGGTACTCAAACAATTCGAACCTCCGGTTGGTCATGGGCGCTCCGCTCACAAAAGAGCGAAGCGTACCCAGTTGGGAAAGTTCGAACCGCGTTCTGCTACACCGCGCAGGTGGCGCCTATGCGCCGATCATCGGGTGGCGCCATTACGGCGATCACCGACTGGCTCCATTACGCCGATCCTGTGGTGGCGCCTATGCGCCGATCATCAAATGGCCCCTATACGGCGATCCGTGACACCCTCAACCTGAGGCCGTTCAAATGAAGCCTGGCCTATGGGTCAGGGCGGATCCACCCCCGGCTCGCCGCCTGTGTCGTCGGCGCGATTCTCGAGCCGAGCCTTCGACAAGGCAACGGCCTCATGGAGCTTCTGCTCTAGCAGTTGCCGGGGCGGCAGTTCGGTCAAATATTCAGCGACATGAATGCCAGTCTGGTCCAGCTCTAACAACTCGATGTGCTCGCGCTTCTTGCCAGTGCAGAGGATGATGCCTAGCGGCGGCGCCTCCCCGGGCTCCTGCTCGTGCTTGGCGAGCCAGCGCAGGTAGAGTTCCATCTGCCCTTTGTCGGCGGCCTTGAACTCGCCCAGCTTCAGCTCGATCGCCACCAGGCGTTTGAGGCGACGATTGTAGAACAGCAGGTCAATATAGAAATCGTCGTTGTCAATCTGCAGCCGCTTCTGGCGAGCAACAAAGGTGAAGCCTGCTCCCAGTTCCAAGAGAAAATGCTCCAGCTCGCGCAGGATGGCGTCTTCGAGGTCCCGCTCCAGATAGCGATCCCGCAAGCCCAGGAAATCGAGGACATAGGGATCCTTGAGCACCAGGCCGGGGCTCAGTTCACCGCGTTCGCGCAGCGCTGTCAGCTCTTCGGCTAAAAGCTCATCCGACTTGCGGGACAACGCGGTGCGCTCAAACAGCATCGAGTCCAGGCGGTCCTGGAGGGTGCGGGTGCTCCAGCCCTCGTTGCGGCACATCTCAAGGTAGAACTCTCGCTTGAGTGGGTCATCTATGTAAATCAGGCTGCGGAGGTGGGTCCAACTCAATTGTCTACTCAGTGCGTAGACAATGTCCTCGCTCGGAAAAGCCTCGGCGAAGCGCAGCATGTGCCGCAAATTCTTGACGCTGAAGCCACGACCGTGTTCCGCTTCCAACTGCTGCGCCAGAGAAACAACGATCTGCTCGCCGTATTCGGCACGCTCGCCGCCCAGTACTTCCGAGCGGATGCGCTGGCCGACCCGCCAGTACAGCATCGTCAATGTCGCGTTGACTGTGACGGCAAGCCCCGCACGGGCTTCGCTAATGAGGCGCCGGATGTCCCCGGCAAGCGCGTCGGCATTCACAGGCCCCTGTGGCACTACCACCTCCGGGACTCGGGTTGTGACTCGTTTGCGCGTCATCGCAAATGGTCCACGGAGTTGTTGTGCAGATGGCCCACGCGCTGCATTCCTCGACCGGCTTTGCACGGGCCGTTCAATATGAAGTGCCTTCGATTCATTCTCTCATCTCTACAGCCGTTGATTTTGGCCAGGCTGCATCAGTCAAGCACCTCAAGCGCCCCGGACCCGTCACGCTATGGCTAATCGATCCCGCACTTGCCTTGCTGAGGCCATGCTGATTATCCGTACAAAGCCGTGGCAGCTTTCAGCGGGTTACCGGCATCATGGCTTCCTGCGGCAGATGCTGCAGCACCTTGACCTCCGCAGCTGCGCCCTCTATTAGAACCTTGCACGATTCTAGCAGCGCATGCTGCCGGCGAAGCGGCTTCCGCCCGGGGCCCTTCTCCGGTTTCTGGCTCTGCAGCAGTGGTCAGCTATTGCTTCGTAGCGGGCACGCGGAAATGTTCCACTGTCTGCCCGGCGTGGATCGCCCGCTGCAGCCAGTCCGGCATGGCGCCGCGGCCGTCCCAGCCCTGCCCGTGCGCATTGCGGTAGCGCACCGCTCCTGGCGTTGGGGTCGGCGGCGGCTCGGCAAAGCAGCCGGCGGCCTGCAAGTCAGCCAGGCTCAGCCCATGCTGGGCCATCTGGATGCGGATCCAGGTAATCGCTTGCGCGCGCTCGATTTCGATTGACATGGTGTAGGTGAAGAAATTTGGGGCAGCGCCGGATCCCGCGTTGTGCCTTCTGGTGGGAGCGTTGGATTTCAGGGTTGCTCCAGGTGATGGCTGCGGTGGGAATCATTGCCGGCGGGAGGATGTGGCCGCTCTCTTTTGCTTAAATTTTAATCAAATCCGGAGAGGCCGTCGGCTGTCTGCCCCCGCGCGGCTTGTCCACAGGCTTATCCCATGGCGCGGTGGACGAACCCTGCCCCCGCCCACGCCTTCAGGCCGGCCCGGGCTTGAACTTGGTGCGCGTCACCGGCACCCGGCGCTTGGCACCTACCAGGCGGCGCGTCGCGGTGGCTTGCGCATCGGCCCGCGCGGCCCGCCGCAGCGCCGCTGCCAGTTCGGCCCGCAGCTCGTCTTGGGCCGCCTGCCCTCGCTCGAGCGCCTGTTGCGCCTCCGCCAGTTGCCGGCTGAGCGTGTCGCGCTCGGCCTGCAACCGCGCCCGCTCCTCGGCGCCGGCCACGGCGGCGTCTTGCGCCCTCGCCTGCACGGCCGCCAGTTCGGTGCGCAGGTCCGCGACCACCTGCTCGGCCTTCTGGCGCAGCGTGCGTTCCTGGTCGATCTCGCGCAGCG
>JYOD01000029.1 GCA_000955785.1 Burkholderiaceae bacterium 16
TCGAATCGGTACGCTTTGGAAGTTTTCGTTTTTCTGGTTGTTATCTACTAGTAGATAGATTGGTTGACCCAAAAAAACGGGGATTCCCCGGGTGTTGCGCTGGATCCTCTTTCCCGCTTCAGCTTTCTCGCTGGGGCGGAGCAGTGGCTTCCATGTGCTGAATATTATCTACTGGTAGATAGATAGTCAAGGAATTTTTGCGAGCCATCTGCGAGCGCACGATGTCGTCACGGGCGCTCAAGCGGGATCTGCACATTCTTCAACGTGTGGTCGCGCCCTCCGGCCCAAATGGGAGTCGCCGAAATCCTAGCAACAAGGATTTACAACGTTTTACTTCAGGCGTCGTGAAATCACTCCTACGATGATATTTGCAGGATGCAGTACAGGGTCCTCGCTACCACCGGAGCAAGAGATGCGCAAAGTCCTCACGATGACGTTACTTATCGCCGCCGCGACGGCTTCAGGCTTGAGCTATGGCCAGCAAAAGAAGTTCGACCCGTACACTGACGGCGCCAAGGCAGGCAAGGCCGACCCCTATACGGATGGTGCGAAATCCGGCAAGTTCGATCCATACACGGATGGCGCCAAGCAATCCACCCAGATGGACCTGAATGCCAACCAGGGCAAGCCCGACCCGTACACCGACGGTGCCAAGGCTGGCAAGGCCGATCCCTATACGGACGGCGCGAAGGCCGGCAAGGCCGACCCCTATACGGACGGCGCGAAGTCTTCCAAGTAATTGGCACCCGCGTTGCCGCTCCGCAAGCGGCAACGCACATCCACCATGGCGCGCCTATCGCAGCAAACCCGCGCGGCCTCCTCCCCTAGCCGCGCGGCCTGCACTTATGCCTGTCGCGGCTTCATCCGTGCAACCCCTGCAAAAAGGCAAGCAAGTCTGCATTGACCTGCTCTGCGATGACCGCGCACATCCCATGCGATGCGCCCGGGTAGACCTTCAGCGTCGCGTTCCTGACCAGCCTGGAGGCCAGCATGGCCGCCGCCCCGATCGGCACGATCTGGTCGGCGTCGCCATGCAGGAACAGCGTCGGCACGTCGAACGTCTTCAGGTCTTCGGTGAAATCGGTCTCTGAGAACGCCTTGATGCAGTCATAGGCGCTCTTGACCGAACCCGGCATGCCCATCTTCGGATACCGCGGCAGCGCAAGCCGCCGAGGATCGTCGTAGTGAAGTGGCGCATGCAATCCACCTAGCGCGGTCAGCCTGCGAAATATAGGCGGCGAACAGCGGGATGGAAATGAGACATTGGCACCATTGGCGCAACGAGCCGGGCCGGCGGGATTCCGATTGCCGGCCCGCTAGCCGTGGCGCCTAGCCAGCCAGGATGCGCTCTGGCCGCGCATGGCGCTGCCCCCCCGTAGCCGAGCAAGATTTCCGTACTGCGCTGCGAAGCCAGGATGGCGCGCGAACTGTGCTCCCGCATGGCGGTTTCGTAACTGCCGATGGCCGCGCGCAGCGAACGGTGGCCGGCGGCGGCCTCGCCCAGTTGCCGCACCAGCAGGTGTGCATCGTGCAGCGCCGCATTCGCCCCCAGGCCACCTGCGGGACTCATGGCATGGATGGCATCCCCCAGCACCGTGACCGCATTGGTCGGCCATGCCGGCGGCACGTCTGCCGTCCTGACGGGCAGCATGGCCAGCGAGGCGCGATCGCCCTGCTGGAATAGCGCCCGCAGCCCGATGTGCCAGTCTGCCGTGACGCGCTCGATGCGCGCGGCGAGTTCGTCCTGGCGCAACGCATCGCCACCCTCCCAGCCGATGCCAAGGCTCTCGCGGGCGCCGACGATGGCCCAGTAGAGATAGTCCTCGCACTCGCCCAGGCGGTAGCCTGTGGGCTGCGGCCGGAACCGCATCGGATCGATGATGACCGCGAGGCCATCGCCGAAGACGATAGAAGTCCTGTCCCGCAGCACGCCGGAGATCCGCGCCAGCGCGGCAGACGTCGGGCAAGTCTTGCCATAGAGGCAGGCGAAACCGGTATCCGCCGGGGTGGCTCCCGGCAAACGGCGCCGGCGCACCTGGGAATTGACGCCATCCGCCGCCACCAGCACGTCCGAGACGGCGGATGAACCATCCGCAAACCCGGCGGCTACGCGCCCGTCTTCGCACTCCCGGTAACGCACGAACGCCTTGCCGAAATGCACACGGTCCTCGATGCCGCACAGCAGGACTTCACGCAGCGTCTGGCGGTTCGCGCTCAGGTCGTCCTCTTCAACATTTCCAGCGCCTTCGTTCCCGGCCCGCCGCCACGACTCCACCCACATTCCGGTCACGGCATCGAGCCCTGTGTCAACCACATTGACGCCCTCCACCGGCATCGCACCGGTCGCCTTGAACAAGGCGAAAAGGTCTGCCGGCAAGCAGGCCTTCAAGGCTTGCTTGCCCCGATGATCGATCCGGATACGGTAGCCCTGCGTGCGGCTGGCCAGTGCCGCATCGTGCTCGTAGACGTCGAAGGCGATGCCATGCCTCCTGAGCCCTTGCGCCAGGCACAAGCCGCCCAGGCCGGCACCGACGATGGTGATGTGCATGGGCCTTGCCATCAAGGCGCGCTGCGCCGCCACAGCGCCCGCCCGGCGTTCAGCGCGAGGGACCATCTTGCACTCCGGCATCCGCATTCGCCGTGGTCGCGGCAGCCAGGGCATAGTTGCCCAGCGCCAGCGCTTCCGCCATGGTGGCGGCCATCGCCACGGGCACGCCAAAGGCCTTGACCGCCATCTGCGCCTGCGCGCCCATTGCCGCCCGCTTGTCCGGGTCGGGTTCGATATGGATCAGCGCCCTGCAACTGCGCCCGAGTGGCGCCTTGTACCGTTTGAGCCATAGCGCGCGTTGCTTGCGGTCTTCGTGCGCTTCTTCGTCCTGTGCGGTATGGATCAGCACAAAGGCCCGGTCCTGCCCGACCAGGGCCGTCATCTCGTCGCGCCACCGGGCGGCGTAGCCCGGCAGCATGGCTTCGGCGCGGCCGACCACGAGGGGGAAGTTCGATACGTCGTAGATGTGGAAGCTGGAAGCCTGTGCTTGCATGTCGCTCTCCTGCGCTGCGGGTAAAGGTTGACGCGTTGGATAAGAGGCGCCTCGCATGCCGCTGGAAAGGCTCGCACGCGGGGAAGCCGTGGCCACGGTGGCGGAGGCCCTGGGCTACGCCACGCCGAGCAACTTCATCGCCATGTTCCGCCGTGCTTTTGGCGACTCGCCGGCCCGGTATTTTGCGAACCGCGGCCTGGGTGGCTAGCTACCGGAAGCGGCCCGTTCCTCGCCCTCACTCCCGCCCCGCCGGCTCACTGAAAATCCGTAGATTCTGACCTTGAATTTATCTGACTTATCAAATAGCATCCATCCAGCAAACAGGAGGCCCCGATGAAGCACTACACCAGAGAGAACTTTCGCCTCACGCAGAGCGTGGGGTTCTTCCTCAACAAGGCCCGCAACCTTGTGCTGATGGAAATGGACGCCGCCCTCAAGGAACTGGATATCACCGCCCAGCAGATGGGCATCCTGCTGTCGCTGTCCCGAGGCGTCGCCACCACCCCGTTCGAACTCAGCAAGCTGCTGGTGATCGACACCGGCCTGATGACCCGCATGCTCGACAAGCTGGAGCATAAGGGCCTGCTGACCCGCTCGCGCAGCGTGGACGACCGCCGCGTGGTCAACCTGGAACTCACCGCCAAGGGCCATGGCGTTGCCGAACAGATCCCGGAGATCGCCCCCGAGGTGCTGAATGCGCGCCTGAAGGATTTCACAAAGGGCGAATTCGACGAGTTCATCCGCCTGCTCGGCAAATTCTCGGCCGCCTGAGCGCATCATTTTTTATTTAGCCGCGCTGACTTCGCCGAGCTGGATCAGCCGCCGCGTCTCGCTCGACGAGCAATGGTTGCCGGCGCCGGATTCCGCCGGCGCGCGCAGCGCGACGGGATCCACATCGAAGCGCCACTGTGCGCCCAGGGTACGCAGGTAGTCCACATTGCCCTTGCGTCCCCGGCCGCAGGCAAAGTTCTCGCCCACGACGAGCGTGCGCATGCCAAGGTGTCCCACCAGCGTCCCGCCCACGAAGTTCTCGACAGGCTCTGCGCTGCGCTGCCTGTCGAAACGCAACACCAGGCAGGTGTCCACCTCGCCGGCTGCCGCCAGCAACGCCGCCAGCGTCTTGCTCAGCGCAGGCTGCGTGGCGAGGCCCACATACGCCTGGCGGCCGAACAGGCGGCCGCCCTGGTTGGATACGCCATTGTCGGGGCCGAAGCCCGACTCCAGCGCGAACACCGCCTTCAGGCCCTGGCCGAGATTTTCGCTGCCGCGCAGGCCCAGCGCGATGGCACGGTGCCCGTCAGGCCCGGCATGCGCGCCACGCTGTCGCGTGCCGCGCCGATATGGTTGATGTACTCCACGCCTGTGTCGACCACCCCGTACAGGGTGACCGACTGCGCGGCGGCAAACCCTGGCAGCGCCACCAGGGCGGCGGCCGTCAGCCGGATGTTTTTCATGGGTCTCCTCCAGTCCTTGCTGTTGTTGTGATGAAACGCGAAAGCGAAACCGAAACGGAAACCAGGGCGAAAGGCAGCGCGCCCGGCGCGCAAGCGGCCCTGCCTTGTCACCGGCACGGCGGCGGCAGTCTCGGGGGAATGGCAGGCAAGCGCCGGGCCGGATGCGGCAGCCCGCTGCATCCGGACAGCGAGGCCGGCCCGTCAGCGCTTGCGCCCGGCAGGCCGGGTCGGGCGCCTCACTCCACGGCGGCCCCGGTCGCCCGCGCGATCTCCGACCACCTGGCCGCATCGCTGGAGATGAATCGCCTGAACGCTTCCGGGCTGCTCGGTGCGAGATCGACATTGAGCGCGGCAAAGCGCGCCTTGACCTCGCCATTGCGCAAGGCCTTGAGCACGGCCTCGTTCAGCCGGCCAATGACCTGGGGCGGCGTATTCGCCGGCGCCAGCAGGCCGAGCCACGAGGTGCTGGCATAGCCCGGCAGGCCCGCCTGGGCAATGGTCTGCCATTGCGGGCGCGATGGCGAAGGCTGGGCGCTGGTCAATCCCAGCGCGGTGAGCTTGCCTGCCTTGATAAAGGCGTCCGCGGCGGCCAGGTCGGCGAACATGACTTGGGCGTGGCCGGCCACCACGTCGTTCAGGCCCTGCATGGTGCCCGCGCCAGGCCGGTTTTCGACCACCACCGACTGCCCCAGCGATTCCTTGAGCTTTTCGGCGAGGACCCGGCTCATCACATCGGCAATCCCGCCGCTGGTGAACGGCACCACCAGCCGGATCGGATGGGTCGGGAAAGGCGCGGCATCGGCGGTGGCACCGAGCGACGTGCCGCACGCGAGGAACGCGCAGGCGGACACGAGCAGGCTATGCAGGCGGGGGGGACGCTTCATCGGACATTGTCTCCATCATCGTTATTGGCGACGGCGCTGAGCGGCGTGCCGTGCCTGTATGTGTAAGCATTAGACAATGTGGCGATGGCAAGGGACAGGCGCGTTGGCTTATGGCTGGCATAAGCGGCTTGCATGCGCCGGGGCGACTGCCCGACGCGGATGGGCTAGCGGGCCTGAGGCCGCTCCGCCTGGTCCGCCTTCCTGGCCGTCCAGGCCAGCAGGTAGCTGGCGCAAAGGCGTGGGGCGAGCCATGACGCAGTCCCGGTCGCGAGCGGCATAGCGGCAAATTGTCATGCTGGATCCGAGCTTCGCCCATCAGTCTTTATGTTGCATTTAAAATGCTTGTTTTATAGAATCGTTCTCAGGTTGCTGCGCCGCACGATATGAAGGCCGGTAACGCCGGTTGGCAACCGAGGCCGCTGCGACCTGAGGCGTCGGCGGCTGCCGCCAAGGCAAATGCCGCATCCTGAATTCCACCCGACACATTGAGAGCCGAACCATGCTGCCCCTTGCGCAAAACCAGCCACCGGCAAGCCACGCCACCGCGCGCTATCACGGTCATCCCGTCCTTGCGCTCGCGTTCCGGCCGTTCTACCTGCTGGCGGCTGCCTTTGCCGTGGTGGCCATTGGCGTCTGGACAGCGATCTACCTGGGCTGGTGGCCCCATGCAGGCGCGCAGCCGGCCATGGGCGGCATGCTGTGGCACGCGCACGAGATGGTGTTCGGCTTTGCCGCCGCGATCGTGGTCGGCTTCCTGTTCACTGCCGGCAAGAACTGGACGGGGCTGCAAACACCGCAGGGCGGCTTGCTGGCCTGCCTCGCTGCCGTCTGGCTTGCGGCGCGCGTGCTGATGTGGACCCGGCCGGCAGCCGTTGCGGCCGTGCTGGACCTGGCCTTCCTGCTGCTTTGCGCGGCCAGCTTCCTGCGCGTGCTGGTTCGCGCCGGCAGTACGCGCAACTACGGCCTTGCCGCCGCGTTGTTCCTGCTGTGGGCGCTGAATGCGGTGTTCCATGTGGCGCTGGCCAACGGCGCCGTGCTGCTCGCGCTGCAGAGTGCCGATGCGGGGATCGGGCTGATCGTCATCTTCATTACCGTGATCGGCGGTCGCGTGATCCCGATGTTCACCGCCAACACGGTCCCAGGGGTACGCATCCGGCGCTCAGCGGCTATCGAGCGCAGCGTTGTGGCGCTGACTCTGGCCGCGATGACCGCCTGCACGCTGGCGCCGCGCGGCATGGTCACCGCCGCGATCGCGCTGCTGGCCGCGCTGGCGCAAGCCGTTCGCCTGGGCGGCTGGAACTCGCGGCGCACGGCAGGCAAGCCCCTGATCGCCATCCTGCACCTCGCCTACGGCTGCCTGCCGCTGGGCCTGCTCTTGCTGGCGGCCGCCGCACTTGGCTGGGCCGACCGCTCGACGGCCTTGCACGCGCTCACCGTGGGTGCGATCGGTTGCGGCATCCTGGGGATGATCACACGCACCGCACTGGGCCATACGGGCCGCAAGCTGGAGGCCGGCCCGATGGAGAAAGTGGCTTATGCGTGCATCGGCACGGCTGCCCTCTTCCGCGTCCTGGGGCCGCTATTGCTGCCGCAATACAAGGCGTTCTGGATAGCCGGGGCTGCTGCGCTGTGGATGGCGGCGTTCTTGTTTTACCTGGTGAAATACACGCCCTACCTGACCAGGCTGCGCGCCGACGGGCGGGACGGCTGAGCGGCCAGGGACCGGGCCAAGCCCCCCCCCCCAACGCCCCTTCACCGATGGCATGAGCGGCTACTAAAATCAATGAACTTTTCTCCATCTCAGGTAGCCAGCAAATGGACGTCCATTTGACTATTCACGGCCGGCAGGGCCTGGCCGGCCAGCTCTATCGCCAGATGCGCGCGGGGATCGTCGACGGGCGGCTGGCGCCGGGCGAGAGACTGCCGTCTACCCGCGACCTCGCCACGCAGCTCGGCATCTCGCGCAAGACCACGCTCGATGTGTTCGAGCGGTTGATTGCCGAGGGCTACCTGCGCTCGCGCGCCGGCGACGGCACCTTCGTGGCGCCCGAGATGACCCGCCTGGCACCGGCGCCGGCACCGGTCTCCCCGAGTCCCGGCTCCGGCTCGATCTGGGAAACGTTGCCGGACGCCTTGCCGATGACGGCGCCCGGCGCGGCACCCGCGTTCGACTTCGTGGGCGGCGTCACCGACAAGGCCTTGTTTCCCTTCGACAAATGGCGCAGTTGCGTGAGCCACGCGCTGCGCGTGCAGGCCCGCGGACGCGGCACCTACCAGGATCCCGCCGGGGAGCAGGAGCTGCGCCTGGCGGTCTCGCGCTACCTGGCTTTCAGCCGCGCCGTGGTCGGCAACTGGCAGGACGTCATCGTGACGCAAGGCGCGCAGCAGGCGATCGACCTGATGGCCCGGGTCGTGATCCGCCCCGGCGATGTGGTGGCGGTGGAAGATCCCGGCTATCCGCCCGCGCGCATCGCATTTTCCGCGCTCGGCGCGCAGGTGGCCCACGTCCCGGTCGATGCCGAGGGGCTGGTGGTGGACGCCCTGCCGGACAACGCGCGCATTGTCTACGTCACGCCCTCGCACCAGTTCCCGCTGGGCATGGCCATGAGCATGGAGCGCCGCGTCGCGCTGCTGGAATGGGCGCAGCGCCGCGGTGCGCTGCTGCTGGAAGACGACTACGACGGCGAATTCCGCTTCATGGGCCGCCCGATGGAGTCGCTCAAGAGCCTGGACAAGACCGGCGTGGTGGCGTACGTGGGCACCTTCTCCAAGACGATCTTTCCCGAACTGCGCATTGGCTACGTGATCCCGCCGGCGCCGCTGGCCACAGCGGTACGCCGCGCCAAGCAGGTCGGCGACTGGCATAGCTGCACCATGACGCAGACCGCCCTCGCCAAGTTCATGCTCGACGGCTATTTCGGCAAGCATCTGCGGCGCATGCATAAGGAATATGCCGCGCGCCGGACCGCGCTGCTTGCGCACCTGGACGGCCCGCTGAGCCAGTGGTTCACGGCGCTCGCGCCGGCCGCCGGCATCCACCTGGTTGCCCGACTGAAGACGGAGCAGGATGAGCAGGCGCTGATCGCACGTGCCGCCGCCGCATCCGTTGGCCTGTACGGCATCTCGGGCATGTACGGAGGGCAACGGCCGACGCCCGGGATCCTGTTTGGCTATGGCGGCATCGGCGTGGCCGACATCCATGCTGGCATGGAAAAACTGGCCGTAGCGATGGCGGCCGGCACCCGGTAGCCGCCCTGGACCCGGGGCAAAGGCCGGCCACCACTGGCTACCTTAAATTACCAAAAAATGGCTATTTTTTATAACCAGTTGCCGTCCTAATCTTGTTCCTGTCGCGCAGCCAACCCGGCGGCGCAAACCAGGAGCAAACCATGGAACAACGTCTCGACTTCTACAAAGCCAGCCCCGCCACCATAAAGGCGCTGATCGGGCTGGAGGAACGCATCGGCAAGAGCGGACTGGAACAGCCGCTGGTGGAACTGGTGCGCCTGCGGGCTTCGCAAATCAACGGCTGCGCCTATTGCATCGACTTGCACACCACCGACGCACGCAAGGGCGGCGAAGACGACCGCCGCCTGGCCACCCTGTCGGTCTGGCGCGAAACGCCTTTCTTCTCCGCGCGCGAGCAAGCCGCGCTGGCCTGGACCGAGGCAGTCACGCTGGTCGCGCAGGACCACGTGCCCGACGCCGCCTGGGAAGCCGTCCGCCCGCACTTCAGCGATGCCGAGCTGGTTGACCTGACGCTGCTGATCTCCGCGATCAATAGCTGGAACCGCTTCGCCATCTCGTTCCGCAAGACGCCGGCCTGAGCCTGGGGAGAAAATGACGATGACCCGATTGCAGATTGGGCGGGCCGTGTCCCGCCTGGCGATTGCGACAGTAGTGCCGGCCGTGCTGGCGTTGCCGGGCGCGGGCAGTGCCCTTGCCCATACGCCTGACGGACAGCCCGGCAAGTCCGAGGAAAGCGTGCAGCCGCTGATGAAGCAGCCGATCCCTGAGGCCGCGGGCAAGAACGTCCTGCTGGCAACAGTGACACTCGCACCCGGCCAGGAGTCCGAGCCCCATGTCCACCCCGGATCGATCTTTGCCTACGTACTGGAAGGTACCGTGGTATCACAACTCGGCGGCGAGCCCGAAAGGACCTATAGCAAGGGCCAGAGCTGGTACGAGGCGCCCGGCGCGCGGCACCTCGTCACCCGCAACGCCAGCAAGACCAAGCCGGCCAGACTGCTGGTGTTTGGCATCGCCGCCGAAGGCGATCCAATCAAGCAGCCGCTGCCCCGATAAGCTGGCGGCCAGGACCCGCGGGCGTGGGCCTGCCGGCATGCCCGCTCCAGACCCCGCGCATGACAGCGTCCCGGCTCCCGGCTCCCTTCACCTAGACGGGAGACCGGCGAAACGCGATGCCGAAGCGGTTAAGACTATTGACCGCCGTGACCAGCAAGGTCAGGTCGACGATCTCCCGCTCCGAAAAATACGCCCGTACCGCCTCCCAGACGGTATCCGGCACATGCGTGCCGGCGATGTCCGTCACCGCCTCGGCCCACGCCAGCGCCGCCCGCTCACGGTCGGTGTACAGCGGCGTATCACGCCAGACTTCCAGCATATCGATCCGCGCCGCCATCTCGCCGTCCTTGCGCGCCCGCGCCGAATGCAGGTCGATGCAATATGGACAGCCGTTGACCTGCGACACACGCAGGCGCACCAGATCCACCAGCGAATGCTCAAGCCGGTAGCGCTCGTTGCGCCTGTCCAGGCGAATCAATAGTTCGGTGCTGAGCCGGTTGGCCCGGTGGCTGTCGAGCCGCAATGTCATCCCGATCTCCCCTGCCGGCCCTGCCGGACGGCTGGCCGCATACGGCAGACTAGATCCGCCGGTGAGCGCAGACAATAGCCATTACGGCGCCATTTCGGGTAACCAGTGCATGCCTCTGCTTCGGGGTCCCGGCTACTTACTGCTCACCTGCATCGCCGGGCGCTGCCTGGGCAGGCCTGGCCTTGCGCGTCACGCTCTTCACGGGAATCCCCACCATGGTGGCCGCCCCGCCCTGTCCAAGCGCGCGGCTCAGCGCTGCGGGCTTCTCCACCAGATCCTGCAGGCTGTAGGCATCCAGCACTTCGAAATAAGCCCGCAACGCCGCGGCAAGCACGCCCCGCAAGCCGCACACGCGCGTGATCACGCAATGGTTGTCGTCCCCCTGGAAGCACTCCACCAGGTGGAAATCCGACTCCATGGTGCGGATCACCTCGCCCACATTGATCTGCGCCGCCGCCCGGCCCAACTCGATGCCGCCGGCGCGCCCGCGCACCGTGTGCAGGAAGCCGGCCTGGCCAAGCTTTTGCACAATCTTGATCAGGTGGTTCTTGGGAATGCCGAACGCATCCGCGATGCGCTGGATGGTCACAAGCTCGCCTGGGTGGACCGCGACGTAGATCAGGGTCCGCAGACTGTAGTCGGTGTAGTCAGTCAGTCTCATGGCTTGGGTCCGGCTTGCGGCGGTAATGGTATGCGTGGCAGCCAGGATGGCTCTGCGGCAGGCGCGGCGCTGCATTGCGCAACGCCGCCGCAGTCTAACATGGCCCCCGGATGCATCTTTCCGCACTGCCGCAAACTTTATGTTGCATTACAAATGCATGTTTAATAAAATCATTCCCAAGGCGTCGCAACCACATCGCACGCTGCCACCGCAGAATGCCGCGGAATTTTTTTTGCCTTTTTGTTGTATCTATCGTACATCTTTGGAGGTTGTCGTGCTGTCTGAAAAATCGAGACCACTGATCGACGCAAGCGTCCCCGTCCTGCGGGAACATGGCCTGGCCATCACCCAGACCTTCTACCGCAACATGTTTGCCGATCGGCCCGAGTTGACCAACCTGTTCAACATGGGCAACCAAGCCAACGGCTCGCAGCAGCAATCGCTTGCCTCCGCCGTCTTCGCCTACGCCGCCAACTATGGCGACAACATCGCCCTGGCCCCGGTTGTCAGCCGCATCGTCCACAAGCACGCCTCGGTCGGCATCAAGCCCAGCCACTACGCCATCGTTGCCCGCCACCTGCTCGGCGCCATCGGCGAAGTGCTCGGCGACGCCGCCACCCCGGAACTGGTAGCCGCGTGGGACGAAGCCTACTGGTTGCTGGCCGCCGAACTGATCGCCGCGGAAACGCGCCTCTACGAACGCGCGCAGACCGGCCCGGACCACCGCCAGCCCGTGCGGATCGTTGCCCGCGAAGAACACAGCGCCGACATCACCGCCTTCACGCTCGAAGCCGTCGGCGGCACCACGCTGGCTGATTTCCTGCCGGGCCAGTACATCTCGGTCGTGGTCGAACTGGCACCCGGCGCCTTCCAGCAACGTCAGTACAGCCTGTCAGATGCTCCCAACGGAAAGACCTGGCGCATCTCGGTAAAGCGCGACAGCGGCAACGGCGATACCCTGCCCGCCGGCGCCGTGTCCAACTGGCTCCATGACAACGCCCGCCCGGGCGACGTGCTGATGGTCAGCCAGCCCTTCGGCGACTTCGCGCCGCGCATTGAGCCGGCCACGCCCATCGTGCTGCTCTCCGCCGGCGTCGGTGTCACGCCCATGATCTCCGCGCTGAATGCGGTGGCGCAACGCAATCCTTCGCGCAAGGTGGTGTTCGGCCATGCGGCGCGCAAGGTCTCGCATGTGGCCCACCTGAAGGATGTCACGCACGCGGCACGGAAACTGCCCAAGTTGCGGACGCATTTCTTCCTGGAGTCGGCGGAACCCGCCGAATTCCTCGCGCAACCCGCCCTGCCCGGCCGCATGGATATCGACGTGATCCTGGCTGACGATGATCTTGCGGACGCTGACTTTTACCTGTGCGGACCGCTGCCGTTCATGCAGGCGCAGCGGGAGGCGTTGCACGCGCGGGGGGTGAAGGCTGAGCGGGTGCATCGGGAAGTGTTCGGGCCGGATTTGCTGGATGGCCTGGTGTAGGGGCCGGCTGGCATGAACAATGGCCGGGCCCCATCTGCGGGTGAGACCACTGCGTCCGCCCTGGCAAACCAAGATCTGGGTCCGGCCTTGCTTCTGTTGGCATTCAAGCTGGCAGCAAGCGCCGGCCGCCAAACGATCAGGTAGTCTGCCCTTGCCGCGGAAACCGTAGCGCGAACCGCACCCGCCCCGGCGCGGGGCAACTGGCCTGCGCGTCGCCGCCATGCAGCACCATGATGGCCTTCACGATGGCGAGCCCCAGCCCGTTGGATTCGGTCATCCGGCTGCGCGCCGCGTCTCCGCGATAGAAGCGGTCGAACAGGCGGTCAAGCTGGCCCTGTGGGATGGTGTCGCCCTGGTTCTCGACCGCGATGACGAAGCCATCGGCCTGCTCAGTGCCGCTGAGCCGCACCACGCTGCCCGGCGCGCCGTATCGCACGGCGTTGACCACGAGGTTGTTGATGGCGCGGCGGCACAGCAGCGGATTGGCCCATAGCGTCCCGCCCGCTGCTACCTCGAACGTCATGGCCTTCTCGTCCGCGGGCCCTTCGAAGTAATCGGCAATCTTCCTCAGTTCGTCGGGCAGTGACACCTGCTCGCACTCGATGACCAGACCGGCATGGTCCGCTTGCGCCAGGAACAGTATGTTCTCGGCGATACGGCCGAGCCGGTTGAGCTCTTCGAGATTGGATTCGAGGACTTCCTGGTACTCCTCTTGCCGGCGCGTCTGGCTGAGCGTGACCTGGGTCTGCCCGATCAGCGCGCCCACGGGCGTGCGGATCTCGTGGGCCAGGTCGGCGGAGAACTGGGTAAGGCGCTCGTAGCCTTCGGCCAGCCGGTCCAGCATGGCATTGAAGGCGCCGACCAGGCTGCGCAGTTCGGCGGGCGCATCGCGCTCGTCGAGGCGTACGGCGAGGCTGGCGGGACTGATTTCGGCGGCGCGCGCGGCGATGCGGCCAACCGGCTTCAACCCGCGCCGTATGGCGAAGAACGCAAGCGCGGTCGCCGCCAGCATGCCGACCAGCGCGGCCAGCACAACCCGGTTACGGTAGGCGGCGAGCATCTGCACTTCATTGCTCATCTGATGCGCGGCAATGACTTCGACCATGCTTCCGTCCTCACTGGAGCGCGCCAGCGCGGCCGCCCAATGCACCGGCACGCCGTTCTGCAGCCGGGTGCGCAGGATGCTGGACGTGGTCAGGCCGGCGCCATCGCCATCGCCATCGCCAGGCACGGTCGGGCCGAGCTCTGCCGGAACCTGCAGGTTGTCGGGATTGACCTGGATGAACGGCGGCTCTCCCGGCTTGCGGAAGATCAGCACATCGCGCTCGGCGCCGAGCATGGATTCGAACAGCAAGGGCCGGTCCTTGAGCTCGCCGACCGTGTACACATTCCTCGCCAGCCGCCGGAAATGCGCCACGCGCCCAACCAGCTGGAGATCGGCCCGGGCTTCCATCGAGGTCTTCGCGGACTGGTAGAAGTAGGCGCCCAGCGCACCGATCACCACGCAGGCAATCAAGGCGAACGATAGCGTAGTGCGGACTGTGAGCGAGCGTGACGACCAGGGCTTCACGTTCCCTCGCCAAAGGTGTAGCCGATGCTGCGTACCGTATGGATGAGCTTTCTGTCGAAGGGCTGGTCGACCTTGGCGCGCAGGCGCTTGATCGCCACGTCGACGACATTGGTGTCGCTGTCGAAATTCATGTCCCACACCTCGGCGGCAATCAGGGTGCGCGACAGCGCCTCGCCCTGGCGCTTGACCAGCAGGTGCAGCAGCAGGAATTCCTTGTTGGTGAGCGCGATCTCCATACCCTGGCGCGTCACCCTGCGGCGCAGGACATCGAGCTTGAGGTCCGCGTACTCGAACAACTCCGCCTCGCGCACCACGCCGCGCCGCAGCAGCGTGCGGATGCGCAACACAAGCTCAATGAATGAGAAAGGCTTGACCAGGTAGTCGTCGGCGCCGAGTTCAAGGCCGTGGATACGGTCGTTCACGTGGTCGCGAGCGGTGAGGAAAATCACCGGCAGGTCGCGCCGCGCGCGCAGCGTGCGCATGATTTCCCAGCCGTCGATGCCGGGCAGCATGACATCGAGCACGACGAGATCGTAAGGATGCTCCAGCGCCATGTGCAGGCCATCCGTGCCGGTGCGCGCGAGATCGACGGCATAGCCGCTTTCGCGCAGTCCCTTCTTGAGGTAGTCGCCGGTCTTGGGGTCGTCTTCGATGACGAGGATGCTCATGATGTGCAAGGTTGCTCAACGGGTGTGCTGACATTCTAGCGGGGGCCGGAGCCTGTTTTATGACGTTTTTGTCATCAAAAAGTCACCCGCACGACCGCGCCACCGGCCTAACCTAAGCAGCACTTTCCACCGTTCCAGGAGTTCCAGGATGAAGATCGCTTCGCGCTTTTTGATGCGTACCGTGGCAGCCTCGGCGATGCTTGCCGGCGCGATGCTGGCCGCTGCCCCCGCCGTGCTGGCGCAACCCGCTCCCGCCGCCACGCCCACGGGCGTGCGCGGCACCGTGACCGCGTTCTCCGGCGACACGCTGAAGGTGCGCACGCGTTCGGGCCAGGACCTGGAAGTGGGCCTGACCAAGGACACGGCGGTGCGCGCGGTGACGCTGGCCAAGGTTGACGAGATCAAGGCCGGCAGCTATATCGGCTCGGCCGCCGTGCCGCAGGCTGACGGCTCGCTCAAGGCGCTCGAAGTGCACGTGTTCCCGCCCAGCATGCGCGGCAGCGGCGAAGGCCACCGCGCCTGGGATCTCGGCAAGAACAGCAGCATGACCAACGGCACCGTGGGCAACGTGGTGGTGAGCAATGGCCGCACCATCACCGTGAAATACGCCGATGGCGAGAAACGCATCGTGATCCCGAACGACGTGCCCATCGTCAACCTGGAACCCGGCGACCGCTCGCTGCTGGTCCCGGGCGCGCATATCGTGCTGTTTGCCAGCAAGGCCGCAGACGGCACTCTGACCGCGCGCTTTATCTCGGCCGGCAAGGCAGGCGTGGTGCCGCCGATGTAAGACCCGCGCAGGCCGGCTCCGTCCGGCCTGGGCCTGCCCCGTCCAACACCTCCCTCCGCCATGCGCAAGCTACCCTCATCCAAACCCGCGCGGCGCGCTGTCGTCCATCCTCTGGCCGTGCGCGTGGCGCACTGGATCAACGCCTTCGCCATGACCTGCATGGTGATGAGCGGCTGGGCCATCTACAACGCCTCGCCGCTGTTCCCCTTCAAGTTTCCGGCCTGGGCTACCGTGGGCGGCTGGCTGGGTGGATCGATCGCATGGCATTTCGCGGCGATGTGGCTGTTGTGCGCGAATGCCCTGCTCTATCTGGCCTATGGCATTGCCACCCGGCACTTCCGCCGCCACTTCCTGCCGCTGAGCGCGCGCGGCGTGCTGCGTGACGCGTCGCTGGCCATCCGCTTGCGCCTGCCGCATCGCCCCGGTAGCTACAACGCGGTACAGCGGCTGATGTACGTGGCGGTGTTGCTGCTGGGCGTGCTGGTGGTGGCCTCCGGCCTGGCCATCTGGAAACCCGGGCAACTGGACTGGCTGGCGGCGCTGTTCGGTGGCTTCGACATGGCACGCCATGTCCATTTCGTCGCCATGGCGGGCATCGTAGGCTTTGTGGTGGTGCACCTGGCGCTGGTCATCCTGGTACCGTCCACCTTGCTGCCGATGCTCACCGGGCGCGCCAATCAAGGAGACGCCAAAGCATGAGCGCCCCTGCCGAAAAAACGCGCATCGTCCGCCTCGACGGCGAGACCGGCGACGCGGATCGCGCCGGAACCCGTATTGCAACACCCGCCTCGCAGCGGGTCAGCGCGGCAGACTTCAAACCCCAGCTGGCCCGGCTCCAGCGGCGCTTGTTCCTGCGTTCCTCGCTGTCGCTAGGCGCCCTGTCCATGCTGGCGGGCTGCACGCTGCAGGATGGCGACACCGTGGACAACGTGCTGTGGTCGATGTCGCGCTGGAACGATCGCGTGCAGGGCTGGCTGTTCAATCGCAACCGCCTGGCGCCCACCTACGCGCGCAGCCAGATTACCCAGCCTTTTCCGTTCAATGCCTTCTACCCCGAGTACGACGTGCCCGAGGTCGACGGCGCGGACTATCGCCTCGAAGTCTCCGGGCTGGTAGCCGACAAGCGCGCATGGAGCCTGGCGCAACTGCGTGCGCTGCCGCAGGCGGGACAGATCACGCGCCATATCTGCATCGAAGGCTGGAGCGCGATTGGCGAATGGCGCGGCGTGCCGCTGCGGACCTTCCTGGAACGGATCGGCGCCGACACCACCGCCCGCTATGTTGGTTTCAAATGCGCGGACCGCTATTACTCCAGCCTCGACATGGCAACTGCGCTGCATCCGCAGACCCTGCTGGCACTGGATTTCGGCAGCGAGCCGCTGCCGGCCCAATACGGCTATCCGCTCAAGCTGCGGGTGCCGACCAAGCTTGGCTTCAAGAACCCGAAGCATATTGCGGCGCTCTTTGTGACCAACCAGAATCCCGGAGGCTACTGGGAAGACCAGGGGTACAACTGGTTCAGCGGGCTGTAAGCGGGATACCAACCTGGCCCATGTGGCGTACCGCAGGTGATGTGCCGCCTGTTTCTTGCGGAAGCCGATGTGCCACCTGGATCATGCGGTACGCCGGGATCACACCAAACGTCATTCCCTGAGCTGCCACGTCTACCACGTCTCCCCGCAGCAACGCGAATGTGCTGCATACCACCACGCCCGGGCCATAGGGCATTCCCTCAATGCCCGCACCTGAGTAAGATCAGGGGCATGCGCCGCCCCCACCATGGCCGGCGTGCACACTGCATCGCCCTCACCCGCGTGATCTCCCGCCGCGGGGGGCGGCATGGGAAAGAGCGAGTCCATGGCTTCAAGCAGCGCCTACCGGCAACTCTGGCACCTCACCTCCGAGGGTTGGGGCTACTGCGCGCTCGGCACCTTCAGCCACGACGGACTGCCCCCGGAATGGCGGACCGTGCTGCCGATGCTGCCGCTGCGCGACCGCTACTCGGCCGTCAAGGCCGCACGCATGATGCTGGTCACCATGCAGCTCCGGGGCGCGGCACCGGCTTCTGCAAAGCAATCCAATCCGCAGCGGCCGTTGTATTACGTGTATCAGGCCTGGAGTACGCAGATGGTGGCGTGACCGGAATCTGCTCCGTTTGCCCCCGTCTTCGCCATGCACGCCCATTAGCAAGAGAAAAAGCCCGCGCAAGGCGAGCTTTTTCTTTTCTACCAGCGGGCCAGCGGCAATCCGCTCAACCCACCCACTTCCGCGCGTTACGGAACATGCGCATCCACGGGCTGCCGCCATCCGCCGCCTGCTTCCAGGCATCCGGCGCCCAGCTCATGGTGGCGGTGCGGAACACGCGCTCCGGGTGCGGCATCAGCACGGTGAAGCGGCCATCCACCGTCGTCACCGAGGTAATGCCGTCGGGCGAGCCGTTCGGGTTCAGCGGATAGGTCTGGGTGGGTGCGCCGAGGTTGTCCACGAAACGCAGCGCCACCTGGGCCTGGCCCTTGTCGCCTTGCTGCGAGAAGTCGGCAAAGCCTTCGCCGTGCGCCACCACGATGGGGATGCGGCTGCCTTCCATGCCGGCGAAAAAGATCGACGGCGAGGACTGCACTTCCACGGTGACGTAGCGCGCTTCGTACTGCTCCGACTGGTTGCGCGTGAACTTGGGCCAGGCGCCCGCGCCCGGGATGATCGGGGCGAGGTTGCTCATCATCTGGCAGCCATTGCACACGCCCAGCGCGAACGTATCCTGGCGGTTGAAGAAGGCGGCAAACTGCTCGGCCATCTGCGCGTTGAACAGGATCGTCTTGGCCCAGCCTTCGCCGGCGCCCAGCACGTCGCCGTAGCTGAAGCCGCCGCATGCCACGAAGCCGGAGAACTCGGCCAGGTTGGCGCGGCCCGCGATCAGGTCGCTCATATGGACGTCGTGCGTGTCGAAGCCCACGCGGTCCATGCTGTAGGCCATCTCGATCTGCGAGTTGACGCCCTGCTCGCGCAGGATCGCCACGCGCGGACGCGCACCGGTTGCCACGAACGGCGCAGCGATGTCTTGCGCCGGATCGAAGGTCAGCACCGGCGAGATGCCGGGGTCCGCCGCGTCGAGCAGGCGGTCGTATTCGCTGTCGGCGCAGGCGGGGTTGTCGCGCAGGCGCGCGATGCGCCAGCTGACTTCGCTCCAGGTGCGCTGCAGTTCGCTGCGCGCGGCGCCGAACACCTTCTTGGCGTCGCGGTAGATCTCGATCTGGTCGGTGGTGTTGGGCTTGCCCACTACGTGGCTGCATGCCGACAGGCCGACCTCGCGCAGCACGGCGAACACGGCATCGCGCTCTTCCTGGCGTACCTGGATCACCGCGCCGAGTTCCTCCGAGAACAGCGCGCGCAGGGTCTGGTCGTCGCGGCGGCCGGAGATCTGCTGTGCCCAGTTCTTGGCATCGCCGAAGTCCTGCTCCTGGACCGGGTCCAGCGCCAGCATGTCGACGTTGAGCGACAGGCCGCAATGGCCGGCAAAGGCCATTTCCGCCAGGGCAGCCAGGAAGCCGCCGTCGGAACGGTCGTGGTAGGCCAGCAGCCTGCCCTCGCGGTTCAGGCGCTGGATCACGTTGAAGAAGTTCTTCAGGTCTTCGGCGTTGTCCACGTCCGGCGCGGTGTCGCCTACCTGCTGCGTCACCTGCGCCAGGATGCTGCCACCCAGGCGGTTCTTGCCGCGGCCGAGGTCGATGGCGATCAGCACGCTGTCGCCGGCATCGGTGCGCAGCTGGGGGGTCAGGGTCCGGTCGGTGTCATCCACGGCGGCAAACGCCGAGATGATCAGTGAGACCGGCGCGACCACTTCCTTGTCGGCGCCGTTGTCCTGCCACTTGGTGCGCATGGACAGCGAATCCTTGCCCACCGGGATGCTGATGCCCAGCGCCGGGCACAGCTCCATGCCGACGGCGTGCACGGTGTCATACAGCTTGGCGTCCTCGCCTTCCACGCCGCAAGCCGCCATCCAGTTGGCCGACAGCTTGACCTTGCCCAGGTCCTTGACCGGCGCGGCGGCCAGGTTGGTCAGCGCCTCGCCGATGGCCATGCGGCCCGAGGCCGGTGCGTTGATCACGGCCAGCGGCGTGCGCTCGCCCATGGTCATGGCTTCGCCGGTGCGGCCCTTGTAATCGAGCGTGGTCACGGCCACGTCGGCCACCGGCACCTGCCAGGGGCCGACCATCTGGTCGCGCGCGTTCATGCCGCCCACGGTACGGTCGCCAATGGTGATCAGGAAGGACTTGCTGGCCACAGTGGGGTGGCGCAGCACGTCACGCACAGCCTCGTCCAGCGCGATGCCGGTCACGTCAACCGGCGGCAGGCTTTGCTCCACATGCCTGACGTCGCGGTGCATGCGCGGCGGCTTGCCCAGCAGCACGTCCATCGGCATGTTCACGGCATGGTGTTCCTTGAGCGCGGCGTCGACATGCGCGTCGACCAGCTGCAGCTGCTTCTCCTCGGTGGCGATGCCCACCACCGCGAACGGCGAGCGCTCGCGCTGGCACATGGCCTGGAACAGCGGGAAGGATTCCGGCGCCACCGCCATCACATAGCGTTCCTGCGACTCGTTGCACCAGATCTCGGCCGGGCTCATGCCGGACTCTTCCAGGTGCACCTGGCGCAGGTCGAAACGCGCGCCGCGGCCGGCGCCGTCCACCAGTTCGGGGAAGGCATTGGAAATGCCGCCCGCGCCCACGTCATGGATCGACAGGATGGGGTTGTCATCGCCGAGTTGCCAGCAGGCGTTGATCACTTCCTGCGCGCGCCGCTCCATCTCGGGGTTGCCGCGCTGGACCGAATCGAAGTCCAGGTCGGCGGTGTTGGTGCCGGTCGCCATCGAGCTGGCGGCGCTGCCGCCCATGCCGATGCGCATGCCCGGGCCGCCCAGCTGGATCAGCAGCGAGCCGGCGGGCAGTTCCTTCTTGTGCGTGTGGCCGGCGTCGATATTGCCGATGCCGCCGGCGATCATGATCGGCTTGTGATAGCCGCGCACGGTGCCGCCGACGTTTTGCTCGTAGACGCGGAAGTAGCCACCCAGGATGGCGCGGCCGAACTCGTTGTTGAACGCGGCGCCGCCGAGCGGGCCGTCGGTCATGATCTGCAGCGGCGAGGCGATGCGATCCGGCTTGCCGGTCACGCCGGGCTTGTCGGCGGGGTTGCGGTGCGCCACCGGCTGGGCCGCGTCGCGCGCGTTTTCCCAGCCTTCGACGGCATCGGGCAGCATCAGGTTGGAAACCGTGAAACCGGTCAGGCCCGCCTTGGGCTTGCCGCCACGTCCGGTGGCGCCCTCGTCGCGGATCTCGCCGCCGGCGCCGGTGGAGGCACCGGGGAACGGCGAGATGGCGGTCGGGTGGTTGTGCGTCTCCACCTTCATCAGCGTGTGGGTCAGCGCCTCAACGCGGCCGTACTTGTGCCCGGTGCCGCGCGGGAACCAGCGCTCGGCCACGTCGCCTTCCATCACCGCGGAGTTGTCCGAGTACGCCACGATCGACCCTTGCGGGTTGAGCTGGTGGGTATTGCGGATCATGGCGAACAGGGATTTGTCCTGCTGCACGCCGTCGATGGTCCAGGTGGCGTTGAAGATCTTGTGGCGGCAGTGCTCGCTGTTGGCCTGCGCGAACATCATCAGCTCGACGTCGGTCGGGTTGCGCTCCAGCTTGGCGTAGGCGTCCACCAGGTAATCGATCTCGTCTTCCGACAGCGCCAGGCCCATCTCGGTATTGGCCTGCGCCAGCGCGGCGCGGCCACCGGAGATATCGATGAAGCGCAGCGGCTTGGCGGGCAGTTCCTGGAACAGGCCGGCCGCGTCCTCACGCGAGGCCACCACGGATTCGGTCATGCGATCGAACAGGTGAGCCGCCACGGCGGCACGGGTGCCGGCGTCCAGCAACTTGCGCCCGCGCAGCAGGCCCTTCTTGCACACCACGGTGATCTCGATGCCACGCTCGATGCGGTGGACGTGCTCGAAGCCGCAGTTATGCGCAATATCGGTGGCCTTGCTGGCCCACGGCGAAATCGTGCCGAAACGCGGGATCACCACGAAACGATCGCCTTCAGCCTGTGCCTCGAAAGGCGCACCGTAGGTCAGGAGCGCGCCGATGCGGGCGCTGTCATCCTGGGACAGCGGTACGTCGGTGTCGACGAAATGCAGGAACTGGCCGTGCACCGACTCAATGTCGGAGTCGATCTGCTTGAGGGCGGTGAGCAGGCGTTGCTGGCGGAAGGCGGAAAGCGCCAATGCACCGGGGAAGCACGAGAAATGCGCCATGGTCTGAGCGGTCGGGAGGGCAGGAGGTAGGGGCTGCTACCGGCCGGCGCCGCTGGTTGGGGCGCCGTGCTGGCGGGAAACCAGCATTATACCTTGTCGAAGGGGGTTTCCCGCGATGCAGCACGGGCAGGTTGATGGGCGAAGGCACGGGCGCCGCGGACGAGCCTCGCCGCCTTCACGCGGAAGGTGCTCCGCCCGGCATAGTGTGCCGCCAGCGGCACCCCAGTTCATCTCCCGCGGCCGGTACCCTATTGCCGCGCCATCTCCGCGCGCCCCGGCGGGTCGCCGTCCCGGACCTGTTGTGCCGTGGAACACAAAGGTGTGCCGGTGCCGGTGCCCCTGCGTCGGCGAAGCGCCGGTGGCACCGGCGGCGTGCTTTGCTGGCGTGGCGGGCTCAGCGGTCGGGCCACGGCGCCGCATCCACCACTGGGAAGCTGCCGCTGAACTGGTCCAGCAGGCCCATGAAGCGCGGCAGCAGCGCTACGGCGCCGCTTAGCGAGAGGCGGCCTTCGGCCATGGCCTCGGCAACGGTCCAGCGCCGCGTCAGCAGCCCGTCGAGCGTGTCGCGGGTGGTTTCGATGACCACGTCCGCCGAGGACGCCGCCTCCACCTGCAGGCTGCTCAGCGCGCAGTTGGACAAGCTGCTCACCCACTGCTCGCCGCTGTCGGTGAAATGCCAGCCGATGTGGCACGCCATGCCTTCGGCACGCTGGCCATGGATGCGCACCGCCAGCGCGTCGAACAACAGCTCGTTGCTCATGGCGTGCATCAGGGCGTTGGCCGGCGGCCCCTGCGGATTGGCCTGGGGCGGGCCTTCGCGATACTCGCGCGCGGCCAGCAGGTAGGCATTGCGCCAGGTCGCGGACTCGGCCTGGAAGCCCATCTGCTCCAGCGCCCGGGCCGCCAGCTCGCGCGCTGGAGCATGGTCGGGATGCGCGTAGACCGCATGCTTGAGCACCTCCGCCACCCAGCGGAACTCGCCGCGCTCGTAGTCGGCGCGCGCCCTGGTCATCACCGCTTCGATGCCGCCCATGTACTCCAAGTGCTTGCGCGCCGCGGCCACCGGCGGCAGCGCGTGCAGGTTGGCCGGATGCGCGTCGTACCAGCTCAGGTAATGCTGCACGATCGCCTTGACGTTGTGCGACACGGTGCCGTAGTAGCCGCGCGTGTGCCAGCGCTTTGCCAGCGATTCCGGCAGTTGCAGCCCCTCGGCGATCTCGCTGGCCTTCAGGCCATGGCTCATCAGCCGCACGGTCTGGTCGTGGAGCACGCGGTACAGGTCGCGCTGCTCGGAGAGGAATTGCCGCGCGCGCCCGGCTCCCCAGGTCGGCCAGTGGTGCTGGGCCAGCACCACGACGGTACGCGGGCCGTAGCGGTGCAGCGCGCGATGCAGGTATTTGGACCAGGCCAGCGAATCGCGTACCTTGGCCCCGCGCAGCGGGCAAAGGTTGTGCAGGTTGTGGGTGGCGTTCTCGGCCAGGTTGAGCGCGCCTTCGGACGGGATGAAAAGGTGCATCTCGGAGGGCGCCTCGGTCTCGGGGGTGAGCTGGAACTCGATCTCCAGCCCGTCGATCACGTGGACTTCGTGTTCTGCCTCGATCGACAGCGTCGGCGCGATCAGCGTGGAGCGTCCCAACGGCAAGGTCTTGCCCAGCCACGCATCCACCTGCGCCGCCGGCCCCTTGGCCAGCGTATGGCCAAACTGGAACTGCGCGCGGCGCGCCATTGCCACGCCGCCGATCACGTTCTCGGCAATGGCGTGGTGCATGAAGCCGGATGGCGCAATCACCTGGACGCGTCCGGCGCGCACGTCGGCCTCTTCCACCAGCCCCGCCACCCCGCCGAAGTGGTCGGCATGGCTGTGGCTGTAGATCACGGTGTGCAGCGTGCGGTTGCCGCGATGCTGCCGGTATAGCGCAAGCGCTGCGGCGGCGGTCTCCGGGCAGGTCAGCGCGTCCAGCGCGATCACGCCGGTGTCGCCTTCGATGAAGGTGATGTTGGCGATATCGAATCCTCGCACCTGGAAGATACGCGGCGTGACCTGGAACAGCCCGTGGATACGGTTCAGGCGCGCCTGCCGCCACAGGCTTGGATTGACGGTATCCGGTGCCTGCCCGGCTTCGAGGAAACCGTACGCCTCCAGGTTCCACACGCCGTGGCCGTGGGCGCGCGCGACCCTGGCATCGGGGATGGTGCCGAGAAAGCCGCGCTGTGCGTCCTCCCAGTCCTGTTCGTCGTGCTCCGGCAGTTCGCGTGCCAGCAGCCGATGAAAGTCTGCCGTGGCCGCGTGGGCACAGCTTTGATTGTCCGCCATGGGGTCTCCCTTTTTGGTGACTGCGGGTTACTGCCAGCGCGGCACCAGCGCGCCGGGCAACATCTTTATCAGCCGGCCCGTCAGTTCCCCTCCGCCTTCACGTTGAGATAGGCCGACAGTGCCGCCAGCAACTCCACCTGCAGCGCGGGCGCGCCCAGCTTCAAGGGGCCGGGATCGGTCAGCGCTGCGTTGATCAGGACGCCATACAGCATCTGGTGGGCGAACTCGAGACGCTTGCGCGCGGCGGCGGTGCCCCACCCGGGGCGGCGCGCCATGGCGGCGACGAAGTGTTTGCAGCCTTCGATACGGGAGCGCGCCAGCGGCCAGGACGGCGAGGTTTCGCGGGCTGCGGGCGGCCTGCGGCGCAGCTCCAGCACGGCGGCGGCGTACAGGCCGCGGTGCTTGCTGAAGGAGCGCACCACCAGCGCGATCCAGTTGCGAAGGAATGCGTGCTCGCTCTCCCCCGCGCGTTCCGGCGCGGCAAAGAAGGCGCCGCCGCGCTGGCGCAGCAGGTCGGCCACCAGCGCGACCAGCACCTCGAAGTAGGCGTCTTTGCTGCGAAAGCGGGTGTAGAAAGTGCCGACGGAACAATCGATGGCTTGCGCGATGTCGCCTACGGTTACATCAGCCCAGTCGCGGCCTTCGGTCAGGCGCAGGCCGGCCTCGATCAGCGCCTGTTGCCGGTCGCGGCTGCGTTGCTGCCGCGGCGGGGCAGCAAGTTCGTGGGGCAGTTCCGTCTCGGTGGGCATGGCCCCGAAACCTGAACATGAATTCGGGTTTCATTCTTGGTTGCGCCTTGCGTTCACGTTATCGGGAAATACCCTCGCCGGGCGGCGGCACCTCAGGTGCGCGGCTGCCCGGCGGCCCGATGGATGGCCGCCCGGATCCGCGGATAGGTGCCGCAGCGGCAGACAATGCCGGACATGAACGTATCGATGTCGGCATCGCTGGGTTTCGGGATTTTTTTCAGCAGTGCGCTGGCGGCCATGAGTTGTGCGCTCTGGCAGTACCCGCACTGCACAACGTCGAGATCGATCCAGGCAGCCCTCAAGGCTTGCGCCTGCGCGCCGCGCAAGCCTTCGATGGTCACGATCCTGGTCTTTTCCAGCGACGAGACCTTGCGCTGACAGGCGAAGCCCCGGTCGTCGTTCATCTGTACCGTGCAGGCGCCGCAAATACCCACGCCGCAGCCATACTTGGTGCCGGTCAGCCCCAGTTCGCAGCGCAGCACCCACAGCAGCGGCGTGTCCGGATCGGACCGCACGGTCACCGCCTTACCGTTGATGTTCAGGGATAACATGGTTCTCTCCCGCAGCTCAGGCAAGCTTCAAGGGCAATGCGCGCAGGCGCTGCCCGGTCAGCGCAAACAGGGCATTCGCCACCGCCGGCGCAATCGGCGGCGTGCCCGTTTCGCCCACGCCCCGCGGATGTTCCTGGCTTGGCATGATGTCGGTTTCGATCGCCGGGCAGTCGTTGATGTGGATGACAGGAAATTCCTGGAAATTCCGCTGGTGCACCTGGCCGTGGTCGATCGTGATTTCTTCGTACAGCGCGGCCGACAGGCCAAAGATGATCGCGCCTTCCAGTTGCTGCCGGATCAGGTTCGGGTTCACCGGCGTACCGCAATCGATCACGCAAACCACCCGGTGCACACGCACCCGCTTGTCCGGCGCCAGCGATACCTCCGCCACCTGCGCGACGATGCTGCCGTAGGCCTCGTGCAGCGCCACCCCCCGCGCGCGCGCAGCGCCGTCGGTAGCCAGCCCTGGCGCCCGCCCCCAGCCGGCCAGTTCCGCCGCGCGCCGCAACACGGCCAGGTGGCGCGGGTGCTTTGCCAGCAGGCCGGCACGGAACGCCACGGGATCCTTGCCAGCCGCTGCCGCCAGCTCATCGATGAAGCTCTCGGTAAAAAAGGCCTGGTGCGAATGGCCGACCGAGCGCCAGAAGCCCACCGGCACCGGCAGGTCGACAATCACGTGGCCGACCCTCGCGTTCGGCCATTCGTAGGGCTGGTCGAATGCCCCTTCCGTCGTGGTCTTGTCGATGCCGAGGCGAGGCAGGCCAAGCAGGCGCGACAGCGCGCCCGGCACGATCGCCTGGCTGGCCGACGTGTTGTGCCAGGCTTTGAGGTTGCCGGTGCCATCGAGCCCGGCCTTGAAGCGCGAGACGCAAGCCGGCCGATAGAAGTCGTGCGTGGTGTCCTGACTGCGCGTCCAGATCGTCTGGACCGGCCTGCCGCCCCCCTCGCGCGCGATGGCCGCCGCCTGGGAGATGAAATCCACCTCCAGCCGCCGCCCGAATGCGCCGCCGACCAGTTGCGGCTGCACGTCGACCCGTTCGACATTGAGCGCGAGCACCCTGGCGACCGCTTTGCGCGCCAGGCCAGGCAACTGCGTCGAGACCCAGACCCTGGCCGCGCCGTCGCGAACCTGCACCGTGCAGTTGATGGGTTCCACCGCGCCATGCGCAAGGTAGGGCACGCTGTACTCCGCGTTGAGCGTCTTCGCGGCGGACTTCAACGCGGCATCGACGTCGCCGTGCCGATAATAGGCGTGGCCGTCGGATTCATCCAGCGCCTGCGCCAGACGGCGGCTCACATCCGCGCTGGACAGCGCGGCGGCGGGACCGTGGTTCCACACGATCTTGACCGCATCCAGCGCGGTCATGGCCCGGTATACGTTGTCGGCGATCACCGCCACGCCGCCGGTGCCGCCGTTGTAGCCATCAACCGCGAACACCTTGACGATGCCCGGCAACGCGGCCGCGGCCGAGCCGTCGAAGCTCGCCACGGTACCACCCAGCGTCGGGCACATCGTCACGCTGGCGTACAGCAGGCCCTCGGGCAGCACGTCGATGCCAAAGCGCGCGGTACCATCGATCTTGGCGGCGGCCTCGATGCGCCGCATGTTCTTGCCGATCAGCCTGAATTCGGATGGCTCCTTCAGCGCCACCTTCGCCGGCATCGGCTGCTTGGCGGCCTGCGCCGCCAGCTCGCCGAAGGTGGCCGTTTTGCCGGAGGAGTGCAGCACTTTGCCGTCCTGCGCGCGGCACTCGCCCACAGGCACGTTCCACTGCGCGGCGGCGGCGCCGATCAGCATCGCGCGGGCGGCTGCGCCGGCCTCGCGCATCGGCTCCCACAGATCGTTGACGCTCGACGAGCCGCCTGTCACCATCTCGCCGATCTCGCGCATGAGCTTGCGGGTGAACCAGACCGCCGCTTGCCTGACCACGCCATCGTCGTCCGCCCGGAACGGGAGATCATCGACAACGACTTCCAGGTTGTTGTAGATCCTGTCCACGGGCGCATGCTCGACCTTTACCTGCGCCCAGTCCACGTCCAGTTCGTCGGCCAGTACCATGGCCAGGCCGGTGTGCACACCCTGCCCCATCTCCGTGCGGCACATCATGACGGTGACGCTGTTGTCCGCGGCAATCTTGACCCAGCCGTTGAGACCGACCTGCGTGCCGACCGCCGGCAACGGGGTTGATGTCGTCAGGCGCTGGCGCGGCGGCAGCACCGACCAGCCCACCAGCAGCGCACCGGCGGCACCAATGCCGCCAAACAGGAAGGTCCTGCGCTTCATGATGGTCGGAACACAAGGGAAAAGTCGATCAGGCGATGCTTGTCCCAGTACACAACGCCAAGATAGGCATCCGGCGCGATGCAGCGGATCTCGTCCCGTATCCAGTGCGCCACGACCGAAGTCTCGGAATAGTCCAGGACAATGCACTCCTTCTGGTCGAGCCAGCTTTCGCCCTTGTACACCTTCGCCAGTATGGCTTCGAGCCCGAAGGGCGATATCTTGTTCTTGAGCACCCCGCGCCTGGCGTCGAAGACTTTGCCCTGCCAGGCGAAAAGATTGATCATCTTTGCGATGCTCTCGCTGAACACCGTGCCGGGCGAGATGATCGCCGTGCCCGTGGCTTCGCCATCCGGAATCTCTCCGGCCGGACTGTTGCGGAACAATTCGTCCAGCTGTTCCTGGCTCATCGCCAGCAGCTTGCTCACGTCGTAGGCCATCTTCCACCTCCCTTGTCGATCGGCTGCCTATGCGCCCGTTGTCGTCTCGTTCAAGATGACATCGGCCGCCTTCTCGGCAACCATGCAGATTGCGCTAGCCGGGAAAAAGCCAGGAATCCTCGGAAAAACGGAGGCGTCAACGACACGCAGCCGGCGCGTTCCGTGCACGGAAAAACCACTGTCGAGCACACCGCCCGCCTCGCGCGGGCCGATGGCGCAGGTACACGATGCGTGGTGCCCCCACGCGTTGTCGCGCACATAGCCAGCCAGCTCCGCATCATCGCGCAGGTGGGCGCCGGGAAGCTGCTCCTGCGCGATCACGCCGCGCTCGGCCAGCGGTACGGCCAGCTTGCGCACATAGCGGATGGCTTCGATCACCGCGCGCATATCCTCGTCCGAGGCGGCATCGCCCTCCTCGAAATAGTGGAAGTTGATCAGGGGCGTATCGAGCGGATTCGCGGACCGCAGCAGGACAGTGCCCGCGCGATTCTGCGTGTGCGCCTTGAGTATGGCCCAGGTGAGGATATCGTCGCTCTGGGCGAACACCTTGGAATAACCCGGAAAATAGCCGGCAAAGTGCTCGACCAGCGCCATGCAGAAAATATCCGGCACGGGAAGGCCGTTGCGCGAACGCCTTGCCACCGCGATCGCGACGCCGTTGGAAGTGTAGACGCCGTGGCGCAGGTCGCGCCAGCTGCAATACGCCGGGTCGTCCCTCTCGAAGCGGGCGCCGCTCAGTATCTGCCAGGGCCGCGCCATCCGGCTCACGACGCCCACCTCATAGCGATCCTGGAGGTTGCGGCCGACCCCCGGCAGATCTACCCGGACGGGTATGCCATGCTCGCGGAGGTGCCCGGCGGGACCAATCCCCGAGAGCATCAGCAATTGCGGCGTATTGAACGCGCCGCCCGCCAGGATCACCTCGCGGCGCGCGCGCACTTCCTGCCGTACGCCGGGCGCCGGATTTGGCGAGACGTGCGCCTGGTAGAGATGCCGCCCCTTGAGATATTCGACCCCGAACGCGGTGCCGTTCGCGTCGATCAGCACCCTGGTCGCCAGTGCGTCCAGTTCGATATGCAGCCGCGAGGGAAAGCGGCCGGCGACTTCCAGCACCCGTTCGCGCGTGCCGGTGCGGGCATGGCCGCTGGTCGTCATCGGCGTATAGCACACGCCATCGAAACATCGTCTTCCCCAGATCCTGGAATTCGGGTCGCCCTGCCACCGAAAGAAGCGCAGCAAGGCATGGAGCCGCCTCGGCACGCTGCGCGCGGCCATCTCCATCGAGCCGAGAATCAGGCGCGTCAGCGCGTCATCGGTGAGCGCCTGCAGGGGAAACGCGCGCTCCGTGCTGAGCCAGCCGTCCCAGCCGTGGGCAGTGGGATCGAAACCCAGGCGGCGGGCAAGCGCCCACAGCGGGCGGTGGCGGCATTGCTCCAGCCGCTTGGCATAGCGGCGCATGCGGCTGGCCTTCCACGAGCGGTCGCCGGTCAGCGCGGCAATGCCGTCCCAGTCGGAATCGTGGGGGTAGAGAAAGATCATCGCGTTGTGGGCGGTGCAGCCGCCCAGGGTCGCGGCCCTTGGATAGAGCACGCCTTCGCTGCCGCACTTGGGGTCGCGCCGTTGCTGCGCATCGTCCGCGTAATGGCGCACGAAGAAATTCCAGCTCATCGCGGGATTCTCGGAGGCGCAGGCGTGAAACGCCGGCACTTCGTAATCCTCCGGCAGGCACGCCGCCCCATGCTCGCGCGCATCGCAACCCGCCTCGATCAGGAACACGCGCATGCCCGCTTCAGCGAGCCGCGCGGCGAGCGTGCCGCCGCCCGCGCCGGAGCCGACGATCACATAATCCCAAGCTTCCTCGCCTTGAGCAGACATATCCCCGCCGCGCAGTCTTCATCAGAAGGTCTTGAGAAAGGCAATCAAGGCCCGCTTGTCCTCGTCGCTCAGTACCGGTTCCTGCCCGAACGATTGCTCATCGGCGCTCAGGCCCGCCTGGTTGTTGAACTCCGCCGTGCCGAAGTAGTGGCCGCGATTCACCACGAAATCCGGGCACTTGCTCAGGCTCAGCATGGGCTTGACCAGGTTGGCGTAGGTCTTGCGCAGATCGTCGTCGGTGGCGCCCTCGGGTACCGAAGCCAGGTCGGACTTCAGCTTGACCGCAAGACTCACCACCTTGGCCGCGTGGTCGGCCTTTGCACCGGTTTCGCTGCTCTCCGCCAGCGGCTGGATATTGGCGATCAGGTTGACCGGCATCTGCCTGGGCGCGGGACCGATGGTCACATCGCCTCCGGCCCCTACCAGCCACGGCGCGAAGCGGTGCATGAAGCCTTGCAGCGGCTTGAGCGCATCCGGCACGAAGCCCGCCGGGACAGTGATCTGGCTGCGCTCCGTGGTGCGGTCGATCACGCCGGGTACCTTGGTCCCCAGGACCTCGTCGTGCGCGCGTTTTTCCGGCCAGAGCAATTGCTCGATGGAGGCGTCGAATACCTTCACCCGGCTCGCCACGGAAGGATCCTCGCTAAACGGCCCGAGCGCATTGTTGAGGAAGAGCGGCGCAGTCGACCACACGCTGATCAGCGAGGGCACACGCGTGTAGCCACGCCCGCCGGCTGGCATCCGGTACTGCCACCGCTCCCCGGTGAACGGGTCATTGAGCGTGATGGTGCCAACCGATGGCAGCGTCTTGTAGGACTCCGACGAAAAGTTGTCCCAGATATTTCCCCGCAGCGCATTGGTCGCCAGCGGACTGCATGCATTCGTGCGAAGCAGCGTGACGGGAACGCGCGCATCGGACGAAAGATAGTTGCCCTCCAGGAAGTCCGGCGCATTGACGACCTTGCGCATCTGCGCCTTGAATTCGTCCGTTTGCGTCCATTTCCAGTACCGCATGAAGCACGCGAGGTAGTTCGGCCCCGCGCAGTTCTGCAGGTTCAGGCTGGCCGGTGGCGGCGGCGCCTTGCTGGAATGACAGCGTGCGCAGGTATCGGCAAACACGTTCTTGCCCTTTTCAAGCAGCGCGGCGCCGGCCGGCGACGACACGTCTGCCAGGAATGACGCACCGCCCGGCGCATCGCCCAGGTGGTCCGGCGGGGTCGATTTCAGCAGGAACAGCGCCGTATTGAAGGTGCCGACTTCCGTCGCCTTCCAATAGCTCGAGTTCTTCTGCGCCACGGAGAGTTCAATGGGCGTGATGGACTTGCCGCCGAGGATAGGATTGAAGTGCAGCAGCCACTCCTCGCTGAACAGCCCAATATTCAGGTACACCCGGTTCAGGGCGCCCAGCACGCCGACCGAGTCGGCCCCATCCTTGAGGACGTGCGGCGTCCATACCGTATCGGGCGGCGCATAGAACTGCGTCAGCGCGCCGCTCTTCACGAAGTCGTTGATCTGCCGGTTGTTAAGCTCGCCGCCGGCCAGCTTCTCCTGCCCGATCCGCTTCGCCACGCCCATGCGCGCCATCAGGTCGTAGAGCGCGTTCATGGTCCTGGGGTTGTTGATGTTGTCCGTGGAGACCAGCGAGGTATCCATGGCGCCCGGCCTGAACGTATGCACGAGCTGGAACATGAAATTCTGCTGGCCTTCGCGCGTCGATGCGTTGTGGATGAAGAGCCGGTCCACCCACATATACTGCGCGCCCACCGTGGAGCTCAGGTCGGCCCATCTCGGATGCGCGGGGTCCGCGGGCGGATGGACCGGGCTGGGGCCCGCGTGGCAGAAGCCGCAGGCCATGCCCACGCGATAGGGGCGCACCAGGTCGGCTCTGTTGTAGTAGGCCGGGTCGCTGTAATAGCGCTGCGGATCCCACGCCTTTGCAGCCTTCTCATCAAAAGCCGGATTGGGAAACAGGCGCAACCCGACGATGCCGGTGGGATAGCCGTAGTAGGAGCCGACCGGGAGCTTCGCGCCGTTCGAGAAGGTGGTGCCGCGCGCGCCGGTCTTGACCCCTGGGTAGGCCTGTTCGTTCTCGAACGGATCGGCCGGGCAATCCTTCACCCGTTGATCGAGCCATAGCCCGAAGCGTTGCGGATCGGGCGCGACGGGCTTTTCGAAACAAGGCTCGTTGACCAGGCCGAGGTAGCTCCAGCGGGTGTCGCGCGAATAGCCCTGGCCGGGATGCGAGCTGATGGACTTGAGCAGGTCGAAGGCGCCGAACGTGAAGTTCGTCATGTCGTCCCAGAACCTGTCGTTGCCGCCACTCCAGACGAGCCACATATTGCGGCCCATGATCTCTTCCCTGGTCAGGGCGACGCCACGATCCATATCGTGAAAATAGTCTTCCGCGGCGTGCCGGAACGATTCCGCGCCGCGGCCCGCCTGCTGCGCCTCGTCCAGGACGTGACCCGGTTCCGGTTTCGAACACCCTCCCGCGGCGATCGAGCCAATCAACGCAATAACCAGAACGATAGCTCTGCTGCCTGGATTCACCGCCGCCCCTCCCTGCACAAGGGAATCGGCCATTTATCGCACTATGGCCTTGCACCCCGGAGTCTTGATAAACCTAGGAATGACCTGAGGATAAGTCAAGGAAATTGCTGCAACGCGGTTATTTCAGCGTCGTCGCCAGGAGTGCTGGAGTTGCCGAAAATGGTGGATCTGAAAATCCGGATGACGGCCTTGAGGCCAAGTGACGAAAGACGGATCTGTTCGACGTTGAATTCTGTTTCGCGCGCCATGAATGGCAACGAGCCGAAGCGCTCTCGCTTCGGCTCGCGGAAACATCGAGGACGTTCGCGGCCCCTACGCGGCCCCGAAGCCGCCGCCCCCCGGCGTTTCCACCACGAAGATATCGCCCGCTTCCATCTCGCAGCGGCCGACATGGCCCAGCGCCTCCTCGCTGCCATCATGGCGCACAACGTAGTTGCGCCCCATGGCGCCGGGCTCGCCGCCAGCCATGCCGAACGGCGCATGCAAGCGGTTATTGGACAGGATCGACGCCGTCATCGGCTCAAGGAAGCGAACCTTGCGAATACCACCGTTGCCGCCATGCCACTGCCCGGCACCACCCGATCCCGGCCGGATCTCATAGCTTTCCAGCCGCACCGGGAACCGCCATTCCAGCACCTCCGGATCGGTCAGGCGCGAGTTGGTCATATTGGTCTGCACCACGTCGCAGCCGTCAAAGCCCTGCCCGGCGCCGCTGCCGCCCGAGATGGTCTCGTAATACTGGTAGAGATCGTTGCCGAAGGTGAAGTTGTTCATGGTGCCCTGGCTGGCGGCCACCACGCCCAGCGCGCCGTAAAGCGCGTTGGTGATGCAGGAGGAGGTTTCCACGTTGCCGGATACCACCGAGGCCGGATAACGCGGATTCAGCATCGAGCCCTCGGGAATGACCACCCTGATCGGCTTGAGGCAGCCGGAATTGAGCGGGATATCCTCGTTGACCAGCGTGCGGAACACATAGAGCACGGCCGCCATGCACACCGCGCGCGGCGCATTGAAGTTGTTGGGCAACTGCGCCGACGTGCCGGTAAAGTCCACCACCGCTTCGCGCCGGACCTGGTCCACGGTGACACGCACCCGGATCTGGGCGCCGTTGTCCAGCGGATAGCGATAGGCGCCTTCCTTGAGCGCGGTGATGACGCGGCGCACGGCTTCCTCGGCGTTGTCCTGCACGTGCCCCATATAGGCACGCACCACCGGCAGGCCGAACTGCACCACCATCTTGCGCAATTCCTCCACGCCCTTGGCGTTGGCCGCCACCTGGGCACGCAGGTCGGCCATGTTCTGGTCGATATTGCGGGCCGGGTAGCGTGCGCCGGCCAGCAGCGCACGCATGCCGGCATCGTCGAGCACGCCGGCCTTCACCAGCGGGAAATTGTCGATCATCACGCCTTCTTCCTCGACCGCCGTGGAGTCCGGCGGCATCGAGCCCGGCGTGATGCCACCGATATCGGCGTGATGGCCGCGAGAGCCGACGTAGAAGAGAATCTCCGCGCCGGCCTCGTCGAAGACAGGCGTGATCACCGTGACGTCGGGCAAGTGCGTGCCGCCGTTGTACGGATCGTTCAGTACGTAGACATCGCCATCGGCCATGCGGCCGGCATTGCGCGCGATCACGGTCTTGATGCTTTCGCCCATCGAACCAAGATGCACCGGCATATGCGGGGCGTTGGCGATCAGGTTGCCGTCGGCATCGAAGATCGCGCAGGAGAAGTCGAGCCGTTCCTTGATGTTCACCGAGTACGCCGTGTTCTGCAGGCGCTGGCCCATCTGCTCGGCGATCGACATGAACAGGTTGTTGAACACTTCCAGCATCACCGGATCGGCGTCGGTGCCCATGGCGCGCCGCTGGGGACGCGGCACGGCACGGGTCAGCACGAGGTGGTCGCGCGCGGTCAGCTCGGCCTGCCAGCCGGGCTCCACCACCGTGGTGGCATTGCGCTCGGCGATGATGGCCGGTCCGGGCAGCACGTCGCCGGGGCGCAGCGCATCGCGCGGGAACAGGCCGGTATCGTGCCAGGTGCCGCCGCTGAACATGCGCACCTGCTCCGCCGGCGCCGGGCCGCCTGCGCGCGGCGGCGGCTCGGGCGGCTTTTCCTCGGGCGGTTCGCTGCTGCCGATGGCTTCCACCGACACGGCTTCCACCACCAGCGGCTTGCCTTGCATCAGGAAGGCATAGCGCTGCCGATAGGCCGCATCGAACGCGGCATGCATGGCCGCCTGACTGCCGAACGGCACCACCAGCGCCGAATCGGTGCCCTCATAGCGCAGGTGCGCGCGGCGCACCACGTCGATCTGCGCCTCGGCCACCTCCTGCTCCAGCAACTCCCGGCGTGCCTCGCCCGCCAGCGCATCGAGCACAGCCCGCAGCACGGGCAGCGCCGCATCGTCGAGCCGTGCCTCCACCGCCCGCTCGCGCATCGCGGTGCGATCGGCCAGCCCCATGCCGTAGGCCGAAAGCACGCCGGCCAGCGGGTGCACGAACACGGTCTGCATGCCAAGCGCGTCCGCCACCAGGCAGGCATGCTGGCCGCCCGCGCCGCCGAAGGTGGTCAGCGTGTATCCCGTCACGTCATGGCCGCGTTGCACGGAGATCTGCTTGATCGCATTAGCCATATTGCCCACGGCGATCTCGATGAAGCCCTCGGCCACCTGCTCGGCGCTGCGCGCATCACCGGTGGCGGCTGACACGGCTTGCGCCAGTGCCTCGAACTTCGCCACCACCGCATCGCGATCCAGCGCCGCATCGGCGCGCGGGCCGAACACCGCGGGGAAATGGCGCGGCTGGATCTTGCCGAGCATGACGTTGCAGTCGGTCACCGCCAGCGGGCCGCCGCGCCGGTAGCTCGCCGGCCCGGGATTGGCGCCGGCGGAATCCGGGCCGACACGGAAGCGGCTGCCGTCGAAATGCAGGATGGAGCCCCCGCCCGCGGCCACCGTGTGGATGCTCATCATGGGCGCGCGCATGCGCACGCCTGCCACGCTGGTTTCGAACACGCGCTCGAAATCGTTGGGATGGCTGCCGTTGAAATGCGAGACATCGGTGGACGTGCCGCCCATGTCGAAGCCGATGATGCGCCCGAAGCCGGCGCTCTGCGACGAACGCACCATGCCGACGATGCCGCCGGCCGGGCCGGACAGGATGGCGTCCTTGCCCTGGAAGCGGTGCGCATCCGTCAGGCCGCCGCTGCTCTGCATGAATTGCAGCCGCACACCCGGCATCTGCTGCTCCACCTGTTCCACGTAGCGGCGCAGGATAGGCGACAGGTAGGCGTCCACCACCGTGGTATCGCCCCGCGAGACCAGCTTCATCAGCGGCGACACCTGGTGCGACACGGAGATCTGCGTGAAGCCGGTCTGCCGCGCGATCCGCGCCGCCGCCAGCTCGTGCGCCGCCTGCCGGTAGCCGTGCAGGAACACGATGGCAATGGCGCGGATGCCGCTGTCGAACACGCGCCGCATATCGGCGCGCAGCGATGCCTCGTCCAGCGGCGTCACCGTTTCGCCCTGCGCATCCAGGCGTTCGCCCACCTCCACCACTTCGCGGTAGAGCAGCTCCGGCAGCACGATATTCAGGTCGAACAGCCGGGGCCGGTTCTGGTAGGCGATACGCAGCGCATCCCGGAAGCCGCGCGTGATAAACAGCGCCACCGGCTCGCCCTTGCGTTCCAGCAAGGCATTGGTCGCCACCGTGGTGCCCATCTTCACCACTTCCACCTGCGCCGGCGTGACCGGCTCGCCGGCAGCCACCCCGAGCAGGTGGCGGATGCCGGCCACGGCGGCGTCGCTGTATTGCTCCGGATTCTCGGACAGCAGCTTGTGCGTGACCACCGTACCGTTCGGCCTGAGCCCGACCACATCGGTAAAGGTGCCGCCGCGGTCGATCCAGAATTGCCAGCGGCGGCGATCCGGAACATGGGCGGCGGAGAATGGCAGCGACATACGGGAGCTTCCTTGCAGCGGCGTGATGGCAATGTCGGGGAAAAACCTGGAACGTCAGGCAAGCGACTTCCGTAGCAGCCCGGCCCCGGGCCGCTACGGAAGTCGCCGCTGCATCGGCAAGGGCGGCTACAGCGACGTGGCCGAGCGCGCGGCCTGCTCGTACAGGCCGGTCAGCACACGCAGCAGTCGTGCCAGCTCGCCGATCTCGGCGTTCTCCGCGCTGCCCGCGGAGAAATTGCTGGTCAGGCACTGCTCCCGGATCTCGCGGTAGCGCGCGCAGGCTTCCGTGCCGGCGGGCGTGGTGATATAGGTGGCTTCCTTGCCGACCCGCTCGCCCTCTACCAGCGCCAGGCCCTGCAGCTTCTTGAGCGCATAGGTGACGAGGTGGGTGTCCTCCACATTGAGCACAAAGCAGATATCGGCCAGCCGCTTGGGACGCGCGCGGTGGTTGACGTGATGCAGCACCAGCACATCCAGGAAAGTCAGGTCGCGCACGCCGGAGGCGCCCATGCAGCGCACCACCCAGCGGCTATAGGCGTTGTAGGCCGTGTTCAGGCCGAACTCGAACTCGGACAGTTCCGGGCTGCGCTCGGACACCAGGTGCGAAGACGACACGATATTCGGCCCGGACGATCGCGCAAACGCGCTGGCCGCGGACCGGGCGGACGCCTCGTTCCCGCTGCCGTCGTCGTCGGCCCGGGCTGGCTCGGATGCTGGCTTACGCGCCATGTCTTCACTCCTTTCGTGGGTTGGTGCCGGACGGTATGACAAGGATGACTAGGTATATCCCCGATGCCGCCGCCATCATATTTGACTTGACAGTTTATTAACAAATTATGAGGATAAACACAAAATAAATCCAAGCAAAACATCGGGGATGTCACCGTGGATTCTGCACGAAAAAAGGGCGGAGAAAGCAATTCACGCACTATCCCAGGGACCTTCGCGCGCCCGGCAACGGGCCGGTTGCGCAGTGCGAACGCACTGGATAGACTCGATCCGAACCCTCCTGAGCGCGATTGATCGCGAGCCCAATGTCCACCGATATCCATACATTACAGACAAAACTTCGCGATGGCGCGACTTCGCGGGCCGACGTGATCGCCGAAGCGGCGCAGCTTGCGCAGACGCCGGCGGCGAATGCCGTCTTCCTGCGCACCACCTTCGACGCCGCGGCGCAGGTAGCGCGGGCGGCCGACGCCGCCAGCCTGACCGGCAAGCCCCTGCATCCCCTGGCGGGCCTGCCGGTATCGGTCAAGGACCTGTTCAATATCGCCGGCGAAGCCACGCACGCCGGCTCACCGGTACGCAGCGACGCGGCGGCGGCCACGGCCGATGCCACGGTGGTGCGCCGGCTGCGCGACAGCGGCGCGGCCTTGGTGGGCCGCACCAACATGACCGAGTTCGCCTTCTCCGGCGTGGGCATCAACCCGCATTTCGGCACGCCCGTGAACCCGGCGGATGCGCAGGTGGCACGCATTCCCGGCGGGTCGTCCTCCGGCGCCGCCGTCTCCGTGGCGCTTGGCCTGGCGGTAGCCGGGCTGGGCAGCGATACCGGCGGATCCATCCGCATCCCGGCGGCCCTGTGCGGCCTGGCCGGCTTCAAGCCCACTGCCCGCCGCGTGCCGCTGGACGGCGCTTTCCCGCTGTCTTACACCCTGGATACCGCCTGCGCCATGGCGCGCACGGTGCATGACTGCGTCCTGGTGGACAGCGTGATCGCCGACGAGGCTGTCATCCCGGCCATCAAGGCCGCTGCCGGCATTCGCCTGGCCATCCCGCGCCAGTACCTGCTGGACGACCTCGACCCCGTCGTGGCGCGCGCCTTCGACCGTGCCCTGGGCCGGTTGTCCGCGGCCGGCGTGCAGATCGAGCACATCGACCTGCCCGAGCTGACCGAACTGCCCGCCATCAACGCCGCGGGCGGCTTCACCGCCGCCGAGGCCTATGCCATCCACCGCCACGCGCTGGCCACCCGGCGCGAGCAATACGACCCCCGCGTAGCCTCGCGCATCGACCGCGGCGCCAGCATGGGCGCGGCCGATTATGTCGACCTGATGCGCGCCCGCGCCGACTGGATCGCGCGGGTTGTGGCGCGCATCGACGGCTTCGACGCCGTGGCCTGCCCCACCGTGCCGATGGTGGCGCCGCCGATTGCCCCGCTGGTGGCGGACGATGCCCTGTTCTTCCGCACCAATGCCCTGCTGCTGCGCAATACCTCGGCCTTCAACTTCCTTGACGGCTGCTCGATCTCGCTGCCCTGCCACCAGCCCGACGAATTGCCGGTCGGCCTGATGCTCTCGCACGGTGCGCTGCGCGACGCGCAACTGCTGGGCACGGCAATTGCATTGGAATCCATCGTCAAGCCGGCCGCCTGAGGCGCCGGCCGAGCCGCACGCCGCCGTGCAACCCCTGAGCCAGGTTGCACGGGCAGTAAAGATAAAAAGCCAAAAGTCAAAGACAGACAAAGACGTATCCAGCCAGAACGATCAACCAGGAGAGATCGATGCAAGGGAAGGCAACACTGAAGTACATGCTGCTGGGCGGGGTGCTTGCCACCTCCTCCGTCATGATGTCCGCCGCGCAAGCCGAGACCAAATGGGACCTGCCGACCGGCTACCCGGTCAGCAACCTGCACACCGAGAACCTGCAGCAAATGGCCAACGACGTGGAGAAGGCCACCGGCGGCAAGCTGAAGATCGTGATCCACCCCAACGGTTCGCTGCTCAAGGCAAACGAGATCAAGCGCGGCGTGCAGACCGGCCAGGTCCAGATGGGCGAGATCCTGATGTCGCTGCTGGCCAACGAGAGCCCGGTGTTCGGCGTGGATGCGGTGCCCTTCCTGGCCACCAGCTACCAGGACTCCTACAAGCTGTGGCAGGCCTCGCGCGCTGTCACCGACAAGGTGCTCGACAAGCAAGGCCTGAAACTGCTGTACGCAGTGGCCTGGCCGCCGCAAGGCATCTACGCCAACAAGCCGCTCAACAACGCGGCCGACATGAAGGGCCTGAAGTGGCGCGCCTATAACCCCGCCACCTCCAAAATCGCCGAGCTCGTGGGCGCGCAGCCGGTGACGATCCAGGCCGCCGATCTCGCCCAGGCACTGGCTACGGGGACCGTGAACTCCTTCATGTCCTCCGGCGCCACCGGCGTCGACACCAAGGTGTGGGAGAGCGTGAAGTACTTCTACACCGTCGATGCCTGGCTGCCGAAGAACATGCTGGTGGTCAGCAAGAAGTCTTTCGCCGCGCTGGACAAGCCGACCCAGGACGCCCTGCTCAAGACCGTTGCCGAGGCCGAGAAGCGCGGCTGGCAGGTATCGGAGCAGAAAACACGTGAGTACCTGGCCGTGCTCGGCAAGAACGGCATGACGGTGCAGCCGCCCTCGCCCCAGCTCAAGCAGGACATGCAGAAGGTTGGCCAGGCGATGGTGGACGAATGGGCCAAGGGCGCCGGCGACGACGGCAAGGCCATTCTCGACGCCTACAAGAAGTAAGCGAAGTAGCGAGAAACAAGCGATCCGTATCCGGCAGCGGCGGCACTGCCTGCCACCGCGGCCACTGCTGCCGCAGCATCCCGCGCCCTTTTTTCACCGCATTCTCCCTCCCCACTCGCCATGGAAGCTTCTTCCGTCAACAAGCGCTGGCTGGACCGGCTGCTTGACCTGTTCGCCGTGCTCGGTGCGCTATGCATTCTCGGGGTCTGCATCATCATGATCCTGATGTCGTTCTCGCGCGAGACTACCATCATCTTCAAGGGCGGCGACGACATCGTTGCGTGGCTGTGCGCCGCTTCCGCCTTCCTCGTCCTTGGCCAGACCTTCCAGCACGGCGGCATCGTGCGCGTGGAAATGCTGCTGGAGGCCGTCAAGCCGCGCATGCGCTGGTGGCTCGAGCTGGTCTCGCTGGTCATCTGCGCCGTGTTCGCCGCCTATGCCACCTGGGCCTTGTTCTCCTTCGCCTGGCAGAGCTGGGAGATCGGCGATGTCTCGCAGGGCCAGATCGTGGTGCCGCTGTGGATTCCGCAGAGCTTCGCGGTGCTGGGCTGCGCCGGCTTCATGCTGGCGGTGCTCGACGAACTGCAGCGCGTGGCGCGCCGGCAAAAGCCGCGCTACCAGCTGGCCCAGGAAGCCAAGCTGGCCGCCGGCGATTTCGGGGAGACCGTCTGATGAGCACCGTCCTGATTTCCCTGATCCTGCTGGTGGTGATGATCGTCTTCCTGGTCATCGGCGCGTGGATTCCGGTTGCCATCGCCGTCACCTCCTGGGTGGGGCTGGTGGTCTTCGCCGACCGCGATGCGCTGGTCAATCTGGCCAATGCCTGGTGGTCGTCCAGCGCTTCCTATACGCTGGCATCGTTGCCGCTCTTTGTCTGGATGGGCGAGATACTCTTCCGCACCAAGCTGTCCGAGCAGATGTTCAACGGGCTGTCGCCCTGGCTGAACTGGCTGCCGGGGCGGCTGATGCACGTCAACATCCTGGGGTGCGGCATCTTCGGCTCCGTGTCGGGCTCGTCGGCCGCCACCTGCGCCACCATCGCCAAATCCGCGCTGCCCGAGCTGACGCGGCGCGGCTACGACGAGCGCGTGACGCTGGGCTCGCTGTCGTGCGCCGGCACGCTCGGCATCCTGATTCCGCCTTCGATCACCATGGTGGTCTATGCGGTCTCGGCCGATGTGTCGATCATCCGCGTGTTCCTGGCCGGCTTCCTGCCCGGCCTGCTGCTGATGCTGCTGTTCTCCGGCTATATCGTGGTGTGGGCGCTGTCGAACCCGGACAAGACGCCGCAGGCGGAACGCTTCGACTGGCGCTCGCGGCTCGCCTCGATCCGCCAGCTGATGCCCTGCATCGTGCTGATCGCCTTTATCACCTGGATCATGATCACCGGCTACTCCACCGCCACGGAGGCTGCGGCATACGGCGTGGTGGCCTCGCTGGCGCTGGCGTGGGTGGGCGGATCGCTGACGCGCAAGGCCTTCTGGGAGAGCCTGATGTCGGCCACCCGGCTGACCGCGATGATCATGTTCGTGCTGGGCGCCACCTCCTTCCTGTCGGTGACCATGAGCTTCACGGGCATCCCGCGCGCGCTGGCGGAATGGGTGGCCGCGATGCACCTGTCGCCATGGGCGCTGATCGCGGTGCTGACGGTGATCTATATCCTGCTGGGGACCGCGCTCGACGGGATTTCCATGATCGCGCTGACCACCGCCACGGTGCTGCCGATGGTGCAGGCGGCGGGTTTCGATCTGGTATGGTTCGGGATATTCATCGTGCTGCTGGTGGAGATCGCCGAAGTGACGCCGCCGGTGGGCTTCAACCTGTTCGTGCTGCAGAGCATGACAGGCAAGGACAGCAACTACATAGCACGGGTGTCGCTGCCATTCTTCATGATGATGGTGGTGGCGATCGCCATCGTCACCGTGTGGCCGGAAATCGTCACCTGGCTGCCCGACGTGGTCATGCAAAAAGAGTTGAAGTAGCCATCGGCTTTCGCCGATGGCGCCGCAAGACAGCGAGGGCCGGTCCGGCCCTCTACGGAGTGCCATGCATGTGATCGTCATCGGCGCCGGCGTGATCGGCGTCTGCTCCGCCTGGTACCTGCGCGAAGCCGGCTTCGAAGTGACCGTGGTTGAACGGCGCGCCGCGCCGGCGCAGGAATCCAGCTTCGGCAATGCCGGCGTGATCGCGCCCGGCTACGTTACCCCGTGGGCCGCGCCCGGCATGCCGGGCAAGGTGCTGCGCAACCTCTTTGCCAGCACCTCGCCCGTGCTGTTCCGGCCCAGCGCCGATCCGGCCATGTGGCGCTGGATCGCGCGCTGGCTGGGCGAATGCACGCTGGAGCGCTACCGCGTCAACAAGCTGCGCATGCAGCGCCTGGCCTTCTACAGCCGGGACTGCCTGCACACGCTGCGCAGCCAGCTGGGGATCGACTACGAGCAGTCGCAGGGCTACCTGCAACTGTTCCGCACCGAGCGCGACCGGGGCCTGGCCGAACCGGCGCTGGCCTTGCTGCGCGAGCACAAGGTGCCGCACCGGCTGGTCGATGCCGACGGCTGCCGGCGCATCGAGCCCGGCCTCACCACCGACACGCCGCTGGCGGGCGGGCTGCACTTGCCCGAGGACGAATCCGGCAATTGCCCGATGTTCGTGCGCCGGCTGCGCGTGCTGGCGGAAGCCGCCGGCGTGCGCTTCGTCATGGACTGCCATGCCTGTGCGCCGCGGCCGCTGCCGGGCGGCAAACTCGCGCTGGACCTGCGCGCCGGCGCTGCCGGCGCCATGCGCGAAACACTCACCGCCGATCGCGTATTGGTCAGCGCCGGCGTCGCCAGCGCCGCCTTGCTGCGTCCGCTTGGCCTGCGCATCCCGCTCTACCCGGTCAAAGGCTACTCCGCCACGGTGCAGGTCAGCGACGAACTGCAGGCGCCGCTGGCCGCGCTGATGGACGAGTCGTACAAGGTGGCCATCACGCGCATGGGCAACCGCATGCGGATTGCCGGCACCGCCGAACTCGGCTCGCGCAAGCTCGACCTGCGCCCCGCGGCCATCAACACCTTGCTCAAGGCGGCGCGCGACTGGTTTCCCGTCGCCGGCCACTATGACAACGCCACGCTATGGGCCGGCGCCCGCCCCATGCTGCCTGACGGCCCGCCGCTGATTGGCGCCACCGCCGTGCCCGGCCTTTTTCTCAACCTGGGTCACGGCTCCACGGGCTGGGCCATGGCATGCGGCTCCGGCCGCATCGCCGCCGACCTGATCGCGGGCAACCGCCCCGGCATCGACCTGGACGGCCTGACCCCCGCCCGCTACGGCTTAGGCCCGCGCTGACCATGCAAACCCCTACCCAGATTCCGCCCACGCACGCGCCAGCCACGGTGCTGCCCGCCGACGCCTGGCTGCCCCTGGACACTGCCAGCGCCAGCGAGATCCCGCTTTACGACGTGGCGGCCATCCGCCACGTCGAGGCCACCGCCATGGCCAGCCTGCCCGCCTTCGAACTGATGACGCGGGCAGGACATACCGCGGCCGCCTGGCTGGCGCACCATGCCCCGGCTGGCCCGCTGCTGTTGCTGGCCGGCCCCGGCAACAACGGCGGCGACGCATTGGTGGCCGCCACCCGTCTGCACCAGGCCGGGCGCCAGGTCCAGGTGTGGCTGACAGCCGAGCCCGATCGCCTGCCCGCCGACGCCGGCCGCGCCTGGCTCGAGGCGCGCGCGGCGGGCGTCACGCTGCGCGCGGTGCCGGAGACGGCCTGCCACGGCACCCTGCCTGCGATTCCCGGGGATACCCGCGTGCTGGTCGACGGCCTGCTCGGCATCGGCCTGAACCGCGCCGCCGATGGCTTCATGGCCCAGTGGATCGCGCATCTGGCGGACTCAGGGCTGCCGGTGTTCGCGCTCGATATCCCGAGCGGGCTGTTCGCCGATACCGGCGCCGGCGCGCCGGCGGTCCGCGCCTGCCGCACGCTGACCTTCATTGCGGCCAAACCGGGCCTGCTGACGCTCGATGGGCGCGATTGCGCGGGTGAAGTCGATATCGCCCCGCTGGGCCTGCCCTACCCCCCGACCCAGCCGGCCTGCGCCACGGTCAACGTGCCGGCTTCGTTCGCCAGCGCACTGCCCGCGCGCCGCCATGCCACCAACAAAGGCACGTTCGGCTCGCTCGCCGTGATCGGCGGCGGCATCGGCATGACCGGCGCGCCGCTGCTCGGCGCGCGCGCGGCGCTGCACCTTGGCGCCGGGCGCGTGCACATCGGCTTCCTGGCGCAGCCCGCGCCGCTGCTCGACCCCGTGCACCCGGAACTGATGCTGCACCCGATCGCGGAGATCGCGCTGTCTGCCATGTCCGCGCTGGTGGTCGGCCCGGGCATGGGCACCGGCACGGCGGCACGCGAGCAGTTCGCGCAACTGCTGCACGGCAGCGCCTGCGCCGCCGAGTTGCCCGCCCTGGTACTGGACGCCGACGCGCTGAACCTGCTCGCCTCGGATGCCGCGCTCGCTGCCATGCTGGAGGGCAGCCCGCTGGTGCGCGTGATGACACCCCACCCGCTCGAAGCCGCCCGGCTGGCCGGCCTCGGCGTGGCGGACATCCAGCGCGACCGCCTGGCGGCGGCACGCTTGCTGGCTACGCAATGGCAGGCCGTGATCGTGCTCAAAGGCTCCGGCACAGTGATCGCGGCGCCACCGGACGCCGGCGGCAACGTAGCGCTGTCGGTCAACCCGACCGGCAACGCCGGGCTGGCGACTGCCGGCACCGGCGACGTGCTGGCCGGCATGATCGGCGCCCTGCTCGCCCAGGGCATGCCGGCGCTACAGGCCGCGCAGACGGCGGTCTGGCTGCACGGACGCGCCGCCGACCACCTGGTGGCGCACGGCACCGGCCCCGCCGGCCTCACCGCCAGCGAGCTCTACACGCCGATGCGCAGCCTGTTCAATGCCTTGCTGCGAGGTCCGCGCGGCACATGAACAAGGCCACCGACAGCGTTGCGCATCTGTCCGCCGCAAGCGCCACGGCCGCTTCGCCCGCCCGGCGCCAGCTGCTCACCGGCATCGCCCTGCTGGTGCTCGGCCAGTGGATCCTCAGCCTGCTGGACGCCAGCAGCAAAACGTTGACGCAGCAAGGCCTGCCGGTGGCAGCGGTAGCCTGGGTGCGCTATGTCGGCCATGTGATCGCCGTCTTCCTGCTGCTCGGGCCGGCGCGCTTCCGCCAGCAATGGCGTCCGGTGAAGCCGGGCCTGCAATGGCTGCGCGGCGGGCTGATGCTGGTTTCGACCCTGGTGTTCTTCAGCGTGCTCAAGCTGATGCCGCTGGCCGAGGCCACCGCGCTCAATTTCTGTGCCCCGCTCTTTGTGGTGGCGCTGTCGCCCTGGCTGCTGGGCGAGCGGCCGGGGCGGCATGCGCGCATCAGCCGCTGGAGTGGCGTGGCGATCGGCTTCGCCGGCATGCTGATCGTGGTGCGGCCGGGCGGCGAACTGAGCGGGGCGGGCATTGCGCTGGGCCTGCTGTCTGCGCTTGTGTTCGCGCTGATGCAAATGCTGACGCGGCGCATCGCGACGCACGACGCCCCCATGACCACCCTGATCCAGAGTGGCGTCACCGGCGCCGCCCTGACCACGCTGCTGGTGCCCTTTTTCTGGTTCCAGGCGGCGCCCACGCCCCTGCAAGCGGTGCTGCTGGTGAGCACCGGCATTACCGGTTCGGTTGGGCATTATTTTGTGATCCGGGCGTTCCAGTACGCCGATGCCTCGTTTCTCAGCCCCTTCCTCTATTTGCAGATCCTGTCGGCCACGACGATCGGCTACCTGGCATTCGGCCAGTTGCCGGACTGGATCACGGCGCTGGGCGTGGCGGTGATCTGCGTCGGCGGCGTTTGCGTGGCGGGAGGGGAATCGGCGTTGCGCGCGGTCGCCCGCCGGCTTGATCGCCCGGGCTGATGTCAGAACACCACCGACAGCCGGACAGGCTTCGCCCTGCTATTGTTTCTGCTAATGGCATTAATGCCGTGCCTTGCTGCCAAATCCTAAAGTCACGCCAAAAGTGCGCGTTATACTTAAGCCGCTCCCGACGGCCGGACCAGGCCCACCAAACGGCCTGCCCGGGAGTAATAAAATATGGCTGAAACCTAGCTTAGAACGGTACTTCCGCGCTGGCCTTCAAGAATTACGCACGCATGCCCACAGACCTACACGCCTGGCACTCTCTCCTGCAACATCACGACGCCATTCGCGAGACGCCGATGCGCGAGTGGTTCGCCGACGGCTCCGCCAGCCAACGCGTCAAGCAGTTCTCGCTGGAGGCGGCAGGCCTGTATCTCGACTACGCGAAAAACCGCATCACGCCGCAGACCATGGCGTTGCTGATGCAACTGGCGGACGAAGCCGGCGTACCCAAGCGCCGGGATGCCATGTTCGCGGGCGACCACATCAACGCCACAGAGGACCGCGCGGTGCTGCACATTGCGTTGCGCGCCGGTCCCGACGCAAGCTTCAAGGTGGATGGCAAGACGGTGATGCCCGCCATTCACGACGTACTGGAACGCATGCGGGTGTTCTCGGAACGCGTGCGCAGCGGCGACTGGACCGGCGCCACGGGCAAGCGCATCACGGACGTCATCAATATCGGCATCGGCGGCTCGGACCTCGGCCCGCGCATGGTGTGCCGCGCGCTCTCGCACCTGGCCGGCAACGGGCCGCGCATGCATTTCGTCTCGAATGTGGACGGCACCGAGCTGGCCGAAACCCTGGACCGGCTCGACCCGGAGCAGACCCTGGTGATTGTCTGCTCGAAGACCTTCACCACGCTGGAAACCATGGCCAATGCCTGTAGCGCGCGCCAGTGGTTCCTCGACAGGGGCGTGGCCAAGGACCAGCTGGCCAGCCATTTTGCCGCCGTATCGACCAACGTGGAGGCGGTGCGCGCTTTCGGCATCAACCCCGCGCACATGTTCGAATTCTGGGACTGGATCGGCGGGCGCTTCTCGCTGTGGTCCTCGGTCGGGCTGTCGATCGCGCTGGCCGTGGGCTTCGACGCCTTCGCCGAGCTGCTGGCCGGCGGCCGCGCCATGGATGAGCATTTCACCAGTGCGCCGCTGGAGCGCAACATGCCGGTCGTGCTGGGGATGATCGGCATCTGGTACCGCAATTTCTTCGGCATGCCAACCAGTTGCATGGCACCGTATTCGACCTCGCTCGAATTGTTTCCCGCCTTCCTGCAGCAACTGGAAATGGAGAGCAACGGCAAATCCGTCCAACTGGATGGCCGGCACGTGCGCGCCCATACCGCGCCGGTGGTCTGGGGCTCCGCCGGCACCAACGGCCAGCATGCTTATTTCCAGCTGATCCACCAGGGCTCGCAGATCGTGCCGGTGGATTTCGTGGCGCCGCTGCGGCCCCCGCGCGTCCTGCCCGGCCATCATGCCAAGCTGCTTGCCAATTGCTTTGCCCAGGCCGAGGCGCTCATGCGCGGACGCACCGCGGAGGAACTGCGCGCGAGCGGCCTGAGCGATGAAATCCGCATCGCCCACATGGTGTTCGAGGGCAATCGCCCAAGCAACACGCTGCTGGTGGAAGACGTCACGCCGCACACGCTCGGCGCGCTGATCGCGCTCTATGAGCACCGCACCTTTGTGCAGGGTGTGGTGTGGAACATCAATTCATTCGACCAGTGGGGCGTGGAACTGGGCAAGATCCTGGCCAAGCCGATCGAATGCGAACTCACTGGCGACGCCAACGCGGCCGCCAGTGGCCAGGAGCCCGCGCAAGATGCCTCCACCAGCGCCCTGATCGCGCGGGCGCGGGCGGCACTGGGCAACGCCTGACACCGGGCCGCCCCTCCCTACACCGGGGCCGTCATCCATTCGTCGCTGGCCACGCGGCCGGCGTCGATGGTCAGGATGCGCCCGCAGCGGGCTGCCACGGAGCGATCGTGCGTGACCAGCACCAGCGTTGAGCCGGCATCGCGATTGAGTTCGAACATCAACGCAATCACGGCCTCGCCGGTAGCCGTGTCCAGACTGCCGGTAGGCTCATCGGCAAAGAGAATATCGGGACGCGCCACAAAGGCGCGCGCCAGCGCCACGCGCTGCTGCTCGCCGCCGGAGAGCGTGCGCGGATAGTGGGACAGGCGCCCGCCCAACCCTACCCGCGCAAGCATGTCGGCGGCGCGCTCGCGTACGCCGGCGGTTTCGCCGCGCAGCTCCAGCGGCAGCATCACGTTTTCCAGGGCATTCAGGTGCCCGACCAGCTGGAAAGACTGGAACACAAAGCCCACATGGCGCCCGCGCTGCGCGGCCCGCTGGTCCTCGTCGAGCTGGAACAGATCCTGCCCATTGAGCCTGACGGTGCCCGTGGTAGGCAGGTCCAGGCCCGCCAGCAAGCCAAGCAGGGTTGACTTGCCCGAGCCGGATGCGCCGACAATGGCCAGCGTTTCGCCGGGCGTGACGGAAAACGTGACGTCATGCAAAATCGTCAGCGAACCCGTCGTGTCGGCTACGGTCTTTCCTAATGACTCGACTGCAAGAATGGATGAAGACATGAGCAAGAAGTTCTGGTGCGGTTGGCGAAAGCTGGCGCTGGCGGTGTGCACGGCCACGCTGCTGCCTGCGGCGGCGTCGATGGCCCGGGCGGCAACACCCGCCATCCTGGTGCTGGGCGACAGCCTGTCGGCGGAATACGGCATCGCGCGCGATGCCGGCTGGGTCAAGCTGCTGGAGACGCGGCTGCGGGCGGAGCGATTCGATTATAGCGTCGTGAATGCCAGCATCAGCGGCGAGACCACGGTAGGCGGCAAGACACGCCTGCCCGACCTGCTGGCGCGGCACCACCCTGCGGTGGTCATCGTCGAACTGGGCGCCAACGATGCCTTGCGCGGCCTGCCGCTGCAGACCACCGAGGCCAACCTTCGCAGCATCGTCACCAGCGCGCAGCAAGCCAAGGCCGGCGTGCTGCTCGTGGGGATGCGCATCCCGCCCAACTACGGGCCGGACTACACCGAGCGATTCTTCTCGCTCTACCCCAGGCTGGCCGGCGAATACAAGATCCGGCTGGTGCCCTTCCTGCTGGAGCAGGTCGTCGCCAGGCCAGAGTGGTTCCAGGCTGACCGCATTCATCCCACGGCACAAGCGCAGGGCACGCTGCTCGATACCGTCTGGCCGCAGCTCAAGCCACTGCTGAAGGCACCGGCAGCCCGGACCGCGGGGCGCTAAGCCCTTGCGGCGCGCAAACGCCGCGGATCATGAAAAAGGCGCCCGGAGGCGCCTTTTTCATGTTTGCGGGCAGCGATTACTGCGCGCCAGCACCGCTGGCGGCACCCGCTTCCGTCGTGGTGGCAGGCTTGAGCAGCTTCACCTTGGCCCGGTCCTTCAGGCTTTCGTAGAAGGCCTCCAGCTGGCTCTGGCCAACCATCTGCCCCAGTTGCTGGGCCTCGCCCTGGCGTTGCGCGGCATCGGCCTGCGCAGGCTGGCTGACCTTGCCGATGCGATAGATGGCGTAGCCGGCGGCACCAAGGTCCACGCCCACGAACGCGGGCAGCTTGGCGGTATCGGCCCGCATCACGGCTTCGACCGCCTTCGGCGGCAGGCCATCGGCCTTGGCGCGAGAGACCGTTACCGGAGCGCCGAAGCCGTCGGCGCCGCCGCTCTTCTTCAACGCCTCGAGACGCTCCGCACCCGCCTTCACGGCGAGCTCAGCCGCCTGCTGGGCGATATAGCCTTCACGCACCTTGGCCTGCACGTCTTCAAACTTGCGCACCGTGGCCGGGCGATATTCGACGATACGTGCCGCCACCAGCGTGGTCGGGCCCACCTGCACGGCTTCGGTATTGCGCTTGTTCTTGACCGAATCGTCGCTGAACACGGCCTTGAGCAGCTTCTCGTTGTTGAGCGGGCTTTGCGCACCCAGCGCCGGGTTGGGCTGGCGGGTCACGTTGTCGGCGCTCTGGATGGCCAGATTGAACTTGTCCGCAGCGGACTTGAGGCTGTCGGACTGTTCGTAGACCGTGTTGCCGAACGAATCAGCCAGTTCGGTGTACTTCTTGGCGGCGAGCTGCTTTCGCAATTCGACTTCCAGTTCGGTACGGACCTGGTCGAGCGGCTTGGTTTCGGCAGCCTTGATGCCGGTGAGCTTGATGATGTGGTAGCCGTAGTCGGTCTCCACCACGTCGCTGATCTGGCCATCCTTGAGCGCATACATCGCATCCTCGAACGGCTTGACCAGCGCGCCGCGGCCCATGAAGCCGAGGTCGCCGCCCTTCTCCGCGGAGCCCGGATCCTGCGATTGCTTGCGGGCCACATCGGCAAACGTTTCGGGATGCTTGCGCAGGTCCTCGAGCAGCTTGGTGGCCTTTTCCTTGGCAGCCTGGCGATCCGCCGCCGGGGCATCCTTGGGCGAGCCGATCAGGATATGGCTGGCGCGGCGCTGCTCTTCCGTGCGGAAGCGCGCGATGTTGCTGTCGTAGTAGGACTTGAGCTCTTCGGGCGTAACCGGCGTCGATGCCGCCAGCGCGTCGGCCGACAGCACCAGGTATTCGACCTTGGCCTGCTCGGGCACCGAGAACTGCGCCTTGTGGCTGTCGTAGTACGCCTTCAACGCGGCTTCGTCGGGATTGACCTTGGCGGCGAATTCGGCCGGCTTGAGCTGCAGCGCCTGCACCTCGCGCTGCTGGTCGCGAATGGCGATCAGGCGGTCGAGCAAGGACTTCGGCACGAAGGCCGTGGCAGCGATGGAAGTGCCGAGCTGCTGGGTGGCGAGATCGAAACGCATGCGCGCATCGAACTGCTCCGGCGTCATGCCTTGCTGGGCGAGCAGGTCGACGTAGGCCTTGTCGTCGATGGTGCCGTCCTTCTTCTTCGGCAACTGGGCGATGGCGGGAATGCTGCTGATGGTCTCGAACAGGCGTTCGTTGGACACCGTGAGGTGCTTGTTGGCCACCTCATTGGCCACCACGCGCTGCAGGATCAGCTGGTCGAGCACCTGCTGGCGCGCCAGCGCGCCTTCGAACTGGCGCGGGTCGTAGTTCGCGCCGAGCATCTGGCGCATGCGCTCGCTCTGGTCACGCACCACGTTATCCACTTCCTGCGCCGTGATGGCGCGGCCATCGACCTTGGCAAGATCGTGCGAGCTGTCCATGAAACGCGAGTAGCTCTCCACGCCGAAGAACACGAACGACGGGAAGACAAGCACCAGCAGCAGCAAAAGCATCAAGCGCCGGTTGTTGCGTACGAAATCAAGCATGCTGACTCAGGAAAAGGGTTGGTACCGAACGGCAAACTCCGGGATTCTATCAGGAGCGGCAAGCTTCACGCGATTTGGCGGCCACCACCACCCAGACAACGGCCGGTGCAGCCTCGCCGGGCAATGCCCGATGGCATCCGGCCCGGACAAGAAACCATGCACTCCCCGCTGATGTGGTGGTGGAATTGCCAGGCGGCGAGCGGCTCCGCCACCAGCAGCGCGTGCGCCCCAGGTCTGCCGGATCTTCGGGCACGCCGTTGCGAGCAAGGTATGCGGGCGACGCCACAAGGCGTACGCCGACCTCGCCGAGCTTGCGCTGGTTGAGTTGCGAATCGGGTTGCGCCCCCATGCGGATCGCGAGATGCGCCAAACTTCCCACCAGGTCTTCGGTCTGGTTGCTCAGTTGCAGTTCCAGCCGGACCTCCGGATGCTCCGCCATGAAGCCGATCCAGGCCTGGGCCAGCACGCCGTTTGCGCGGCTCACCGGTGGCCAGGATGCGCACGAGGCCGGCCACCTCGTTGAAGGCGCGGTCGAGCCGCTGTGTGGCCTGTTCGAGCCCCTGCGGCAAGGGACGGCATTGCTGTCTCCACACAACCGATGCCGCACTTGCCGCGCCGGAGGAGCAACGTTCATGAACCGGAAGGCACTGTTCGCTTCGCACCTCCTGTCCGCGCTGCCGGTGCGCTGATTGACCCGCTGCGGTGTTTCCGCCCCAAGCGCAAGGAGCCTCGGCAACACAGGCCGGCACTCAGGAAAGCGGGGGAAAGACGCGCTGATGCAGGAAGCGCAAAAAGCAAAACGGGCCGCTAAGGGCCCGTTTTGCTGACTGCGTATTTGGCGGAGTGGACGGGACTCGAACCCGCGACCCCCGGCGTGACAGGCCGGTATTCTAACCAACTGAACTACCACTCCTGTATCGGTGCGGCAGCACGCGTCGTCTGTGTGGCTCGTCTTGCGGCAGGAGCGATGGTGGGTGCTGAGGGGCTCGAACCCCCGACCTACGCCTTGTAAGGGCGCCGCTCTACCAACTGAGCTAAGCACCCGCTCGTACCGCAGCCGCACTGCATGCTGCAAGCATCGCCGCGCACATATCAGAGTAATTACTGCTGTTTGCGTTGCGAGGGCGCAAGTGTAATACAGCCCCTGGCGTTTTGCCAAGTATTCTTCGCGGACATTTTGAGAAACGCAAAAAGCACCCGCACCCCGCACGCCTGGGGCGCCGAACAATGTGGGGCGAAATAGAAAAACGCCGCAGGGAAAAGCCCGCGGCGTTTTCAAAAGCGGCCTGCTTCGGCAACGCCCGGATCGCAGGATCCGGGCAGCGCCATCGCCGGCGTCAGTGATGAATCATCTCGACCTTGGCAGCACCCTTGTCCGCCACATCGGCGGGCTTGGCCACTTCCTCCGGCAGAGGCTCGGGCTTGCGCTCGAGCGCGAGTTCCAGGACCTTGTCGATCCAGCGCACCGGGACGATCTCGATGGCGTTCTTGACGTTGTCCGGGATCTCCGCGAGATCCTTCACGTTTTCCTCGGGGATCAGCACCAGCTTGATACCGCCGCGATGGGCCGCAAGCAGTTTCTCCTTGAGGCCTCCGATCGGCAGGACTTCACCGCGCAACGTGATTTCCCCGGTCATGGCCACGTCGGCGCGCACCGGGATACCCGTGAGCACCGACACCAGCGCCGTGGTCATCGCACCGCCGGCCGAAGGACCATCCTTGGGGGTAGCGCCTTCGGGCACGTGGATGTGGATATCGCGCTTCTCGAACATCTCGTCCGTAATGCCCAGACGACGTGCCCGCGAGCGCACCACCGAACGTGCTGCCTCGACCGATTCCTTCATCACGTCGCCCAGCGAACCGGTGCGGGTGATGTTGCCCTTGCCCGGCATGATCGCGGCTTCGATGGTCAGCAGATCGCCGCCCACTTCCGTCCACGCCAGACCGGTCACCTGGCCTACCTGGTTTTCCTTGCCGGCCAGGCCGAAGTCGTACTTGCGCACGCCAAGGAATTTATCCAGGTTCTCCGATGCCACCTTGACCGTGCCCGTTTCCTTCTTGAGCAGCAGCAGCTTGACCACCTTGCGGGCGATCTTCGACACTTCACGCTCGAGCGAGCGGACGCCCGCTTCACGCGTGTAGTAGCGAATGATGTCGCGCAGGGCGTCTTCGTTCACTTCCATCTCGCCGGCCTTCAGACCATTGTTCTTGATCTGCTTGGGCAGCAGGTAGCGCTGGGCGATGTTGACCTTCTCTTCCTCGGTGTAACCCGACAGGCGGATCACTTCCATCCGGTCCAGCAGCGGAGGCGGAATGTTGAGCGAGTTGGAGGTCGCCACGAACATCACATCGGACAGGTCGAAATCGACCTCGATGTAATGGTCCTGGAACGTATGATTCTGTTCCGGGTCCAGCACCTCGAGCAATGCCGATGAAGGATCGCCGCGGAAATCCATGCCCATCTTGTCGATTTCATCGAGCAGGAAGAGCGGATTGCGCACGCCGACCTTGGCCAGGCTTTGCAGGATCTTGCCGGGCATCGAGCCGATGTACGTACGGCGGTGGCCGCGGATCTCGGCCTCGTCACGCACGCCGCCCAGTGCCATGCGCACGAACTTGCGGTTCGTCGCGCGCGCCACCGACTGGCCAAGCGAGGTTTTGCCCACGCCGGGGGGCCCCACCAGGCACAGGATCGGCGCCTTCACCTTGTCCACCCGCTGTTGCACCGCGAGATACTCGAGAATGCGTTCCTTGACCTTCTCAAGGCCGTAGTGGTCTTCATCGAGCACGCGCTCGGCGTTGGTCAGGTCGTTGTTGACCTTGCTCTTCTTGCGCCACGGCAGGTTGACCAGCGTGTCGATGTAGTTGCGCACGACGGTGGCTTCGGCCGACATCGGCGACATCAGCTTGAGCTTCTTGAATTCGGCGTCGGCCTTCTTCTTGGCTTCCTTCGGCATGCGCGCGGCCTTGATGCGCTTGTCGAGCTCTTCCAGGTCGGCGCCCTCTTCGCCTTCGCCCAGTTCCTTCTGGATGGCCTTGACCTGCTCGTTGAGGTAGTACTCGCGCTGGCTCTTCTCCATCTGGCGCTTGACGCGGCCACGGATGCGCTTTTCCACCTGCAGGATGTCGATCTCACCCTCGAGCTGCGACAGCAGGCTCTCCAGGCGTTCGGTGACATTCACCATCTCCAGGATCTTCTGCTTCTGCTCGAGCTTGATTGGCAGATGCGCGGCGATGGTGTCGGCCAGGCGACCCGGCTCGTCAATGCCCGACAGCGAGGTCAGGATCTCGGGCGGGATCTTCTTGTTCAGCTTCACGTACTGGTCGAACTGCGACACGATGGCGCGGCGCAGCGCCTCCGTCTCGGCGGTCTCGACCGGACCCGGCGGCACGGGCACGGCTTCGCACATGAAGTGCGACTCGTCTTCGCTCACTTCGCGGATATTCGCGCGCTGCGTGCCTTCCACCAGCACCTTGACGGTGCCGTCGGGCAGCTTGAGCATTTGCAGGATGTTGGCGATGCAGCCTACCTCGTAGAGGTCGTCGGCGGTCGGCTCATCCTTGGCCGCCGTTTTCTGGGCCACAAGCATGATGCTTTTGCCCGCCTCCATCGCAGTTTCCAGCGCCTTGATGGACTTCGGACGTCCCACGAATAGTGGGATCACCATGTGCGGAAACACCACCACGTCGCGCAGGGGCAACAGTGGCAAGCGAATCGGCTCAGCCGGGAGGAGTTGTGTTCCGGACATCATTTTCCCCAGTCAGTCATTTAGGCGTAAATTGGGTCTCATGAATCGATTGCAAGATAGGTGCCAACGATTCAATGCACTGTGCAAATGCTGCTCCCCGCACTTGCAAGACCCGTCCAAACAGCATACCCCCGTTTCCTCCCCTTCGTTTTACGAAAATGAAGAAAAAAAGCCGCTCGCTTTTCGCGAACGGCCTTTAGGACTCGCTGCCGGCCTGAGATCGTCATAAGCGCCGGCGTTCGCGTCAGTTCGAACCAGCCACCTTCGGCTGCTCCTCATACATCAGCAACGGCGGAGCGTCCCCGGTGATGGTGTTCTCGTCGATCACCACCTTTTGCACGCCCTTGTAATTGGGCAAGTCATACATCACATCCATCAGCGACTGTTCGAGTATCGAACGCAAGCCGCGCGCACCCGTCTTGCGGCGGATTGCCTTGCGGGCAATCGCGGACAGCGCGGCCGGACGGATTTCCAGCTCCACGCCTTCCATCGCCAGCAGCTTCTGGTATTGCTTGATCAGCGCGTTCTTGGGCTCGACCAGGATCTGCATCAGGGCGGCCTCGTCCAGCTTGGCCAGCGTCGCCACCACCGGCAGGCGGCCGATCAGTTCCGGGATCAACCCGAACTTGATCAGGTCTTCCGGTTCGACCTGCGGCAGCACCTCGCTGGCCTCGCGCTCTTCCTTGCTCTGCACCTGCGCGGCAAAACCGATGCCGGTCTTGTCCGAGCGCTGCATGATGACCTTTTCCAGGCCGTCAAACGCGCCACCGCAGATAAACAGGATGTTGGTGGTATCCACCTGCAGGAAGTCCTGGTTCGGATGCTTGCGGCCGCCCTGCGGGGGCACCGAAGCCATCGTGCCTTCGATCAGCTTGAGCAGAGCCTGCTGCACGCCTTCACCGGACACATCGCGGGTGATGGACGGGTTGTCCGACTTGCGCGAGATCTTGTCGATCTCATCGATGTAGACAATGCCGCGCTGTGCCTTTTCCACCTCGTAGTTGCAGTTCTGCAGCAACTTCTGGATGATGTTTTCCACGTCCTCGCCAACATAGCCGGCTTCGGTCAGCGTGGTGGCATCGGCGATCACGAACGGCACGTTCAGCAGGCGCGCCAGCGTTTGCGCCAGCAACGTCTTGCCCGAGCCGGTGGGCCCGATCAGCAGGATGTTGCTCTTGGACAACTCGACGTCGTCCTTCTTGCCGAGGTGCTTCAGGCGCTTGTAGTGGTTGTACACCGCTACGGCCAGTATCTTCTTGGCCTGCTCCTGCCCGATCACGTACTGATCCAGGCTTTCGCGGATCTCGTGGGGGGTGGGGAGATCGGACTTGGCCGAGGCGCCCGCATCCTTGTCGGATGCAGCTGCCTCGTCGCGGATGATCTCGTTGCACAGATCGATGCATTCGTCGCAAATGAACACCGACGGGCCGGCGATGAGCTTCTTTACCTCGTGCTGGCTTTTGCCGCAGAACGAGCAGTAAAGGAGCTTCTCACTGGATGAACCTTTTTTATCCGCCATAGGAATCAGTCACATTAGCAGTGTGCGTGCCGCAGTGCCGGAGCGCTGCGGGGATACGCTTCAAACGCATCATACGCCAAAAAAATTGGCGCGGCGGGTAGACCCCCACGCTGTGGGGCAAAAGCAAAAAACGAGGCACAAGGCCTCGTTTCTGCATAGCCTTCTTCGTTGCGGCAGGGCGGCGATACCCGAAGGATCACCGCCCGGCCCCTGCCCGGCCCGCCTTGCGGCAGCCGGGCCGGTCTGTCAGGCACGGCGGGTGAGCACCTTGTCGATCAGGCCGTAGTCCACTGCCTGGTCGCCACTCATGAAGTTGTCGCGATCGGTATCGCGGGCAATCTTCTCGACCGGCTGGCCGGTGACTTCAGACAGGATCGTGTTCAGCCGCTCGCGCAGGTACAGGATCTCGCGGGCCTGGATCTCGATGTCCGAGGCCTGGCCGCGCGCGCCGCCCAGCGGCTGGTGGATCATGATGCGCGAGTTGGGCAGCGCCGAACGCTTGCCCTTGGCACCTGCCGACAGCAGGAATGCACCCATGCTGGCTGCCATGCCCATGCACAGCGTGGCCACGTCCGGCTTGACGAACTGCATGGTGTCGTAGATGGCGAGGCCAGCCGACACCGAGCCACCCGGCGAGTTGATGTAGAGCGAGATGTCCTTGTCGGGATTTTCGCTTTCCAGGAACAGCAACTGGGCGACCACCAGGTTAGCGGTCTGGTCGTTGACTTCGCCGACCATGAAAATCAAACGCTCCTTCAACAGGCGCGAATAGATGTCATAGGCGCGCTCGCCCCGACCGGACTGCTCAACCACCATCGGCACCAGCCCCAGTCCCTGCGTTTCCAGGGCGGAGGCCTGCGTGGTGGCCAGACGGTCAAGCAAATCATTGCGGGTCATGCAAGTTCTCCTGGAGTTCGGTAAGAGACAAGGCTGCGGCCGGCGCGCCATGCGCTCCGGCCACGGGCCAGGCTCAAGCCTGCTGAGGCTGGTTGTTGCCTTCGGCAGTCAGTTCCTCGAAGGACACCGTCTTGTCGGTGACCTTGGCCTTGTCGCACACGAAATTTACCACGTTGTTTTCCAGCACGTAGGCTTCCATCTCGGCCAGGCGCTGCTGGTCGCCGTAGTACCAGCGCATGACTTCCTTCGGGTCTTCGTAGCTCTTGGCGAAGTCCTCGATCTCGGCCTTGATCTGGTCCGCCTTGGCGTCCAGGCCGTGGGCCTTGACGATCTCGGCCAGGATCAGACCCAGCTTGACGCGGCGCTCAGCTTGCTGGGTGAACATCTCGGCCGGAATCGGCATGTCCTTGGCATTCGGCATGCCGCGCTGTTCCAGGTCGCGGCGAGCCATTTCCACCAGGCGCTCCTGGTCTTGCTCGATCAGGGCCTTCGGCACTTCCAGCTCGCTTGCCTTCAGCAGCGCGTCCATGACCTGGTCCTTCAGCATGGCGTGCGTGCGGCGCTTGACTTCGCGCTCCAGGTTTTCGCGGATGTCGGCGCGCATCTTCTCGACGCTGCCGTCGGCGATGCCCAGCGACTTGGCGAACTCGTCGTTCGCTTCCGGCAGGTGCGCCCACTCGATCTTCTTCAGCGTGACGGTGAACTCGGCGGTCTTGCCGGCCACTTCCTTGCCGTGATAATCCTCGGGGAATGCCAGCGGGAAGGTCTTGCTTTCGCCAACCTTCAGGCCCAGCGCAGCCTGCTCGAACTCGGGCAGCATGCGGCCTTCGCCCAGCACGAAGGCGAAGTCGTCAGCCTTGCCGCCGGGGAATTCCACGCCGTCGATCTTGCCGACGAAGTCCAGGGTCACGCGGTCGCCGTTCTGGGCGGCCACTTCACCGCCGCCGTCGCCGTGCTCGCCGGCTTCGCCACGGGTGTGGTAGTGCACGCGCTGCTTGCGCAGGATGTCGATGGTCTTGTCGACTTCGGCATCGGTGATTTCGGTCTTGGTGCGGGTCACTTCGGCGCTGGCCAGGTCGCCCAGCTTGACTTCCGGATAGACTTCGAAGGTCGCGTCGAAGGCCACTTCGTCTTCGTTCACGCCGTCGGTCTTGACCTCGAACTTGGGCTGGCCGGCAACCTTCACATCTTGTTCTTTGGTGATATCGAAGAACTTGCGTGCAGCCTTGTCGAAGCGGACTTCGAACTCGACTTGCTGGCCATACTGCTTTTCGACCATCTTCATCGGTACCTTGCCGGGACGGAAACCGGACATCTTCACCGTCTTCGACAGGCGAACCAGACGTTCCAGCTTTTCCTTTTCGACTTCGGCCTTGGGAATGGCCAGGGTCACCTTGCGGTCCAGTTTGCCAAGGTTTTCAATGACATTCGACATGGTCGTTGATCCAATCCAGAAATGTTGTTGTGTTCGTAAGCGCACCCCGCTCGCGTGCCCGACAAGACACAGGCAAAGCGACGGCAAATGCCGATGCCCGGTACGCGGGCGCTATCGAAAACTGCGGGTACGCGCGGAAAACCGACGAACCCGGAGCATCCGGGCGCAGGCCCACGCAAACGGAAAACGGGGATTATCGCACGGTTTTCATTCGGTTTCGGCAGTTTTTAGCCGGGAACCGGCTCGGATGGCGCGCCCGCGCCTTCCGCCTCGCTTGCAACCTGCCCTTGCCGCAAGGCACGGACCAGCAGCCGCGCGGGGTCGATGGCCTCGGCCAGTTCGAGTTCGAGCGGTAACGGCTCTCCTTCGATCTGGCTGGCCAGCAACTCCGCCCCCAGTGCCGCCCATGTGAGGCCGCGCGAGCCATATGCAAGTGCCGCGTAGAGCCCGGGAAGACGAGGGATATCCCTGAGACGCGCGCCGCGCAGCGCGACGGCGTCGCGCGCGGCCTGCGCCTCATCGGCAATGCGGCCGATCAGCGGCAGGCGATTGTGTGAAACACTGCGCACGCCAACGTAACCGCGCAGGGCCGCCGGGTCCAGCCGGGCTGCGGCGGCGGCAAGATCCGGCAATAGCAAGCCCAGCTTGGCAAGATTCTCCGCGTGCACTTCCGGGCGCTCGGCGAGTTCGCCCTGCCCTTCGGCGGCCGGCTCGTAGCTGGAGCCGACCCGCGCGCTACCGTCGCCGGCCCTTGGCAACAGATAGCCCGACCCGGTCACCACGCAGTCCGGCCAGGTGCCCAACTGCTCCACTTGCGCGGCCTCGAGCGTGGTCAGCTGCCCGCGCACGCGGTCGATCGTCATATGGTGCAGCGGCAGCAGGCGCAGCGCCTCGTGCGCGTTGGCGAGGACCACCACCGGCGCCTGCGCCATCACCGCCCCGGCGTCGTCCAAGGCCTGCCAGCCATCCGCGGCACGCACCAGCCGCGCGACCCGGCGGCCAAAATGCGTCGTCACCGCTGCTCCGGCCTGCGCCAGTTGCGCGTGGCAGATGTCGGGCGGCGGCGCCCAGCCGCCCTGCCCGAACCAGAGTCCGCCATGGGGAACGGCGGCGCCATGCCGGCGCGCGGCTTCGTCGGGCGGCATCCAGCGCGCGAACGCCTCGGGAAACCCCAGCGCGGCCAGCGCCGCCCCCTGGATTCGGGCGTCCTCCGCGTCCGCGCCAATCTGCAGCACGCCGCACCCCTGCCAGCCCGGCGCATGCCCTGCCGCGGCCAATGCCTCCCAGGCTCTCAGAGAGAACAGGTTCCCGGCGCGCGACAAGCGCGACAGGAGGCTGTCGTCCGACGACAAATGCGGGTGCATGGCTGCCGCGCGATGCGCTGAATTCAGTCGCGCGGGGCCATCATGCGCGTCGAACAGCGTCACACGCCAGCCTCGCGCGGCCAGGCGCTCCGTGACCGCGCAGCCAGCCAGCCCGGCACCGATCACGATGGCGTGGCGCTCGGGCCAGTTAGCGGCGGCTGGCGGGGGATGCCGGCGCTGGCCGCGCGCTGCGGGGAAGCGCGCCACCGTCATATGCCACTTGCTGCCGTAGCCGGTCGCCCGCTTCACCTCGAAGCCAGCCGCCTGCAAGCCGCGCCGGAAAAAACCTGCCGCCGCATAGGTCGCCAGCGTGGCCTCCGGACGCGCCAGCCGGGCCAGCCGCTTCATCAATGGCGGCTGCCACATATCGGGATTGCGGTCGGGCGCAAAGCCGTCCAGGTAGAACGCGTCGACGCCCAGCGCCAGCCTTGGCAACACGGCATCGATATCGCCGAACGCAAGCGTCAGCACGACCGCCCCACCCTCGAATTCCAGCCGGTGCAGCCCGGGCAAGGTCAGCGGCCATGCCTGCCGCAACTGCATGGCCAGCGGCGCCAGTTCCGTCAGGCCGGGCAAATTGGCGTGGACGGCGGCGAGACCGTCGCTGGTGAACGGGTGCTTTTCCACCGACACGAAATGCAGCCGCCGGCAACGCGCGGGATCGGCCCGCCACGCCTGCCACGTCGCCAGGAAGTTAAGCCCGAGGCCAAACCCGGCCTCCAGAATTACGAACTGGTCGCGCCCGCCCCACGCGCCTGGCAAACCGTTGCCCGCCAGGAAAACGTGTCGGGCCTGCTCCAGGCCACCCTCGTCGCTGTGGTAGACATCCCCGTAACGCTGCGAGTATGGCGGGCCCGAGGCGGCGAAAACGGGCTCGGCGAGATCTAAGGCGCGGGTCATGGAAAAAACCTGGACAAGAATCGAGGGGACGGAGAACGTCGGACAGGAAAGGGTCAGGGACAAGACGCTGGCGCGCAGGCCGGGGCACCATGGCGAGCCAAGGCGCCCGGGATGCTAGCGCCTCGCGCGGCACCGCAAACAGCCGTACGGCAGCGCCAGAGCCCGGCGATGGTAGCATAGCGCCCTGTGCCGCCGGCCCGTCCAGGCCGGCATCGGCACGCCCTTTTCCCGCCTCGCCATGCTCAGCTACCGTCACGCCTTCCACGCCGGCAACCACGCCGATGTTCTTAAACACGCCATCGTGGTCCAGTTGCTGGAACAGTTGAGCCAGAAAGACAAGCCCTTCTGGTATATCGACACGCACGCCGGCGCCGGGCTTTATGCGCTCGACCACGCTTACGCGCAAAAGAAGGGCGAATACGAAACCGGCATTGCCCGACTGTGGCAGGCCGCCGCCGCCAAGCGGCCCATGCCGACCTTGCTCGAGGACTACCTGGAACAGGTGCGTACCCTTAATCCGGACGGCAGCCTGAAGCACTACCCCGGTTCGCCCTGGCTCGCCTGGCAGATGCTGCGCGATGCCGACCGACTGCGCCTGTTCGAGCTGCACAGCACGGAAATCCAGGTGCTGCGTGAGAATTTCCGCGGCGCCGGCCGCCGCGTCATGCTTTACGACGGCGACGGCTTCACCGGGATCAACGCCATCCTGCCGCCGCCGCCCCGCCGCGCGCTGGTGCTGATCGACCCCTCCTACGAAGACAAGCAGGACTACGCCCGCGTGCTGCGAACCCTGCAGGATGGCCTGCAGCGCTTCGCCACCGGCATGTACGCCATCTGGTATCCCGAAGTGCAGCGCCGCGAATCGGTGCAGTTGCCGGTGCAGTTGAAGAAGTTGCCGCTCAAAAGCTGGCTGCACGTCAGCCTGCGTGTCAAGCATCCGGTTTCCGGCGGCCTTGGCCTGCACGGCAGCGGCATGTTCATCGTCAATCCGCCGTGGCGCCTGAAGGAAACCCTGGAGGCGGCCATGCCCGCCCTGGTGACGCTGCTGCGCCAGGATGATGGCGCAGGCTTCACGCTGGAAGCCCAGGAAAGCTGATCCTCGCGCCAGCCGCGCGCGTTCAGCGGCCGATGGCCGACTCGACGAAGTCGGCCCGCCGCGCAGCCGGCAAACGCGGCACTTCCAACAGTTCATAGCCGTAACCGGCATAGGCGCGCACCATGGCGTCATAGGTGCGTGCCGCCTCCTGCGGCGATTGCCGGCGTTCCGCGTCCCGGCTGTAAATATCCTCCCAGGGCGGCAGGATGAAGACGCAGCGGTGATAGCGAAGCAAGCGCGCGGCGGCATCGATATGCGGCGGCACCGGCAAACCCGACAGGCTCAGGTAGCCGGCCACATCCGGCACGCCGCGATCGAAAAACACCGGTTCGGCCCGGCCCGCATGCGCCCGATGGTTGCGCATCTCGCGCGACAGCATCAACTCGGCGAACAAGCGCGGATCCACCCACGGCAGGCCGGGGCCGTTCACCAACGTTTGCTCCTGGATAATCTCGCGCCCGACCTCCTCCGAGGTGGCGTATCCCCGGCGCGCCAGTTCGGCGATCAAGGTGCTCTTGCCGGCGCCGGGGCCGCCGGTGAGGATGAAGAACGGAGGTGTATCGGTCATCAATGGCAAACAGGATGGGGGCGGTTCAACGCGCCTGATCTTGGGCGGGGATGGAACCGGCGCCAACGCGGCGCCGTGACACGACAAGCGATTACAGCATGCACGCCGCCGGTAGGACAAGAATCACTTTGGTCCTTCCCGCCCGTCCGCCATACTGGATATTCCCTGGATATTCCCTTTCATATGCAGCATCGGCATGGAGACAAGCCATGTGCGTCAACTACGCGCCCGTGCAGGCGGCCGTTTTACGCGACGTCTTCGGCGTCACTTGTCCGGTGCAGGAATGGCCTCCCGAAACGTGGCCTGACTACGTCGCGCCTCTGCTCGTGGCTGACCACGACGGCCAGCGGCAATGCCTGGCCGGCACCTTCGGGATGGTCCCCAGGAAACGCATTCCGCCCGGCGTGGCGAGGTTCGACACCACGAATGCGCGCTCGGAGTCGGTGGGTGAAAAACGGACGTTCTCGGCGGCGTGGAAACAGGGACAGCTATGCCTGATACCCGCGCATTGCTTCTATGAGCCCGATTACGCAACCGGCAAGGCGGTGCGCTGGCGGATCTGGCTCAAGGATGACGAGCCCATGGCAATCGCCGGCCTCTGGCGCGCATGGCCGGGCGAAGGCGGCCACGACATCTTCAGCTTCACCATGCTGACCATCAATTCGGAGCACCACCCGTTGATGCAACGCTTCCATGCGCCGGGCAAGGAAAAACGGATGATCGTGATCGTGCCGGGCACGGAGTGGGATGATTGGCTGACCTGCAGGGATACGGAACTGGCGCGCAGTTTCCTGCGCCCTTACGCCGCGGAAAAATTGGCCGCCGAGCCCGCACCGCTCCCGCCGCGGACCACGGCAGGATCTCCGGAGGCGCCAGACTGAGCGAACTGCGCTTGCCCGGACCGAACAGCGTTCAGGAAATCTGATACCGGTTCTGCCGGCTGCGGGAATAGAGCCCGCGCGCGAGTTCCAGGATGTGGTCTCGGTGGCGGTCGAATGCATCGAGCACGGCAGGCTCGTCCGGGCGCAATTCAGGGCTGAGGGTGGAGAGCACCGCGCGGTCCACCTCGAAGGCGATTTCACGCGAGTTGTCATAGCCCCAAAAACAAACGCAATGCCTGGATGGGTCGTAACTCCGGCTGGGATTGGGGAAAATGAGTGCCATGCATGCATCCTAGTCCGATTCGCGGGCATCCGTACGGTATCGAGGGCCCGGTTGCCCTATTTCCCCAGGATTCGGGGACGCGCCCTCCAGTAAGTCTGGAAAGGGGCGCTTTATCGCCGGCCGCGCATCGCGCGGGCTGCCCGATAACGCGGCTTTGGCGAGACACTCTCGCGCCCGTACATTGAGCGACATTTGCATCGGGAATACCAGATCTAAGCATCTTCTACTTGGCCCGCGAACGGCGAGACCGTAGCATTCCCAGGTCATCGGCGCGAGGCATGCCAGCCAACGCATGCGGCAGTACAACGATGTCGATTCGACACGGCAGGCGCGCCAACGCGGCCCGGCTGCCGTGCATGCGAACAGGACCGGCTACCAAAAAGCCGGCCGCCGGAAATCTGTACAAGGGTCAAGGGGTCATATGAAGATTTTTAGCGGAATCAGCAACGGGTGGGCAGCGGAAACCGAGGCGACGGACGGGGGAATCTGGAAAAACACAATTGCCGCCGCCAGCCATGCGCTTGAGACTGTCGCGCTGGTCGAGCATGGCGTAGGCATGACGCTGAAGCTGCAGCGCAAGGTCCGCGCGCTACGCGAACGGCTGCGCACGACGCAAGCCGAACTCGATCGTTACCGCGACATGCACGCCTACGCCATGGAGGCGTTGCGTCAGACCGAAAGCGTCGTGCCGCAGGACACGAGCCAGCTACGGGCGGAGGGCGAAGCCCTGCAGATGCGGCATCGTGCCTACAAGCTGCTGGTCGAACACTATGCTCGCGCCGGCATCCCCATCGACCTGGCTGTCTTTGCCAGGCAACGCCGCCGGGTTCTCCAGCACATCCTGTTCCAGCAACGCCGGGGCGTGGCCGTCGCGCAAATCAGCGTGGACGATATCGCGTTCCTGCTGCGTTGAGCAACCGGCGCCGACGAGCGGCGGGCTTTCGCCCGCGCCCTGCGCTGGCTTTTTCAGCTTACCGGCAAGCCAAATGCGGCGGGAAAACCCATTGTCATGCGACGTGAAGCGTCTTCTCGTCCGGCCGGTTCAATGTCGGCATTGACGAACATTACCCGCAAAAATGATAATACGTCTCATTTTCAATTATGCGCCTGCTTGCGCATCGACATCCAGGGACCGCCTTGTCCGGCTCACCATTTCGGAACGAACACATCGACGTGCAAAGCTTCAACAACGGCCTGATCCTGACCCGCACCGCAGAGCGCATCTACGGCGTGGAAGCCTCGGCCGACTACCTGTCCGACAATGAGCAATGGGGCACGGGCGGCACCTTCACCTGGATGCGCGGCCGCGAAACGCCGCAAGGCGGCGCCAGCCAGCAGATGAGCGGCTACCGCATTCCGCCGCTCAAGCTCACCGGCTACCTGCAATACCGCCCGACACCTGCATGGAGCAACCGGCTGCAGGCCACCTTCTTTGCCGGCCATGATCGCACTTGCCCGCTGCGGGCATCGTGCTGACGGCGACCTACGTGCATCGCTGGTAGGCCCGCCGGGGCGCCGCGGGGATTCTTCTTGTAGAATTCGATATACTGTATATGCATACAGTAACCGAGGCGACCCGCCCCCGAGTTCTTTCTCGCGGCCGGGGCGCGTCGTCAACCCCGTTCGCTGACGCCATGTCATTTGCCCCCCGCCGCATCGCCCATCTGGATATGGACGCTTTCTATGCGTCCGTCGAGCTGTTGCGGTATCCGGAACTGCGCGGCATGCCCGTGGTGATCGGCGGCGGACGGAATGCGGTGCCCGAGACGCTTGAAGACGGAAGCCGGCGCTTTGCGCGCCTGCGCGACTATGCGGGACGCGGCGTCGTCACCACCTCGACTTACGAAGCGCGCGCGCTCGGCGTTTTTTCCGCCATGGGCATGATGAAGGCAGCCCAGCTCGCGCCTGACGCCATTCTGCTGCCCACCGACTTCGATTCGTACCGGCACTACTCCCGGCTCTTCAAGGCGGCCGTCGCCGCGTTCACGAGCCAGGTCGAAGACCGGGGCATCGACGAAATCTACATCGACCTGAGCGATGTGCCAGGCGAGCCCGCCGATATCGGCAGCCGCATCAAGCAAGCAGTTCGCGAGGCCACGGGGCTGAGCTGCTCCATCTGCATCGCGCCCAACAAGCTCCTCGCCAAGATCGGATCCGAGCTGGACAAGCCCGATGGGCTTACCCTCCTGACGCCGGAAGACATCCCGCTGCGCATCTGGCCCCTGCCGGTGCGCAAGGTCAACGGCATCGGCCCGAAAGCCACGGAGAAACTCGCCGCGCTCGGCATCGCCACCGTTGGCGACCTCGCCAGCGCCGACCTCGGGCTGCTGCAGGCCCATTTTGGCCGCAGCTATTCCGCGTGGCTCGCCGAGATCGCGCAAGGTCATGACGAACGCCCCGTGGTCATCAGCTCGGAGCCAAAGTCGATGAGCCGCGAAACCACGTTCGAGCGCGACCTGCATCCCCGCCACGATCGCCAGGCTCTCGGCGAAGTCTTTACCGGCCTGTGCCAGCGCCTCGCCGAAGACCTGCGCCGCAAGGGCTACGTCGGCCGCACCATCGGCGTCAAGCTGCGCTATGACGACTTCCACACCGTCACCCGCGACCTCAGCATGCCGGCCCCGACCGCCGACGCCACCCTGTTGCGGCGCGCCGCCACCGAATGTGTCAGACGCGTTCCGCTGAACCGGAAGATACGGCTGCTGGGCGTACGGGTGAGCGCGCTGACGCCAGCCGGCGAGCTGGAGTATGCTTCCGCGCCGGTCCAGGGAGAGTTGCCTTTCAGCGAAGACGAATAGCGGTCGCAGCCGATATTCAGGCCGTCTGATAGTACGAGCACGGGCCGCACTGGAAGGGGATGCACGCCCCCGGCGCCTGCAGGACGGCAGCACGCTATGGCACGGATTTATCACTGACGTGACTGAGTGCAAGCGCACGGAGGCGGCTGCGGGAATTCGCGACAATTGATTTCCTGACGCAGCCACTTAGTGGATGGCATTTTCAGCCCTGACCCGGCCGGACGTTAAAGGGCAGGCACGGCGGCGGCCGGTCCTGCCCAGGCTGCCGACGCGGCGTCGCCGACGACACCGGTTGCGTCAGTCTGCCGGCTTCTTCCTGCCTCGCTGCTTCCCGGCGACACGCGCGCCGGACTCGTGAACCGCCCCGCTAGCGGAGCCGGTTGCCGTACGCCTTCCGGTCGTCAGTACCTGCGCCTGTTTGGCGCCCTTGCCATATTTGCGCACCGATCGCACGCCCTCGACCTGCATCAGCAACTCAATGGCCGTCAGCAGGCGGTCGATGTCCTCGTTGCGCAAGTCCTTGACCAAGCGAGCCACCCGAATGGCCACGCCAGGCGGCAGGATCTCGTCATTCGAAGGGGCGGCAGCATCCTCCATGCTGCCGTCCAGCCACAGCCGAGGCAAGCCGAGCTTGGCCTCGATGTCGCGGGCAAGCCGTTCACCGATGCGCTTCTTTCCGGCCTTGCCTTCCGACGAAAAAACTCGGGAGAAATATGAGGGTTCGCGGTCGACTCGGTCCGCGAGGCGTGCGATCGAGCCTCCGAACTGTTTCTCCAGCACTTGGGCCAGGCGTTGTTCGCGCGTATCTTGGATGTCCATTACTCATTAAACCCGCGCATTACCTTAAGGTAAATTTTCTCCTGGTACTTTAAATTTAGTGACTAAAAGGTAATTTACGGAGCAAAAGGACCTTTCGCTCCCTTCTCAGCGCGATGGTTCGGCGGGGTCGACGCGACACTGATGCTGCAAGCCACGGGGGCGTCGGCACCTTGGCGACTTCCGTGGATCGAGGACCGGGACTCACGGCCGGCAAGTCAGGATAGTTACCCATAAGGCTTGTCTTTACATTTACCTATTGGTAAATTATCGGCGTTAACTTGAAGCGGCATCAAAACCCCGGCATTTCCATACCCAACGCCGGGCTGCATCGCGAGCGTCAGGGCTTGTGCCTGCGCCGGTTCGGCCCGGTCGCGACCCAGCGGGTCGACCCCGTATGCCGAGTCATGGAAGTCACGGCCTGGCACCACGCCAGCCCGGCCACGGCGCCAAATCCGCGCACCGACCTCGTTGACCTCAAGCACCCGCAGGCGAACGACCACGACAAAGGAAACCTCATGCTTATCGGACTTTGCGGCCGTCCCGGCTCCGGTCGGGACCTCGTCACCAGCTACCTGACTTCCGCGAACCACGCCTTCCTGACCGTCACGTTCGACGCCCCGCTGCGCCACATGATCCAGGCCTGCGCCGGCATCAGCGACGCGCAGTTCAGCGCGGCAATGCGCAACGATGTCGTTCCGGCGCTGGGGAAATCGCCGGTACAGTTGCTAAACGCCCTTCGCGAGTCCTGGATCCGCGCCCGCATGGATCCGGAAGTGCTGGTCAAGTACTGTGCCGACGCTTTGGACCAACTCGACGCCTGCGATGTGGTGGTACCCGACGTCGCCATCCATGCCGAGGCCGAGTTCATTCATGCGCGCGGCGGCCGGCTGATCCGGCTCGTTTCGGAGCACGGGTACGGCGTTGAACCATTGATCCGGCCACACCTGTTCGACTTCCAACTGCGTGTCAGCGACAAATCCTCTGGCTTGTATGAGGAGCTGGATGCGATCGTGGGCAAAGAGGTGTTCGCGGAGGCTGGGCCGTGAAAGCCCAGCCCTGTCCCACGTCGGCGCCGAAACCGCCAGCAAGCTTTATTAGCAATTCGGTTAGCGCCTAGCTAACATGAAAGTGCAAGCAATCGCATTCAACAGGTAAGCGGCGCAGGCTCCCAACCCTGCCCAGGCATGTTGCGATCAGCAATCCGCGCCGGGCACCGGCGCACCGGCGGTCGATACGGCTGCCGCCTCCGTGCCTGCGACTGGCGAGTGCGGTATCAAATCCAGCACGGCCCGATCGTGCTCGACGTGCCAGCCGTGCTCCTCTGGAGGTGCCAATCATGGTCAAGATTCAATTCATCGAACGCGACGGCCACCCCGAGTTCGCGGTGGTGCCCATTGAGGTATGGGAGCGCATCAAGCACCGGACCGAAGAGTGGGACGATGCCACGCTGCCCGGCCACGCCAAGGCACGGGAAGACGGCTTTCGGATTCCCGCCGCCATACTGGACGCCGAACTCGCCGGCGACAACCCGATCAAGGCCTGGCGCGAATACCGCCGGATGACCCAGGACGCGCTGGCAACCGCGGCGGGACTCAGCAAGCCCTATCTCAGCCAGATTGAGAACCGCAAGCGCGATGGAAGCGTGGAAGTGTTTCAGAGTCTGGCGGAGGCGCTGCACGTGCCGCTGGATGTGTTGGTTGAGCGGGAGGGAAAATGAAACGCGCCCTCCAGCCAGCTCCACATTACCGTTAGCCTGCATAGGAAATTGAGGCAATCGCGCTGGCCGTCACCGATGCCACCGATGGCAACTTCTGGACTCCGTCCAGTCCACTGACTATAACCAGCTCGGGGCTGAATGCGGTCCAAAGGAGGCGCAAACCATGAAGCCACAACCGTTTGTCGTAACACCGAACGCTTATCCCCGTGCACTGGATGTGGTGGGCGAGAAGATTACGATACTGGCATCAAATGCCGCCACGCAAGGCTATGAGATTTTCTTGCAGCAAGGCGATGAAGGCACCGGACCGCCACAGCACAGCCATGACTGGGACGAATCTTTCTATGTGGTCAAAGGCAGTGTCGAAATCAGCTACGGCGGCAATACCCTGGCCGCCACAGCTGGCACGCTCGTTCACTTGCCCGCAGGCACGATTCACAGCTTTCACTTTGGCCCGGGCGGCGGCGAAATGATCTCGGTCACCGGGCAAACCGGACACGCGACGCGTCTCTTCACCGCAATCGACCAGGAAATTCCTCCGGGACCACCGGACGTCCCAAAATTTATCGCGATTGCGGAGAAGTGCGGTGTGACGGTTGCTGGCTGATGGGCATTGGCGGTCTGATGCCGGGCGGGTCAATCACCAAGAGTCCCCCACCAACCGTTGGTCTCCTTGCCAGCACCACCCCGACCGGCGCCTTAGTCAGCACAACCGTCAGATTGCTATCGTATCCCGAGCCTTCACGACGAAGATTTTCAGTATTGTTGTGCAATGAGCAACTATGCGTTTCGCAAACTAGGGTTTATAACCATAGGGCAAACCCCTATCATGCAGCCTGTTGTAGAGTCCCCAAATTTTGGTGGCTCGATGTCCCGCTTTCAATTCATCATGAATATCCAACGTTTCGTTCTGATTGCCGCCACTGTCGCTCTGACCGGTGCCCTGTCCGCTGCTTTTGCATTGGCCAAGGCTGGCGAGTTCGATGTGCGCACTGATGGCGCGCGGGCCGTGAGCTCCGACACGTACGCCGATGGCACAAGGGCCGACACGTTCGAAACGTTCCCGGATGGCGCAAGGTCCGGCGGGTATATGTCTTCGTCTTCTTATGGCGCTCCGTTGTAACCAGGAGATTTCGCCGGACTCCCCAGTCCTGATGAAGGTGACAGCTTGGTTGTCACCTTTTTTTCATTGAGCTCGGCGATCGACTGGGCAGGTAGCGCTTCGCAATCAACCGCGGCCGCACCTCCTAGTTCTCCAGATCCGTCAGCCGCTTCCCCTGCACCGCCGGTGAGTGGGAAACACCGAGCCGCAAACCTCCACGACGGTAGCCAGTACGGTGCACGGCATCGAGACACGGCACTTTGAGAAGATGGTGTGGACGGCCGACGCCGCCGGCGCTTTTTTATACACGCAACGCACGCAAGTCGGACGATGGCCTATGGCGCTATCCTCCTGGCACGCCTACAACGGAAGCACCGCCCCACAGGACCAACCATGGCACCGTGCGCGCCGGCGCCGAAGCTGGCCGACCTCTCCCCCAAGATGCTGTCAGAACGGAAAACCGTTCCGCGCGCAGACGGCTGGCCTTTCGAGTTCAAGTACAAATACGTACCCCAGTCCGTTGTTTTTCCCACCGCCGCCGCCACGCGGTGGCCGTTGCGTTTGGCGACGAGAGGCGTTGCGATTGTGAGGACCCGATGAGTGCCGTCATTCTTGAATCCGTACTGACCTGCCCGCACTGCGGCTTTGCCAAGCAGGAAACCATGCCAACGGACGCCTGCCAGTTCTTCTACGAGTGCAGCCGCTGCAAGGCGCTCCTGCGACCCAACCCCGGCGACTGCTGCGTGTTCTGCTCATTCGGTTCGGTCAAGTGCCCGCCAATCCAGCAACAACGCGGGTGCTGTGGATAGAGCTTAGCGGAAGATTCTTTCTGGCCGTGCCGCCGGCCGGCCTGCTGTATGTCCAAGACGTCGACGATGGGGAATGGCTATATGACGACGCCTGGTCCTGAAACTTGAGGGGATCTGGGAAAGCGGGCTGGCAGCACCTGCTAGTCCGGCGCGCGCTCGCCCGACTGGATCAAGGTCAAGCGCCCGGGGGCAGTGCCGCCGGCACTATTCAAGCGGCAAAGGTTCCGGAACGGGGCGTGGAGCTTTATGCGGCCGCATCCCGCGGATATGATGGTGGCAGAAGGGGCGCCGCCCTCGCCACGACGGACGGCGCCATTACCGCAATCCGGTGGAATCAACGGCGACTTCACAATGAAAGCCTTCCGCATCGCTTCCCTTTTCCTTGCTACAGCCGCACTGTCCGCTCAAGCAGTTGAAGCACCTGAAAGCCAATGGCAGCGCGTTGGGTTGTCGCTAGTTGATCTTGTTGGACGTGGTTACGGCATTACCGCGGTTACGAACGATTCGTCTCCAAATGGGGTATCAACCGAAACCTTCATCCTTCAAAAAGGCGAAAGCGCGTTCAAATGCATCGAGGTTCATGCCTATGATTCCAAGACGAAAAAATCTGCAGCGCTTTTTGATTGCTTCGAACTGGTTACGCCCTACGCAATTCCTCGCGCCAAATGAAGCAAGTGTGCGGGAGGGTGCGCGCCGTCTGCCCCCCACTACACAGCTTGGCGGCAAGCCCCCACCGTAGCATCCAGCCTGACCTCACGCTCCCAGGACATTTTTACGCGATATCCGGCAGCATCTCGGCCCTGAATGCAGTCCCTCTGCATTTTCCGTTCGCACGTCGCACGACCGCCCCGTATGTGGGCGGTGTTTTTTGTTGGCAAGCGGGCAGCGCCGTCTGGCCTTCTCGAACCTATTGATTCACCACGAGCACGTTATGCCGCCTCGCCCATGGGCAGAGGGTTTTTTGGTTAG
>JYOD01000003.1:0-108406 GCA_000955785.1 Burkholderiaceae bacterium 16
CTTGCCCCGCCTGCTTTGCAGCGCGGTAGTTGTGTTGCGAGGGGGCGAATCTTAAGGGAGCCCCTCGGCCATGGCAAGCGTTTTCTGAAATTTCTTCAGAGCGGTTTGTGACGCGGTGATGAAGCCGGCTGCCGAGCCCCGGCGAGGGCAGCTTCCACGTGGCTGCTATCTATTAGAATCAACGGATGCCTGACCTCCCCATCTACCAGCCCTCGCGCCAGCCGGCCAATACGTCCCGGCACCTGGATGCGCTAGCGCTGGCCGACGCACTTTCCCGCCCCATCGTCTTTGTCGACCTGGAAACAACCGGCGCCGACGCCACCCGGGACCGCATCACCGAGATCGGCGTGGTGGAGGTGGGGCCGGACGGTATTGTCGAATGGGATACCCTGGTCGATCCCGGGATCGGCATCCCACCCTTCATCCAGCAGCTGACGGGTATCACCGACGCCATGGTGCGCTGCAAGCCAAGCTTCGAGTCGCTGGCGGAGAGCCTGGCGGAGCGGCTGCAGGGTAAGCTCTTCGTCGCCCATAACGCACGCTTCGATTATGGCTTTCTCAAGAATGAATTCCGCCGCGTTGGCGTGACGTTCCGCGCCGACGTATTGTGCACCGTGCGCCTCTCGCGCTCGCTGTTTCCCTCGGTGGCGCGGCACGGCCTGGATGCCTTGATCGCCCGGTTCGAATTGCAGCCCAAGGGCCGGCACCGGGCCCTGGCCGATGCCGAACTGCTGTGGCAGTTCTGGCAGAAAATCCACGAGCTCTATCCGGTCGATCTGGTCGAATCGGCGGCGCGGTCCCTGGTCAAGCGCGCAAGCCTTCCCGCCGGCCTGGAGGAAACTGCCCTGGACGACGTGCCCGATACCGCCGGTGTGTATCTCTTCTACGGCGACCAGGATATGCCTCTCTATATAGGGAAGAGCGTCCACCTGCGCCAGCGCATCGGCGCACACTTTTCCGGCGATCATCGCGCCGCCCTGGAAATGCGGCTGGCGCGCGCAGTGCGCCGGGTCGAATGGCGGGAGACCGGGGGCGAGGCGGGAGCGCTGCTGCTGGAAGCGCACCTGATCAAGACGCTGCAACCACTGCACAACCAGATGCTGCGGCAGAATGCAGGGTTGTTTTCCTGGGAACTGGCACCCGGGCTGAGCGCGCCGATACTGCGCTCGGATCGCGACACGGATTTCAGCCGGCACCCTAACTTATATGGCGCCTTTCCCAGCCGGGCGAGCGCCGAGGCGCGCCTGGCCGAACTGGCGCAAACCCATCAGCTCTGCCAGGCCGCGCTCACCCTGGAAAAGACGGTGCGGCGGGGCCTGCCCTGCTTCGCCCGCCAGCTGCACCGTTGCCTGGGGGCTTGCACAGGTGACGAATCGCTGGCGTCGCACCGCGAACGTGCCGTGGCGGCCCTGGCGGACCTGTCGCTGCGGCCCTGGCCTTTCGCGGGTGCCGTGGCGTGGCGCGAGCAGGATGGCGCCAAGGCGTGGTGGCATGTGCTCGAGGATTGGTGCTACCTGGGCACCGTGTCCACGCTGGATGAAGCGGCCGGCCTGTTGTGCGTGCCCGCGCGCTTCGACCTGGACACCTACCAGATCCTGGCGCCCAGGCTGGCGGCTTTGCTGGCCAGCGCCGTGCCGCTGGAAAGCGTCCGGCAATTTGAACTTCAGGCGCCCTCGATGCCACGGCGCGAAACGCAGCGGACAGCCCCCGCATCCCCAACCGGCACACGCCGGCGCCGGCTATCCAGCCCGGACCAGCAAACCCTGTCCTTCTTCGAGCACTAGCAGTACCCCAAGGCGGAGCGAGACCATGGCCAAGCAAAGCGACTATCTCAGCCTCGGCATCGATATCGATCTGCCAGCCGCCACCGTCTCCGCCTTCCTTGCGATCCCCGAGAACTATCCCCGCTGGGCCAGCGGGCTAGGGGAACTGTCGCAGCAGGCGGATGGCAGCTGGTCAACGCTCACGCCCCAAGGCCCGATGCAGGTCCGGTTCACGCCCCCCAACCCCTATGGCGTCGCCGACCACTATGTGCAGCCGGCGCAGGGCGAGGAAATCTATATCCCGATGCGCGTGATCGCCAATGGCGGCGGGGCCACCCTGCTGTTCACCTTGCTGCGCAGTCCGGGCGTCAGCGATGCCCAACTGCAAGCGGACGCGGAGTGGGTCCGGCGCGACCTTGCCGCATTGAAGGCGTTGCTCGAACAGCGGTAGTGCTCCTGGCCGGCTATCCTCAAGCCGCTCAAGCCAAAACGGTATACCAAGATGGCAAAAAACGCGCCCTATCAAGGTGCGCATCCTCCGCGCAGACTCGCTTTCCAACCCCGAATTTGTGCGGCTTTCTGTTGCATTGCACTAGAAAGCGGCGGTTCGCGGCCGTCTGAATATTTGCCTTGCCCTCTGCAAATCAATGAATATAGTATACCGAATTCGCGGAATCCCGACAGCCCCCAATCCCGTGCCTCGTTGGCAAGGGCCCCCACAAGACGGAGCGCCAGCGTGACGCGGCAAGATATTCCAACTACCGATGCGCAGCAGCCAGAAGGGTGTTTCCTGCCCTTATGGGAAGCGGCCGAGCTACTGGCCAAAGGCCATGCCAGCGCGCAAGACCTTGTGAACTGGTGCGAAGCCGCCTACACCGCCTCGCACCACGAGATCAACGCCATCATCCTGGCGGATTTCCCCAACGCCCGCGCCGCGGCCAAAGCCAGCGACGAGCGCCGCCGCCGTGGGGCGCCGCTTGGCGATCTGGACGGCATCCCCTTCTCCATCAAGGAGTCCTTCGACGTAGCCGGCTGGCCCACCACATGCGGCAGCCCGGCCCAGCGCGGCAACATCGCGGCCAACGACTCGGCTGTCGTCGAGCGTTTGCGCGCGGTCGGCGCCGTACTGCTGGGCAAGACCAATGTGCCGATCGGGCTGCGCGACTGGCAAAGCTACAACGCCATCTACGGCACCACCCGCAACCCGCATGATCCGGGCCGCACTCCCGGTGGCTCGTCCGGCGGCAGCGCCGCAGCGGTCTGCGCTGGCATGAGCTTCTTCGATGTGGGCTCCGACATCGGCTCCTCGCTGCGCAACCCGGCGCATTACTGCGGTGTGTTCGCCCACAAGAGCAGCCACGGGCTGGTGCCGCTACGCGGCCACGGCATCGGCCACGGCTATGGCGAGCAGGAGATCAACGTGGCGGGCCCGGTCGCGCGCAGCGCGCGGGATCTCGAACTGCTGCTGCACGCACTCGCGGGGCCGGACGGCAGCGACGCACTGGCCTATCGCCTGGCGTTGCCGCCCTGTGACAAGCACACGCTGGCCGACTTCCGCGTCGCCGTGCTATCCAGCCATCCGCTTTGCGAGGCTGACACGGAAGTCAGCGACGAGATCGAAAGCCTGGGACGCTGGCTGGAGAGCCAGGGCGCGCAGGTACGGTGGAATGCCCGCCCGGACTTCGATGCCGCAGCCCTGTGGCACACCTATGTGCTGATGCTGCGGGCGACGACGTCGATCCATATGGATGACACCAGCTTCGACACCGCGCTGGCCCATGCCGCCGGCACCGCGCCCGAAGACCATAGCTATGCGACGCTGCAATTCACCGGCGCCGGCATCCGGCATCGGCAATGGCTTCAGCTGCAGCAGGCCCGGGCCACCTTCGCACAGTCCTGGCAACGTTTCTTCGGCGAAGTAGACGTGCTGCTTTGTCCGGCCGCTGCCACCACGGCCTTTGCCCTGGACGAAGCGGGCGAGCCGTGGCAGCGCACGCTCCAGGTCAACGGCCGGGCGCAACCGCTCACCAGCCAGTTGTTCTGGGCAGGGCACTCCGGCCTGTGCGGCCTGCCCTCGACGGTGGCACCGGTCGGCCCGGGCCGCGGCGGCCTGCCGGTGGGGGTGCAGATCGTCGCCGGACGCTTCGCCGACCTGACCTCGCTGCGTTTTGCCCAGTTGCTCGAAGCCGCGGGTTTTGCCTTCCGGCCGCCGCCGGTCCAGTCCCTCAAGGTGCCAGGCGCCTCGGCGCGATAACAAAAACAGCGCACCGCCCCCCCCAATTCGAAACGATTCGAAGGAGAGATCATGTTCGCCTGGTTCAAGGATTTATCGACAATGGAGCGCAAGGGCTTTTACGGCGCGTTCCTCGGTCATGCGGTCGACGTGTTCGACTTCATGATCTACTCCTTCCTGATTTCGACCCTGCTGACCCAGTGGGGCATGAGCAAGTCGACCGCCGGCGCCATCGTCACGTGGACCCTGGTGTCTTCGCTGGTGGGCGCCATCGGTGCGGGCATCCTGGCCGACCGCTACGGCCGGGTGCGCGTGCTGCGCTGGACCATCGTGGTGTTCGCCGTGGCCTGCTTCCTGTGCGGACTGGCCAGCACGCCCGAGCAGTTGCTGGTCTTCCGGATGCTGCAAGGCCTGGGCTTTGGTGGCGAATCCTCTCTGTGCATGGTGCTGGTGACGGAGATGATCCGCAACCCCGCGCACCGCGGCAAGTATTCCGGCTTCACCGCCAGCAGCTATTCCTTCGGCTGGGGCGCGGCGGCCATTGCCTACGCCATCACCTTCAGCCTGTTCCCGGCTGAAACCGCCTGGCGCGTCTGTTTCTTCCTGGGCATCCTGCCGGCGCTGGTGGTAATCTACCTGCGCCGCAACCTGGAAGAGCCGGAGGTCTTCATCAAGAGCCAGGCCGAACGCGCCGCGGGCGGTGCGGCCGATGCCCCTTCCGCATGGCAGCAGCTGGCGCGCCTGGGCCGCCGGCCGTTGCTGGGCAAGACGCTGCTGTGCAGCCTGTTGTCGGGCGGCATGCTCGGCGCCTACTATGCGATTGCCACCTGGCTGCCAACGTTCCTCAAGACCGAGCGCGGGCTTTCCGTGTTTGGCACGAGTTCCTACCTGGCGATGACCATCTTTGGCTCCCTGGTCGGTTATGTGGCGGGCGCCTATGCGACCGACCGCTGGGGCCGCCGCCTGACGTACATCGCCTTTGCCGCGGGCGCCTTCGTCATGGCGCTGGTCTATATGGTGATCCCGGTTTCGAACACGTCGATGCTGTTCCTGGGTTTCCCGCTCGGCGTGCTGATGCAGGGCGTGTTCGCCGGCATCGGCGCCACCATCTCGGAGTCTTATCCCAACGACATCCGCGCCACGGGTTATGGGGTGTCGTACAACCTAGGGCGCGTGATCGGTTCGCTCTTCCCGCTGACGGTGGGATGGCTGAGCACCGGCCGTACCTCGCTGCCGCTGGCCATCGCCATCGTCGCCGGCGTGGGCTACATGATGGTGATAGGCGCCGCCTTGCTGCTGCCGGAAACCAGGGGCATGGATCTCGGCCAAGCCGGTGGCGGCGACAGCTCGCATGAGCCGTCCGCGGACGCGGACAAGATCGTGCTGGCGCCTTCTGTGGGCAAACCCGCATAGGCGACGCCGGGCCGCTTGCGGCATGGCGGGGCGCTAGGATAGTCTGCGCAGAGGGGGTTGCCCCCTCTGGAGCCGCCATGTCCGCTGTCCGCCGTCTCGCCGCCTCGCCTCGTTTCCTGCTAACACCATTGGCCGCCATCGCCCTGGGCGGCTGCGCGAGCGTCGAAGAATCCGCCATGCAGCGCGTGCTAGCTTCCTGGAAGTCGGCGCCGATCGAGGAGGCCAAGGCCCAGTGGGGCCCTCCGCAGGCGGTGCAGGCCGTGCCGGGCGGCACCGCTTACCTGTGGACCGAGGAAGTGCCGCCGGCTCGCGCGCCGGGCAGCGGTCCGCGCGACGTGCGCGCGCCCACGTCGCCCGAACCATTGCAGACGCCAGGCCAGTGCCAGCGCCGCCTGATCGCCGGCACCAACGGCATGGTCATCGGCGGCGACTGGTCAGGCAATGCCTGCTGCCTCACCACCATGGTCGGCCGCTGCGGCGCGCTGGTCAGGAACAGCACCGGCAGCTGAGAAGCGGCAGCGCGCGGCGCACACCGATCTGGTGCATGAATCGCACCGCGCACGACCCAACATGCACCATGGCTGTCCGGCGCCGCCAGCCAGCATGTGCAGTCTCTTGCCGTGGGTATTGGCACAGCTCTTGCTGAACAACCTGTCGAGTAGAAGCGGTTAACGCCGACGCGTTCCCCAAGCGGGTAAACGCGTACCGGCGTGGGACATTGCTCTCGCGACCATTTGGTCGCGCGCCCAGTTGCCTCGCCAGGCGAGACATCCGGGCGTTTGGATCCGGTCACAAGGCCGGGACGAGAGAAAAGAGAGCGCCCACGATGTCCCTCATCCTCAAGCCCTTATTCCATTGCGCAGGCGCATTGCGTGGCAATCCCTCCGCTCGCGTTGCGCCCGCGCATGACCATGCGCGGCGCACGCTCGCCGGTGCCACCTCGCCTGTTGCAGCCCCCACCCCCATTTGCCCCACACCTGTCCGCCAAGGAGCCCCCATGAAGACGCCCTCCCCATTGCGCCGCCTGTTGATCGCCGGCGCTTGCGCCGCGCTCGCGCTCGCGGCCGTCCCCGCCACCGCGCTGGCCACCGACAAGGTGACCTTCCTCACTTCCTGGTATGCCCAGGCCGAACACGGCGGCTTCTACCAGGCCGTGGCCAAGGGCATCTACAAGAAATACGACCTGGATGTCACCGTCCGCATGGGCGGCCCGCAGGTCAACGGCATGCAGATCCTCACCAGCGGGCAGGCCGATTTCCTGATGGGCTACGACTTGCAGGTGTTGAAGAGCGTGGAGCAAGGCGTGCCCGTGACCACGGTCGCAACCTCCTTCCAGACCGACCTGCAAGGCATGATGACCCATGAGGACGTCAAGAGCCTGGCAGACCTGAAGACCCGCACGGTGCTGGTTTCCACCTCCGGGCGCACCACGTGGTGGCCGTGGCTCAAGGGCAAGTACAAGCTCGAAGAATCCCAGTCCCGCGTCTACACCTTCAACCTGCAGCCCTTCTTCGCCGACCCGCATTCGGCGCAGCAGGCCTATGCCTCGTCCGAGGTGTTCTCGGCCAGCAAGGCCGGCGCCAAGACGCGCTTCTTTCTGTTTGCCGACGATGGCTATCCGCCCTACGGCACCACCATCGTCACCATGCGGAAAACCGTCAAGGACAAGCCGGACGTCGTTGCCCGCTTCGTCAAGGCGACCATGGAAGGCTGGAAGAGCTACCTCGCGGACCCGGCCCCTGCCAATGCGCTGATCAAGCAGGAGAACCCGAACATGAAGGACGACCAGCTCGCCTGGGGCGTGGGCAAGCTCAAGGAGTACCGCATGGTGGGCGGCGGCGACGCGGCCCGCTACGGCATCGGCGTGATGACCGATGCGCGCTGGCAGAAGACGCGCGACTTCATGGTCGGCGCCGGCCTGCTCAAAGCCGATACCGACTGGAAGCAAGCCTACACCACGCAGTTCGTGAAGGACCTGAAGATCATGCCCTGATGCCGTGACGCGCTGCGCGGCACCGCTGTCCGAGATCGAAGATCACCCCCCATACAAGGATTCTGCAATGCTGGTCACTCAACAACCCGTCCTGCGCCGCTTCTGGTACGCCCTGATGCCCATCACCATGCTCGACGACGGCCCCAGGCCCTTCACCCTCCTGGGCGAACACCTGGTGCTGTGGAAAGGTGCCGACGGCAAGCCCGCTGCCCTGCAGGACCGCTGCTGTCACCGCACCGCCCGTCTCTCCAAGGGCTGGGTCAACGACCGCGGCGACATCGTCTGCGGCTACCACGGCTGGGAATACAACTGCTCCGGCGCCTGCGTGCGGATTCCGCAGGCGCCGGATAACGCCATCCCGGCGGGCGCGAAGGTGCAGGCCTATCACGCGCAGGAAAAGTATGGCTACTTGTGGGTGGCGCTGGAGGATCCGCTGCAGCCCATCCCCGATTTCCCGGAGGATGGCGATCCCGCTTACCGCCGCATCTTCCAGTTCTACGAGAAATGGAACACCAGCTCGCTGCGCGTGATGGAAAACGCCTTCGACAACTCGCACTTCAGCTTCGTGCACCGCGCCAACTTCGGCCTGTCCGAACAGCCCAAGCCCGAGAAATACAACCTGCAGGCACGCGAATGGGGCTTCGAGGCCGAGACGCTGGTGCCGATCCGCAACATCGAGGCCGGCCACCGCGTTACCGGCACCACCGAGCCGATCACGCACCGGCATATGTTCAACCGCTGGGACCTGCCCTTCACGCGCCGCTTTGGTTGCATCTATCCGGCCAGCGGGCGCCACCACATCATCTACAACTGCGCCACGCCGATCGACGACAAGAGCGTGATGCTGTCGCAATGGCTGTACCGCAACGACAGCGAGGAAGACTGCTCGACCCAGGAGCTGATCGACTGGGATGCGCCCATCGTCGGCGAGGACCGCGAGATCCTGGAAGCCACCGACTACGACGCCTGCGTCGACACGCGCCGCCGCGTTGAATTCCACATGGAGTCCGACAAGCCCGGCCTGTTGATGCGCAAGATGCTGATGGCGCTGTTCACGCAGCACGGTGAGAAGGAAGCGTTCCGCATTCCCGTGGTCCGCGGCTGAACCGGGTAGCCCCCCGCACAGACTCAATACGGAGACCGTCATGAGCGCCCTCTTTCGCAGTGCCATGCAGACCCCAGGCCCGGGCCCCGGTGGCATCGTGTCCGGCATCGCCCGCGATGCCGGCGCGCCCCTGCTGCTCGCCAACCAGGTCGAGAAGACCTACCCCAACGGCACCGTGGCGCTGGAACGCGTCAGGCTGACGATCAAGCCCGGCGAGTTCGTCTCGCTGCTGGGCCCGTCCGGCTGCGGCAAGAGCACCTTGCTCAAGCTGTTTGCCGGGCTGGAAGCGCCCTCGGCGGGACATCTGCGCTGGTGGGGCAGTCCCGCCCTGCCCACCGCCACCGATGCCGCCGGGCGCACGCTGGCGATGGTGTTCCAGGAAGCCACCCTGATGCCGTGGGCGCGCGTGGCCGACAACGTGCGGCTGCCGCTGGACCTGGCACGCATGCCGCGCACCGAGGCCGGCGAGCGCGTCCAGCGCGCGCTGGCGCTGGTGGGGCTGGGCCGCTTCGGCACGGTCTATCCGCGTGAATTGTCCGGCGGCATGCAGATGCGCGTGTCGATCGCGCGGGCACTGGCGACCAACCCCGATCTGCTGCTGATGGACGAACCCTTCGGCGCGCTCGACGAGTTCACCCGCAACAAGCTCGATGCCGACCTGCGCGCGCTGTGGGCGGAACGCGGCCTCACCGTGGTCTTCGTCACGCACAGCATCTACGAGGCGGTCTACCTGTCGAGCCGGGTGGTGGTCATGGCGGCGCGTCCGGGCCGGGTGATCGCCGATGTGACGATCGAAGGCCCCGAGACGCGCGACGAAGCCTTCCGCGTCTCGCCCGCCTTCATGCAGTACTGCGCGCAGTTGTCGGCGCTGCTCACGCAGGCCAACACCGGCATCGATCCGGACGCACACCCGCGATAACCAGGAGCCCCTCCATGAATCCCCCGCTACTGTCGCGCCCCGCCGTACAGCGCGTGGCCGCCCCGCTTGCCGTCGGCGTGCTGCTATTGCTGGCGTGGCAAGGCATCTGCACGGCGCTCGCCGTCCCCGCCTACCTGGTGCCCACGCCCGCCGCCATCGGCCATGCGCTGGTGGAAGACTGGAGCCTGCTTTCCGGCTCGCTGTGGGTGACGCTGCGCATCACGATGCTGGCGTTCGCGCTGGCGGTGGTGGCCGGTACCGCCGCGGCCTTTGTGTTCGTGCAAAGCCGGCTGATCGAGGCCAGCCTGTTTCCCTATGCCATCCTGCTGCAGGTAACACCGGTGGTGGCGATCGCGCCGCTGATCATCATCTGGGTCAAGGAGCCGGCGCTGGCGCTGGTGATCTGCGCCACCATGGTGGCGGTGTTCCCCATCATCTCCAACACGGTGCTGGGCCTGCGCAGTGTCAACCCCGGGCTGCTCAACCTGTTCCGCATCAACCGCGCGAGCCGCTGGGACACCCTGCGCCGGCTGCGCATCCCGAGCGCGCTGCCGTACTTCTTCGGCGGGCTGCGCATTTCGTGCGGGCTGGCATTGATCGGCGCGGTGGTGGCGGAATTCGTGGCGGGCACCGGGGGCACCGGCGCGGGCCTGGCTTACCAGATCCTGCAAGCGGGTTTCGCCCTCAATATCCCGCGCCTGTTCGCGGCCCTGTTCCTGATCACGGTGACGGGCGTCGCGCTGTTTGGCGCAATGGTGGTGATATCGCGCATGGCGCTGTCCCACTGGCACGAAAGCGAGCTCGCATGAAGCCGAACCCCACCATCCTGATCCGCAACGCCACCGTCATCCTCACCGGCCTTGCCGGTGCGGGCGAGCGCCATGCCGGGCCGGACCTGCGCGTGGCCGGCTGCACCATCGAAGCCATCGGCCGGCTCGACCCGCGCCCCTGCGAGCGGGTCATCGACGCCACGGATTGCGTGATCTACCCGGCATGGGTCAACACCCATCATCATCTGTTCCAGTCGCTGCTCAAGGGCGATCCGCCGGGGCTGGACCTGACGCTCACGCCCTGGCTGGGCGCCACGCCCTACCGCTTCCGCGCCGCCTTCGACGAAGCGTCCTTCCGGCTTGCGGCCCGCATCGGCCTGGTGGAACTGGTGCGCAGCGGCTGCGGCACCGTCGCCGATCACAACTATCTCTACTATCCGGGCATGCCCTACGACAGCTCGGCCATCCTGTTCGAAGAGGCCGAGGCGCTGGGACTGCGCTTTGTCCTGTGCCGCGGCGGCGCAACCCGCACGCGGCAGCTCGAAAGCGACCTGCCGCAGGCGCTCCGCCCCGAAACGCTCGACCAGTTCCTGGGCGATTGCGAGCGGCTCACCGCGCGCTACCACCAGGCCGCGCCGGACGCGATGCGCCGCGTGGTGATGGCACCCACCACGCCGCTCTACTCGATGTCGCCCGACGAATTGCGCACCAGCGCGCGCGCCGCGCGCCAGCTCGGCATCCGCCTGCACAGCCATTTGTCGGAGACAGTGGAGTACCAGAACGCCGCGTGGGAAAAGTACCAGACCACGCCGGTGGCCTTCTGCGGCGAGCACGAATGGCTGGGGCCCGATGTGTGGTTCGCCCATCTGGTCAAGCTGGGCGCCGGCGAAATCCGCCAGCTCGGCGCCACCGGCACGGGCATTGCGCACTGCCCGCAGAGCAATGGCCGGCTGGGCAGCGGCATCGCCGATATCCCGGCGCTAGAAGCCGCGGGCGTGCCGGTGTCGATCGGCGTGGACGGTGCCGCCTCCAACGAAGCGGCCGACATGATTTCGGAAACACATGCCGCCTGGCTGCTGCAGCGCGCGCGGTGTGGCCACGGCGCGCTGCCGCGCGCCGAAGGGGGCAGCCATGAGGGCGGCGCCGATGCCGCGCGCGTGGAGGACGTGGTGCGCTGGGGCACGGCCGGCGGTGCGGCCGTGCTTGGCCTGGATGCGGTCGGCACGCTGCAGCCGGGCAAGGCGGCCGACCTTGCCGTCTACCGCCTCGACGACCCGCGCTGCTTCGGCTTGCACGATCCGGCCATCGCGCCGGTGGCCAGCGGCGGGCGGCCGGCGCTGCGCGCGCTGCTGGTAGGCGGGCGCGTGGTGGCGGAGCACGACGCGATTCCGGGCCTCGACCTTGCGGAGCTTGGCGCGCAGGCGCGCGAGGCGGTGCGGCGCTTGCAACAGCGCGCGGCGGAGCTTGCCGCCTGACAGGAGGCGGCGTTCACGCCAGAGCCGGACGCGGGCCGACATAGGCCGCGCGCGGCCGGATCAGCTCCTCATCGGAGCGCTGCTCCAGGCCATGCGCGATCCAGCCGACCGAACGCCCGAGCGCAAACAGGCCGAAGGCCGCGCCGGGCGGAAGGCCCAGATGCCTGCGCAGCGCCACCAGCGCGAAATCGATCGATGGCCGCTGCCCCACCAGGGAAAAAGCGACGTCGATTAGTGCCTGCCATTCGGGATGATGCGGGAGTATCCGCGACAACAGGCCAATGGCCCGGATATCGCCAGCAGGATAGAGGTGATGGCCAAAACCCGGCAGGCCCTCGCCGCGGGCGAGCCGCTCGCGCAGCTTCGCGGCGGGCCGGAGGTCGCCCAGCTCATCCCAGAGTGCTTCCACGCGCGCCGTTGCACCGCCGTGCCGGCCGCCGGTCAGCGCGGCCAGGCCAGCCACCACCGAAGCGCGCAGGCTGGCGCCGGTGGACGCCACGCAGCGGGCCGTGAAGCTCGACGCGTTCAGCTCATGGTCGGCGCATAGCACCAGTGCCATGCGGATCAGCGCCGCACCCTCGTCGTCCACCTGCCAGGCACTGGCGCACTGCCGGTGCACGGGGGTGCTGGCGGGCGCCGTGCCCAGCAGGCAGGCGGCCAGCAGCCGCACCAGGACGCCGCAGCCCGCGGCAAGCCGCTCCGGCGATGCCTGCCACTGCGCGGTGGGGTCGTCCTCGCTGGCGATGGTGAACAGGGGCAGCAGCGCCTCCTCGCAGCGTTGGCCGGCGAAGGCCACCTGCATCCCGGCGAGGTGCGCCGGCGGCGATGGCGGCGCGGCGCCAAAGGCGGCCTCCACAGGACATTGCCAAAGCCGCGCCGCCACCGCTTCCACCGTGTCGGATGCGGCGAGCGCGACGGCATTGTTGCCGCGGTAGTAAAGCTGCCCGTCCTCGATCAAGGTGATCCCCGATTCCAGCACCGGCAAACCCCAGTTCAACGTGGCCTTGGCCACTTCGCGGGGCTTGCGGCCGCGCGTGCGCTGGCCCGCCAGGCGCTCCACGTCCTCCGCGAGATAGCGGCTTTCGCGATGGGTTTCCCCGTCGTGCGCGTGCAGCAGGCCGCGGCTGACATAGGCGTAGAGCGTCTGGCGGGACACGCCGAGCGCGGCGGCGGCTTCGGCGGAACTCAGGTAGCGGGACATGGCGGCCCAAGTGGAAAGGAGCAATTAGTTGATTAATATAATCAATATTGACTATTAAAACAAGGAGCCTATGCTGCAAGGCACTTAGCCGCTGACCCACTACAGAACGACAAGCGAGAGCCGTCATGCCAAACCCCGAATATTCCCCGCCATCAGCCCGGAACACAGCGAAAGCAGGCACAGACTTCCTGCGCGAGATCTGGCAGGGCGTGAACGGTGACGCCGCCTGGCCCGAGCACGTCGCCATGACCGGTACGGGCAACCTGCCGTCGGTCTTTCCGGTCACCGCCCTGGCCACGGCGGCCGTCGGCGCCGCCGGGCTCGCCGTTGCCGGATTGATCCACCAGGCGCACGGACGGATGCCGCGGGTCGAGGCGGAGCAGCGGCGGGCATCGCTGTGGTTCGGCACTTCGCTGCGGCCGCAAGGCTGGGAACTGCCGCCGCAATGGGATGCCGTGGCCGGCGACTACAGGGCGGCCGACGGCTGGATCCGGCTGCACACCAACGCCCCGCATCACCGCGACGCCGCCCTCGCGGTGCTCGGCGTGCCGGCCGACAAGGCGGCGGTCGCGCGGGCCGTCGCGCACTGGGAAGCCAGCGCCCTGGAAACCGCCATCGTCGGCAACGGCGGGTGTTCGGCAGCGATGCATACGCTGGCGGAATGGGCCACGCATCCGCAGGGAAGGGCCGTCAACAGCGAGGCGCTCTTGCACTGGACGACCTGCGCCGCCGGCGACCGGCCGGACTGGGCCATTGCGCCGGACCGCCCCTTGCGCGGCATTCGCGTGCTGGACCTGACCCGGATCCTGGCCGGCCCCGTCGCCACCCGCTTCCTGGCCGGATTTGGCGCCGATGTTCTCCGCATCGATCCGCCCGGCTGGGAAGAGCCCGGCACGGTTCCGGAAGTCGTGCCCGGCAAGCGTTGTGCCCGGCTCGACCTGAAAAACGCGGCGGACCGGCATGTACTTGAGCGGCTGCTAAGCCAGGCCGACGTACTCGTGCACGGCTACCGGCGCGAGGCTCTGGCGCGTCTTGGCCTGGACGCGCAGCGGCGCAGGGAGATCAATCCGGGACTGGTAGACGTGTCGCTCGATGCGTATGGATGGAGCGGTCCGTGGGCAGGCCGGCGCGGCTTCGACAGCCTTGTGCAGATGAGCACCGGCATTGCCGATGCTGGCATGCGCGCGGCGGGGCTGGACCGCCCCGGGCCGCTGCCCGTGCAGGCGATCGATCACGCGACTGGCTACCTGATGGCAGCAGCGGTGGTGCGCGGTCTGGCGCAGCGCCTCGCCACAGGCGCCGGCTGCGAAGTGCGGGCATCGCTGGCGCGCACCGCGCATCTGCTGGTGTCGGGTAGCGCCACGCAGGGCAAAGCGCCGGCGCTGGCAGCCGAAACGCCTGCCGATCTGGCGAACACCGTGGAGGAAACCGCATGGGGACCGGCGCTACGCATCAAGCCGCCGGTCATGGTGCAGGGCGCACCGATGCACTGGGAGCGTCCGGCGGGCCGGCTGGGCACCTCGCCTGCGCAGTGGTAGCGGGCGTCTCTCAGGCGGCCTTGCTGCGCAGCCGGAGCATGCCCAGGCCAAGGGCGACAAAAGCGCCACCGGAAATACGGTTGAACAGCCGCACGCGGCGGACATCGGAAAAACCGCGCTTCATGCCCCGCGCCACCAGCACATAAAAGGTATGCGACAGCAAGGTGCAGACGGAGAAGGTCGCGGTCAGTACCAGGAACTGCTCCAGCACCGGTGCGTTGCGCGTCAGGAACTGCGGGAACAGTGCCGAGAAGAACAGGATGCTCTTCGGATTGGTCACGGCCACGAGCACACCGTGGCCAAAGAGCCGCATCGACCCACGCAAGCCCGTGGCCTGGCCGGGCCGGTCGACCACCGCGAACGCATTCGCGCCGCTGCGCCACTGCTTTACGCCGAGATAGATGAGGTAAGCCGCGCCGAGCACTTTCAAGGCGATGAATGCTGCAGCGGAACTGGTCAGCACCACGCCGAGGCCAGCCATGGCGACCGCCGACACCATGAACACCCCCGCGGCATTGCCAAAGGAGCCGAGCATGGCTCGGGATGGTCCCACCGACACGGAATTGGACACCGCCAGCAGCACCGCCGGGCCGGGCGTAAACGCCATGAACAGCGAGACGCCGCAAAAGACAAGCCAGTTGGACAAATGCATTTCCGCTCCTTGAAAGAACCCCGGATGCTAAACCGGAATTCGCGCAACCGCATTCACCCTGACGGGCGTAGTGTCTTGGAGCGGCCACCTGCGCTTAGTCGATCTTCGCGCCCGAAGTCTTGATCACCTGTCCCCAGCGCTTCTGCTCCGCGGCAATGGTCTGCCCGAATGCTTCCGGGCCCTGCCAGGCCGCCTCGGCGCCTTGCTGCTCCAGCCTGGCACGGGTGTCGGCCTCGCCCAGTACCGTCTGCAGCGCGCCCGACAGCCTGGCCACCGCGTCCTTGGGCGTGCCGGCCGGCGCCAGCATGCCGTAGAAACCCACCACCTCGAAGTTCTTCAGCCCGGCCTCTTCCATGGTCGGCACATCGGGCAACGCGGGAGAACGGTGCTTCGATGTCACCGCCAGCGCCCGCACCTTGCCGGCCTTGATGTACTGCGTGAAAAGCGGGATCGAATCGGCCATCATCTGCGCCTGGCCGCCCATCACGTCGGTCAGGGCCGGGGCGCTGCCCTTGTAGGGAATGTGGACGATGAAGGTGCCGGAGGCCTGCTTGAACATCTCCGGCATCAAATGCGAGATGCCGCCGTTGCCACCTGAGGCAAAATTGAGCTTGCCCGGATTGGCGCGCGCGTAGGCGATGAACTCCTTGAGGTTGCGCGCCGGTACATTGTTATTGACCACCATCACCAGCGGAATCAGCGCGGTGCGGGCCACGGGTGCGAAATCCCGGGGCATGGCGTACGGCAGCTTGGGATAAAGCGAGCCGTTGATGGCCATCTGGCCGGTATTTGCCAGCAATAGCGTGTAGCCGTCCGGTGCCGCCTTGGCGACAGCGTCCGAGCCGATATTGCCGGCCGCGCCGGCTTTGTAGTCCAGCACCACCGACTGGCCCAGGACAGGCTGGAGCTTTTCGGCCAGGATGCGCGCGTGGGTGTCGACCGGGCCGCCCGGCGGAAAGCCCACCACCAGGCGGATCGGCTTTTCCGGCCAGGCGGCGGCGGCGGGAGCCGCGCCCAGAGCCAGTGCCGATGCGGCGCAGGCCAGCAGGCCGGGCAGGAATCCCATATTTAGTGTGTACTTTGTCATTTCGTCATTTCTCCTCGTATATATTGCGGCCTTGCCTTGCACGGCATCGACCGCCGCCGGCGCCGGCCTGGCTCGTGACCGGACACCCGATATTGTGACGATTTTATTACATCAGGCCATGCCAGAGACCCTTGCCCGGGCTTATGATGCCCCTGCCCAGCCGCACCGGCAGGTCAGCCAACGTGCAGCCGGCATACCAGCCGATGGCCTGGCGCCGCATCAGAGCCAGGGACTCAGCCAAGGAAAGCCAACGTGAATCCAACCAACCGAGCGACCAACCGGGCCGTCGTCCTGTTTTTGTGGGCGGCGCTGTACTTCTGCTCCGGCTACATCTCGCACAAGCTCAATGGCCCGTTCTCCGCCACCGGCTATATCTGGCTGCCGGCCGGCGTGACCGTGGCCGCGTTCATGCTGACGCCGATGCCGCGCTGGCTGCCGGTGGCGCTGGCCTTCTTTGCCGCGCAGATGCTGCTGGGCTGGGTGGAGGGACGCGACACCTTGCGGCTGATCCTGTTCTCGCTCGACGAAATCGGCTGTGCCGCGCTGGCGGTGGCGCTGGTCAGGCGCACGCACTTCTCGCTGGAAGGGCTGGCCTTCGTGCGCGGGCTGCTGATCGCCGGGGTGGTCAGCAGCGCCGTCAGCGCCGCAATCGGCGCGGGCTGGTTCACGATCATGCAGGACGTGCCGTTCTGGCGCACCGCGCGCGTGTGGGGCGCCGCCGACCTGGTGGGCGTGCTGATCGTCACGCCGGTACTGGCGGGCTGGTCGCGTTTTCGCGCCATGCGCTCGGGCGGCATGAGCGGCGGCGATTTCCTGTTCGGACTGGGCGCCTTTGCCGCGCTGGTGCTGACCACCTTCTTCATCTTCGACAGGGAGATCCTGGCGCCGGTACCGAGAGGCGTGCTCTTTGCGCTGACCTATATCCCGTTGTTCTTCGCCGCAGTGGTGACGCTGCTGTGGGGAGGCCGGGGCGGTTCGGTGGCGGTGGCGATCCTGGCGCTGTTCGTGCTGGTCAATTCCGGCCAGGGCGACGGCCCGTTCGCGGAAAGCGCGGCTCACCACGGCCGCTCCCTGCTCGAAGCCCAGCTCTACCTGGCCGTGGCGGCGTTGCTCACGCTCCTGATCAGCACGCTGCGCACCAGCCGGGAGCAGCTGCACGCGCAATCGGCACGGCGCCAGAACGATGTCACGCTGGCCCTGGCAGCCAGCAACCAGTTGGTCTATTGCCTGGACCCGCGCAGCGGCACGCTGCGCTGGAGCGGCGACGTGGAACGCACGCTGGGGGTACGCGAAGACACCTTCGCCAGCCTCGACGACGTGCTGGCCCACGTGCACCCCGACGACCGTGCCCAGGTACGCAGCCGCTGGCTGCGCGAGAGCGACGGCGAGAACCGCACCGACCTGCAGTTTCGCCTGATGCTGCCGGCCGGCGACTGCACCATGGTGCTCGATATGAGCGGCCCGCTGCTGGACGGCGACGAGTCCGTGGCCGTCATCGCCGGCGCATGGCGCCTGCAGGGCGCGGCCATCTTCGAGGAGCGCGACGCAGCATGATGGCTCCCAAGAGCGGCGGCACCGGTGCCCTGCTCATCCACGGCCTGGGCGGCACGCAGTTCGACCTCGGCCCGATGCACAAGGCCCTGCGGCGCGCCGGGGTGGAAACCCACGCGGTGACGCTGCCCGGCCACGCCGGCCGGCCCGAGGACCTGGTGCCCGTGCGCGCCGAACAATGGCTCGACACGGTCACGCAGGCCTACGACGAACTGGCCGGACAATACGAGACTTTCCATGTCATGGGCATGTGCCTGGGCGGCCTGCTGGCCCTGGCACTGGCCGAGCGCCGCCAGCACCGCAAGGGCCGGCTGGTGGCGCTGGCCGCGCCGGTGTATATCGACGGCTGGTCCACCCCCTGGTACCGCGCGCTGCGGCACCTGGTCTACCACATCCCCACGCTGCCCGCGCGCATGCGGGTGGAGGAAGACGAACCGTTCGGCATCAAGAACGACCTGGTGCGCGCCATCGTCAAGGCCAAGTTCGAGCGCGGCGACAACTTCCACTACCGCTGGGTGCCGCTGGCCTGCATCCGCCAGGTCGACCGGCTGCGCGGCTGGGTGCTGCGCGGCGCCCACCGCATCGCCTGCCCCACGCTGGTGGTGAATGCCCGCGAGGACGAGCTGACCAGCCTGCGCTCCGCCGACTTCCTGGATTCGGCGGTCCCCGACGTGCGCAAGGTGGTGGTGGAAAACAGCTATCACATGATCTGCGTGGACAACGACCGCGAGCAGGTGGTCAGCAGCGTGCTGGAGTTCCTTGGGTTCGATCCGGCGCAGGCGCGCCGCCCCGCGCGCGCCAGGGTCGAAGTGCCAATGAGCGAGGAAGCCGTCGCCGCGGTGGTCAACGAATACCTGCAGGCCCTTACCAGCGGCCACTTCGAGGCCATCTTCCCGCTGCTGGAGCCCGGCGTGCGCTGGCGTCACCATGGCGAGCATCCGCTGGCAGGCAGCTACGACGACCGCGACGCTGTGATCGGCATGTTCGCCAGGCTGCAGGCGCTGGCCGGCAAGACGGTGCGCATCGCAGTCACCGCGCCACCGCGCATCGAGGGCAGTACCGCGGAAATCGACCTGGAGGCCTCCTCGGTCATGGACGGCGAGGTGCGCCACAGCCAGGGCACGCAAACCCTGCGCATGCGCAATGGCCGCATTTCGGCGGTGACTTTCCGGCCAAGCGATAGCACCGTAGCCGCCACCGAAGCGCTGCCCGCGCCCGTGGGCTAGAACACGCGGCCCAGCTGCAGGTAGAGGTTCCACACGCCCTGCGGCGCCGCGGCAAAGCCGAAGTACAGCGGGCCGATCACGCTATTGCCGCCGATAAACAGGCTGGCACTGGTCTTGAACGGCCCGTTGCCGAAATTCCGGCGCCGCAGCCAGACGTCGCCCGCCTCCAGGCTGGCGCCCACCACGGTGGTGCGCAGGCCCGGCAGGATGAACTCCCGCAAGTCGTTCAGGTAGGTCACGCGGCCGTACAGCAGGTAGTTGCCGGAAAACTGGTCTTGCGCATAGGCGGAAAGATGCTGGAAGCCGCCCAGCGTAAAGCCCAGGCCGCCGCTGAAACTGCTGTCGCTGCGATGGTCGCCATAGGTAACCGCGGCCTCGGCTGCCAGGTTCAGGGTGTGGCGGCCATAGCTGGTGGCCCACAGTGCCTTCGCATGGGCATCGTTGAAACGGTTGTCGGCGCCGCCGAAAGCCAGCTCGTTGGTCGCCAGCAGGTAGTAGCCGGTGCGCGGGAAGAGCGGATCGTCGAGCTGGTCGATGGTGAACTGGGCACGCACGGTGGGCTGACGCACGCGGGCGTAGGGGAACAGCCGGCTATTGCCGATGGGCAGGTTATAGACGGGCGAGTAGTAGACCTGTTGGTAGTTCACGCCCGCCCGGAACTCGCCCAGCCGGCCCAGCGGCACGCCCAGGTCCAGGCCCGCGACGGCGGTCTCGATCTGGTAGGCGGTGATCGGCTGGGTATTGCGGTTGGGCGCGCTGTCGCCATAGAGGTCGATGCGCTTGCGCCCGTATTCCGCGTAGGGAGCGAGATAGAAGCCGAGCCGGTCGAACACCGGCTGGCGCAACTCCGTATGCCACTTGGCCTGCTTGCTGCCCAGCACGATGTCATTGCGCCACTCCAGCCCGCCTTGCGTGAGCCACGGATAGCGATGCCCCAGTTGCAGGTTGAACACGCCCTGGCCATTGAAGGTGGTGGACACGCCAAAGCCGAACAGCAGGAACTGCGGGCCCCAGGATTTCTGCTGCGCGTCGACCTTCAGCACATTGCGGCCATCCTCGGTGACGAGCTCCTGCGTCACGCTTTCGAAATCGCCCGATGTGGAGAGCTGCGCCATCTCGCGGTTAAGCGTGACCCCATCGTAGTTGTCGCCCTCGTTCACGCCCAGGTATTTGCGAATGAAACTTGGCGGGATGCGGCCTTGCGACTGGATCTGGATGGCATCGATACGCACCGGGCCCGCCATCGTCCCGGCGCCCTTGCGCGCCGCCAGGTGGGCCTGCCAGGCGTCGGCCGGCATCGCCAGCGACGCCAGCCGGGGCTCGGCCGCCAGCACCGCGTTCCAGCCGCCCAGGATGCCATCGTTGGCGCGCGAGAAGTCGGTGAAGGAAAGGTCGCCCAGTTGGGGCTCGATCAGCACGTCGCCCCGCCTGAGCTGCCCCTTCTGCGCACCCACGTTCTGGTTCATCAGGATGGTGACCATCTGTTGCGTCACCGCCGCAGGCGAGTCCAGGCTGTCGGGGTCGTCCAGCGGCGAGGCGATATTGACCGCGATGACCACATCGGCGCCCATGTCGCGCGCCAGTTGCACCGGCAGGTTGCTGACCAGCCCGCCGTCGACCAGCGTGCGCCCGTTCACCTTGATCGGCGCGAACAATCCCGGCACCGCCACGCTGGCGCGGATGGCGCGCGGCAGCGAGCCATGGTCGAGCACCACCGGGGCCCCCGTGCCCAGGTCGGTGGCGATGGTGCGAAACGGCGTCGGCAGCTTGTCGAAGCTGGCTTCGGCCGGCACCTGCACGGTCCAGTTCTGCAGCAGCGCCAGCAGGCGGTTGCCCTGCACCAGGCCGGTGGGCAGCTTGATCTTGCCGTCGCCGTAGCCGGCCGAGATCCCGATCGGGTATTGCAGGTCGTCCTCGCGCTGCGATTGCGGCAGTTCGGCACGCTCGTTGCGGTCGAAAGCGATATCGCTCAGGTTGATATGCGACAACCGCGCCTCCAGCTCGTCGGCCGACAAGCCGCTGGCGTACAAGCCGCCCACCACCGCGCCCATGCTGGTGGCGGCGATGCAGTCGATCGGCACCTGCATCTTCTCGAGCGCCTTGATCACGCCGATATGCGCATAGCCGCGCGCGCCGCCCCCGGACAGCACCAGGCACACGCGTGGGCGATGGCCCGGCGCGGGTGCGTCGGCAACGCCGGGCATGGCGGCGGATTCAACGGCATGTTCGGCGACATGCCCGGCAGCCGGAGCGGACTGCGGCGCCACGGCGAGCACCGCTGCCAGGGCCAGCAGCACCGGGAGCAGCGGATAACCGCGCACCAGCGAGCGCAGGCGGCAGGCAACGCGTGAAAGATAGCGGGACATGGACAAACCGCGGCAAAACGGGACAAGACGGTGAAATCGCCGCGCAGATGTGGCGGGGAAGGACGTCACGATAGGGCAATTACCCGAGCTTGAACAGCAGCGCATGCACCGGGAAAGTGCCGCGATCCCGGCACTTGCCCCGGCGCCTGCCTCGCTGCCGAGCTGCCGCGCGGGCTGGCCGCGCGGAACCGGGGCGGAGTGCGCCCCGGCACGCAGCCTGGCAAGGGCGCTGAATGTATGCCGGATACAACAAAAGGAAGGAGCCCCTGGCAAGCCCGCCAGGGGCCCGTACGCCGCCTCAGTGCTCCGCCGCAGCCTCCCAGCTGCCGGTTTGCGCCACCCACGGCGACATAGCCTCGAACTGCCAGCGCAGCGGCAGCCCCCCCGGGCGCCTCACCACGCGGTCCACATGCAGGCGCACCAGCCGTTCCGCACCGTCAAAGCGCTCGACCTCCGGGCCTTCCCAGACGATTTCGCTGTGCCCGCTCAGGTGCAGCAGGCCGCCGCGCTCGAATTCCGGCACCAGCAGCCCGGCGCGCGGGTTGGCCACAAGGTTGCCAACGGTATTGAAGTAGTTGTTGCCGTTGAAATCCGGAAAGGTCACGGTCCGGGCGCCGTCGACCCGCACAAAGCCCGGCTTGCCGCCCCGGTGCGACACATCCGCCCCGCCACTGTGGCCGGACGCGGCATCGTGATGATGGGTGGCGATAAAGATCGTGTCGGCAGCGCGCAGCGCCTCCACCGCCCCGGTATCCAGGGCGTCGCCATGCCACGCGGGAGCGGTCACGCTCTCGTCCGCGCCGGCCTCGCGCCAGTGCCGCAGCTGGATGTAGCGCGGGCAATTGCCGAAGCTCTGCTCCACCGCCACCGTCAGGCCGGTCTCGTCCTCCGCCGCAATGCGGCCGTTCATGCGGTTGCGGCGGCGCGTGTGCAGCTCGATGCCCAGCAGGCCAATATCGGCGCCGGCGCCCAGGGCTTGCGCCAGCGGATCGTCCGCCAGCGGCCGCGCGGCAATGCGCAGGTGGCCGGGATCCGGCGCCTGCATGAAGCCCGGCGCGCCGCTCAGCACGGTGGCCCAGGGCATGCCCGCGGCGTCCACGGCCCCCACCACCACGAACGGCAACTGGGCGAAGAACAGGCGATGCTGCTCGGGCATGGCGGGCCGGACCACGCGCCGCCCGGCCACTTCCATCTTCTCGCGGCTGCCGGCGCGCTGCTGCGCGGCTTGCTCGCCGGCGTGAAAAGGCGATTCGGCATGCGGCCATCCTTGCAGGTCCATTTCATCCTCCTTTGCGGTGCGGTGCGGTGCAGTGCGGTGCAGTGCGGCACGGCGCCTACGCAACAGCCGCGAGGCCCACCGCGGAGGCAGGCATCGGCACAAATCCCGGCAGCGCCTCCATCCTGTGCAGCCAGGCGCTCAGCGCGGGATACGGCGCCAGCGGGACATTGCCCTCCTCGGCACGCGCGATATAGCTGTAGGCGGCCACATCGGCCAGCGTGGGCGACGCGCCGGCGAGGAACGGCGCCGCGGCCAGGATCGGCTCCATCACCACGAACAGCCGCTGCGCGCGCGCAATGGCGTCATCGGCCGCCACCGGGGCACCGAACAAGGTCGCCAGCCGTGCCCTGGCAGGCCCGAAGGCAATCTCGCCCGCCGCCACCGACAGCCAGCGCTGCACCGCTGCCGCGCCCGCCGGATCGCGCGGCAGCCAGCGGCCGTCGTCGTAGCGCATAGCGAGGTAGACCAGGATGGCATTGGAGTCGGCCAGCACGGTGCCATTGTCGTCGAGCACCGGAACCTGGCCAAAGGGGTTGAGCTTGAGGAAGGGCTCGCGGCGATGCTCGCCGCCGCGCAGGTCAACCTCCACGAGGCGGTACGGCAGTCCCAGCAGCGACAGGAACAGGCGCACCCGGTGCGCGTGGCCGGACAGAGACATGTGATAGAGCACCAGCGGCGCGGCGGGGGAAGCGATCGTGGTGCTATCTGGGGTGGTGGCGGACATCTCGGCTCCTGGTGGTTGGGGGGCTGGACGTCATTCTGGGCGCCTTCCATGGTGCAATAAATGGGGCTGAACGCAGTTGACTACTCCACAAATCGTAGTAATGTGACACGCATGGACAAACTCCGCGCCATGCAGACTTTCGTCAAGGTGGTCGACGAAGGCAGCCTCACCGCTGCCGCCAGCGCCCTGCACACTTCCTTGCCGGCGGTGGTGCGCACGCTCGCCGCGCTGGAGGCGGAACTGCAGGTCCGGCTGCTCAACCGCACCACGCGCCGCCAGTCGCTCACCGATGAAGGGCGCACCTACCTGGATAGCTGCCGCCGCATCCTCGCCACCATCGACGAAGCCGAGGCCGTGCTGAGCGCGCGCCATGTCGAACCGAGCGGACAACTGGTACTGACCGCGCCGGTGCTGTTCGGCCAGATGCACGTGGCGCCGGCGGTAACCCGCTTTGCGCAGCGCTACCCCGCGGTGCACTGCCGGATGGAGTTCAGCGATCGCGTGGTCAACCTGCTGGAGGAAGAGATCGACGTGGGCGTGCGCATCGGCCCGCTCGCGGACTCGACGCTGGTGGCCCGGCAGGTCGGCCGCATCCGCCGGGTGGTGGTAGCCACCCCGGACTTCCTGCGCGAGCATGGCGTGCCCGCCCACCCCGACGCACTGAGCCATGCCAGTTGCGTGCGCTTTATCGGCAACGCGGCGCACTGGTGGACTTTCCAGCAGGAAGGCCGCCCCTTCTACGTCGCCGTCAGCGGCAATCTCGAATTCAACCAGACGGCGCCCGCGGTGGCGGCCTGCGCCGCCGGCGCGGGCTTCGGGAATTTCCTGTCTTACCAGGTGGCGCCGCTGGTGGCCGAGGGGAAGCTGCGCATCGTGCTGGAAGCATTCGAGCAGCCGCCCTGGCCGCTGTCGCTGATCTATCCGAACGCGCGGCTGCTGCCGGCGCGCACGCGCGTTTTCGTGGACTGGATGAAGGATGAACTGAGCCCGCAGTTTCGCTGAGGCAACAGCGCCTGCGCGCCACGCCTTATTCGAGCTTGATCCCCGCCGACCTGATCAGCGGCCCCCACTTCGCCACCTCGGCATCGATAAACCGCGCGAACGAAGCACTGTCGCCCGCCTCCGGCTGCAACCCCAACCCGAGCAGCTTGCTGCGCATCTGCGCATCGGCCAGCACCGCGTTGGCATCGCGGTTGAGTTGCTGCACCACGGCCGCCGGCGTGCCGGCGGGCGCCATCAAGCCGAACCAGCCGTACCCGACCACGCCGGGAAATCCCTGCTCGCCAAACGTGGGCGCGTCCGGATAGACCGGCGTGCGCTGCTCCGCGGACACCGCGATCACGCGCAGCTTGCCGGCCTTGATAAACGGCAGCGCGGTGGTGATGGCGGTCAGCGTGGCATCGACCCGGCCGGCCAGCAGCTCGGTGTAGGCGGTGGAGTCGCCCCGGTAATGTACGTTGAGCCCCTTGAATTTCGCCTGGGCCGCAAAGAGTTCGGCGGTCAGGTGCGGGCCCGAGCCGATGCCCGGCGAGGCGAAAGTCACGCCGTCCTTCTTCTCGCGCGCCATGCGTACAAAGTCAGCCACCGTGCGCACCGGCGAATCGGCGTTGACGATCAGGAAGATCGGCCCCAGCACGCGCGGCCCCACCGCGACGAAATCCTTGTGGATGTCGTAGTGCTGCGACAGCCCCGCCGCGGCATTGATGGCAAACGGCGCCGCCACCCACAGCAGCGTGTAGCCGTCCGGCGTGGCGCGGGCGAGCTGCTCGTTGGCCACGCGCGTGCCGGCGCCGGGCTTGTTCTCCACCACGAACTGCTGCTTGTACCTGCGGCTGAGCCCTTCGCCGAGCAACCGCGCCGAGATGTCGTTGGAACCACCGGGGCCATAGGGCGAAATCAGGCGCACCGGGCGCGACGGATATTCCTCGGCATGCAGCGGCGTCAGCATGGTGCTGGCCGCCGCGAACAGCAAGGCGTTGCACGCCACCTTGAGCACATGCCGCCTTTGCGGATCCGGCTTCATGATGGCTCCCCGACCGAAGCCGCGCCGGCCAGCGGACGGATTGGCGGATAGACGAAGGTCTTATCGAGATGCGCGGGCTGCGGCACGTACAGCCGCAGCGTCACGTAGAACGGGCCCGCGGGCGCCGGCAGCCAGTTGCCCTCCGTTGCCGGATCGGCCGGCGGTGTCGCCGACAGGCGCAGCCGCAGGCTGCCGTCGGCGTCGTAGCGCAGGCTCGGCGAGCGGTCGCCCAGCGAGTAGCGTCCGAGCGCGTTGTCCACCAGCATGCAGTCGGTCTTGTCGTACATGGTGAGCGACCAGAACGCGCCTACCTGTGGCAGCGCATCCGCGGCGAAGGCCAGTTCGTAGCCGGTGCGGCCATCGAGCGGTGCGCCCTCGCTGTCTCGATCGGCCATGACGTACATCGCCTCTTCCACGCCAAGCGCGCCAATATAGTTGCGCGCTACCAGCGCGCGCTCGGCAAAGCGCGTGCCGAACGATTCGCGGATTTCCACCGGCAGGGTCCAGCCACCGCCAAGGTCGGAGGGCAGCGGCGCCGCCAGTTCGGCGAGCACCTCCTTGATCGCGGTGTCCAAACGCGCCAGCACGGCGTCGCCAGGCGCGGACCCGCCGCAATCCGCGCCGACGCCGGACTGCGCGAAGCCTGCCACCAGCGCGGCTTCGGCCGCCGGCGGCGGATTCTCGCGCAACGCCTGGTTGACGACCTCAGCGTAGCGGCGCGGATCGCCCAGGTGCTCGCCCGGCTGCATGCCGACATCGAAGGGCCGCGCGGCGGGCGCGCCGTCGAGCGTGCTGAGGCGAAACTGGTCCTGCAGCGCATGCACGGCCGGCAGGTCGGCCTCGCCGTCCACCAGCACGCGGCCGAGCAGCCAGACCGCGTCGGTAGGGCAGGCAATGGCGGTCGCGCCCGCCGGCACTTCGCCCTGCCAGCGCGGACCATGCAGCAGGAAGCGCCCGCGCCCGTTGCCGGTGGTGCGGGTGCCGATGTAGCCGAAGGGGTTGGTATAGAAGTCGAGCAGTCCGAGCACGTAGTAGCGCCCTGCGCTGTCGGGCACGTCCAGCAGCAGCGGCCCACGTGACAGGTCGAGCCAGGCGTTGCTGTAAAGCGTGTCGTTGTTGGGCGTGACCACCTGGCGATGCTGCGGGCCGAGCAGTTGGCGGGTGTGGATGAAATGATTGATCCAGCGCACCGGGGCATCGGGCTGCGGCGCGGCGAATGCACCCGCGCTGTTGCGGCGCGGGCAGGTGGCGGCACGCATGCGCGCCATCTCGTAGAGGGGCAGCGTGTAGCGCACCGCGTCATGGGCGGGCGTGGCGGTTCCGGTACGGGTCATGGTGGCTTCCATTGCAGGCTCCTATTAGTCGATGCGGCGCACGGCCGGGATGGTGTACTGGCCGTCCAGGAACGACCGGGCCGGATGGTAGAGCCGCAGGATCAGGTAGAACGGCCCCGCGGGCGCGGGCAGCCAGTTGTCCTGCTGCAGCGGGCGCGCATGCGAGATGGGAAGCACCAGGCTGCCGTCCGCCTCCATCTGCAGGCCCGGCGTGCGGTCCCCCACCGCGTAGCGCCCGATCTCGTTGGCGCTGAAATAGCGGTCCTCGCCATACAGCGATACCGACCAGAATGCCTGCGCGGGCGGCAGCATGCCGGGCGCGAAGCGCAGTTCGTAGCGGTGACGGCCATCGAGCGGCTGGCCATCAGCATCGAAATCGGCCATGGCGTAGATCGCCTCGTCGGCACGCAGGGCGCCGAGCCCCTTCATCGCGGTGCAGGCGCGCTGCAGCCAGTCGTCGCCGTACATGCCGAGCTTCAGGCTGTAGCCCCAGCTCTTGCGGCCCTGGCTGCGCGTATGCGCCTCGATCACGGCCATGGCCTGCGCGTAGGCGCTCTCAAGCCCGGCCACCACGGCCGGGCGCAATGCCGCCAGCTCGGTCTCGTCTTCCAGCCGGATGCCCACTTTGCGCAGCAGGGTCAGCAGGCCGAGCTCCTCCGCCGCCGGCGGGAACTCGCGCAGCGCATTGAAGAGGTTGTGGAAGAAGTCCAGCGCGGGCCGGCCACTGTCGCGCCATTGCGCCACGCAGCGCGGGCGCGCGGCGCCCGGCGTGCGGGTGAGCGCGAAGCCCTGTTCGAAAGCGCGCGCTGCCGGCAGGTCCTGCGGCCCCTGCACCAGCACGCGGCCGAGCAGCCAGACCAGCGAGCTGGGGCATTGCACCGCATGCTTGCCGCTGGCCTGCTGGCCCGGGCCGGTCAACTCGATCTCGCCGCCTTCGGCAGCGACGTTACGCGGGCCCAGATTCTCGAAGTTGTTGGTGTGGACGTCGAGCAGCTCGATCACGTAGTAGCGCCCCGCGTCGGGCAGCGGCGGGATGCGCAGCGTCACGGGGCCCTCGGCCAGGTTGATCCACCCGCAGAAGTACAGCAGGTCGTTGGCCGGGGTGACGATGTCGCGGTCCTCGTGCGTCCACTGGCGCTCGCTGGCCGACAGAGCATTCATCGGCGCGCGGCCGTAACCCGTGGCCGCGTCGACCGAGGTCTGCAGGCGGCAGGTACGCAGCGTTTCGATCAGCGCGTAGCCATAGATCGCGAGCGGAAAGGCCGCGCCAGCGACGAGGGCCTGCTGCGGGCTGGCGTGGGTTGCCGGGGCGAGGGGCGGATTCATGTTCATGCGTTTGGCTCCTGACGAAATTATTCGAGCGCGGCGCCGCTCGTCTTGACGAGGGCGGCCCAGGCGCGGATGTCTTGCTGCATTTGCGCGGCAAAGGCGGCGCGCGGCTGCGGGGTGAAGCGCATGCCCAGCGTTGCGGCCTGCGCCTGCATGGCGGGCTCGGCCATGATGGCGTCGACGGCGCGCTCCAGCCGGTCGACGATGGCCGCCGGCGTGCGGGCCGGCGCGAACAGCGCGAACCAGCTATCGATGCGGAACGGCACCCCGGACTCGGCGAAGGTCGGCACGTCGGGCAGCGCCACCGAGCGCTCCGATCCGGTGACCGCCAGCGCCCGGACCTTGCCGCTGCGGATCAGCGGCAAGGTGCCGGCCAGGTCGGACATGGCCACCGGCAGCGTGCCGCCCATCACGTCGGTCAGCATCGGGCTGACACCCTTGTACGGGATATGGCGCAGATGGATGCCGCTGCTCACGTTCAGGCTCTCGCCGGCCAGGTGGCCGCCAGAGCCGGGGCCCCAGGAGCCATAGGCCAGGTCCGCGCCGGGACGCCTGGCCTTCGCGATCAGCGCCGGCAGGTCCTTGCCCGTGAAGGCCGGGCCCGCCACCAGCACATTGCCGCCGTAGGCGAGGCGCCCCACCGGCACGAAATCGCGCACGGGATCGTAGGGCAGCCGGGGGAAGATCGCCGGCGCGATCGCATGCGTGGCGGAGATGCCTAGCAATAGCGTGTAGCCGTCCGGCGCGGCGCGCGCGACCTGCGCGGAGCCGATGGAGCCGGTGGCGCCCGCCACGTTCTCCACCAGCACGGTGCCGCCCAGCGCGGTCGAAAGCCTGGCGGCCACCAGCCGCCCGATCACGTCGGTGCCGCCGCCTGGCGGGAAAGGCACGACGAGGCGGATCGGCCTGCCGGGGAACTTGCCGGATTCCGCGGGCGCCGCATGCGCCGGTGCGGCGGTGAACGCGATCAGCATGGCGCAGGCGCCGATGGTGCGGGGAATATTGGCCGCCGGCGCGCACGCGGCCCTTGCAGCTTGCAAATGCATGATGGTTGTCTCCTGTTTTTGTCCGAGCCCATCCGCGCACCCGGTCTGTGCCGGTCTGTGGTTGCGCGGTGGCGGTACGTTGCCTTGCTACGCCATCTCGTTCAGGCCGTTGCGCCAGCCGGCAGCAAGGTGATCACGGCATCCGCCGCGACCGGCCCTTCGGCGCCGACGATGAAAGGATTGATTTCCAGCGTATCGAGCCGGGGCCCGAGCGCGGCGGCCAACTGCGATACCCGCACCAGCAAGCCGGCAGCCTGCGCCAGCGGCAGCACAGGGTTGCCGCGATGGCCCGCGAACAGCACCGCCGCGCGGCTTTGCTCCAGCATGGCAAGGGCGCGCTCCGGCGACAGCGGTGCGAGGCCGAAGGCCATCTGCCGGAAAATTTCCACGGCGGTGCCGCCGATGCCGGCCAGCACCACCAGCCCGAACACCGGATCGCGCCGCACGCCCACCATCAGCTCGCCCCAGCCGCGCACCATGCGCGCCACCAGCACGCCCTCGAAAGGCAAGCTGGCATCGGCCCGGGTCAGTGCCGCCTGCATCTGCGCAAAGGCTTTGCGCACGGCGGCGGCGTCCGTCAGGTTGAGGGCCACGCCGCCCACGTCGCTCTTGTGCAGCACCTGCGCCGAGCACAGCTTCACAACGACCGGGTAGCCGACGCGCTGGGCCAGGGCCACGGCCTCGTCGGCATTGCGGGCCAGACCGTGCGGGGCCACCGGCACGCCGGCGTCCGCCAGCAGGCGCATGGCTTCGAACTCGGACAGTGCGCTGGCGTCTTCCGGCACATCGCGCAGCAGCGGAGCGATTGGCACAACACGCTCGGTGGCCGACGGGCTTGCGGCCGCCGCCTCCAACGCCGCCGCGCGGGCCAGCGCGGCCACGGCCTCGATGGCGTGGGCCGGCTCGCGGAACACCAGGCAGCCGTGCGCTTCCAGCCAGGCGCGCTTGTCGTCGTCGACCACGCCGGACAGCAGCAGCGGCGCGGCGCGCTTGTCCTCGTGCAGCGCGCCGATGGTGCGCTGGAGTTCTTCCCACAGCCGCGGTGCGTTGGCGCCACCGGCCAGGAAGGCCACCACGCAGCCGTACTCGCCGCAGGTAGCCACGCCGGCCATCGCATCGAGCAGCACGGCGGGCTGGGCTACCACCTGGCCCGTGACATCGATCGGATTGGCGGTGCTGGCAAAGGGAATGCTCTTGCGCAGCGCCCGCGCGGCCGCCGCCGGCATGGGTGGCATCGGCATGCCAAGCTCCTCGGCGCGATCGGCCATCATGATGCCGACCCCGCCGGACACCGTGAGGATGGCCACCGGCGTCACGGCGTCCGCGACCAGGCCGCCCGGGCTGCTCCAGCGCGCCGGTCGCCGCCCGCGTGACAACGTGTAGCCGAGCCGGAAGAAATCTTCCAGCGTATTGGCACGGTGCACGCCGTATTCGTCGAACACGGCCTGGTAGACCGCATCCTCGCCGGCCAGGCTGGCCGTGTGCGATTGCGCCGAGCGCGCGCCGGCCTCGGTGGTGCCCACCTTGGTGATCACCACCGGCTTGCCGGCGGCGCGCGCGGCGGCCAGCGCCTGGCGCAGACGCTGGCCGTCGCGGCAACCTTCCATATAGGTCAGGATCACGCGCGTGTCATCATCCTGCGCCATCCATTCGATCACGTCGGCCACTTGCAGCCCGGCCTCGTTGCCGGTGGTCACCCAGTGGCTCAGCCCCAGCCCAGCCTCGCGCGCCAGCGCGAAGGCATAGGCGCCGAACGCGCCGCTCTGGCTGACCAGGCCCACATCCCCCACCGGCGGCGCGCCGGTCAGCGGGATCGGCGAGAAGGTGGCGAACAGGCGCGCGCGCAGGTTCATCGCACCCAGGCAATTGGGGCCGAGCAGTGCCACGCGGTGCCGGCGCGCGCTGTCGGCCAGCGCCAGCTGCATGGCCTGGCCTTCCTCGCCCACTTCGGCAAAGCCCGAGGTAAAGAAGATCGCGGCGCGTGTGCCGTTCTGCGCCAGTTGCACCATCACAGACTCCGTCGCCACGGCCGGCACGGCCACGATGGCAAGGTCGACGGGCTCGCCGATGGCGGCCATCGACGGGTACGCGGGCAAGCCCTGGATCTCGCCGGCGCTGGGGTGCACGGGATAGATGCGCCCCGCATAGCCAAGCTCGCGCAGCAGACGGATGGGCATGCCGCCCACTTTGTCGGGCTGCGTGGACGCGCCGATTACCGCGACCGAACGCGGTTTCAGCAGGGAATCTAGATCGGGCATGGCTTAGTCTCCGGGTTGCCTTGAAGGCTTGTTTCAGGATGGACGCCTGTACCGGCGCTGCCTGTGTGTCGTCTGGCGCGCGGCGCGGCTATTGCCGCAGCCCGGTCACCGATTCGATCGAACGCGTCATCTCCATCAGCAGCGGCGCGATTTTTTTCTCCAGCATGCCGCGCCGCAATTGCGACGCCGCAATGGCGCAGTTGAACAGCAGCGGGCGGTTCAGGTGGACGATGCGCGAATACACGCCGACGCCATGCACGCCGCTGCCCGCGTCGCCTAAGTTGATGGCGAAGCCGCGCTTGGGGTAATGGGCCACGTTGTGGCAAACAGTGTCGTAGCAGGCCGCGTATTCCTCGGGACGCTCGCGCTGCGCGGCTTGCATCAGGGTTTCGAATTCCGCCTTGGACAAGGTACTCAGGAAGGCGCGGCCCATGCCGGTGCTCAGCACCGAGCGCACCGCGCCCACGCCGGGGCGTGCGGGCGTGCCCTCGTTATGCGTGCAGGTCAGCAAGTAGGTCACGTCAAGCCGGTGCGCCACGCCCATCGACACCGCACCCTCGATGCGGTCCGCCAGCGCCTGCATCAGCGGCCGCGCCACATGGCGCACCTGCAGGCCGGTCAGGTAGGGGTAGCCCAGCGCCAGCACCTGGGCGCCGACGAAGTACTTGTCCAGTTTGGGGTCCCAGTCCAGGTAGCCCAGCTCGAACAAGGTGCGGCAGATGCGCGACACCGTGGCGCGGGGCAGTTGCAGGCGTTCGGATAGCTCGCCGTTGCCCAGCGGCCGCGGCTCGTCGATGAAGCAGCGCAGCAGGGCAAACCCCTTGGCCAGAAGCCCGCCGAAAGAGGGGTCGTCTTTCCTGCGCTCGGCAATGAATTGTTCGACCGGCGTGTTCATCTTGTCTCCTTGCACTGCAGTGTGGGTGCGGTTTTTTTCTGTGTCAAAGATCGGAATTGATTTCCATATATTGGAAATATAGGCCTGCTCTTGACGAAACGCCGTAGTAACCATATGGTTCACAAAACCGAATCCGAATTCGCATACGGAATTTGCCATGCCTATCTCGTCCTCTGCCGCGCCCCCCGCCAAGCCCTCCAAGGGGACATCCGCGTTCCCCACCGTAGCCACCCCATCGATCCTGCAGCCGCCGCGCCAGCGGCGTGCCCGCGAGACGGAACAAGCACTGCTCGATGCGGGCCGCGAGTTGCTGGCGCAGCGGGATTTCTCGGCGGTTTCCGTGGCGCAGATCGCCTCCGCCTGCGAAGTCTCCGTGGGGGCCTTCTACGGCCGCTTCCGCGACAAGCAGGCGTTCTTCGAGTCGCTGCGTACGCTGGTGATGCGGGAAACCGGAGAATCCGTCTCGCGTTACCTGCGCGTGGAGCGCTGGGAAGAAGTGCCTACCGACGTCATGCTCGAAAAAATCATGCGTTACGTGGTGCTGGGCTGCCATGCCAATCGTGGTGTGATCAAGGCTTCGCTCAAGCATGCCTCGATCCGACCGGAGGAATGGCTGCCGCACCGGGAAAGCGGCCAGGCGGTGGTGGAGCGCATGGTGGCCCTGCTGGTGCCGCGCCTGCCGATGCCGCCCGAGCAGGCCGAACTGCGTGTGCGCTTTGCCATGCAGGCCGTGTTCAGCATCGTGGTCAATGCCATCCTCAACGATGCCGGCCCGCTGCCGCTCGACGACGAGCGCCTCCCTGGCGAGATGACCCGCCTCGTGGCCGGCTACCTGGCAATGCCCGGCTGACGCCACGACGCTCCGTGGGCATGCAGCCCCGCCCATGACTCCCGCCTGAAAGACTTCCACGGCGCGCGCACTCGCTCGGAGCGCGCGCCGGATCCAATAAAACCCCGAGGAGACAAACCATGACATTACGCAGCCCGTTCTGCGGGAAAGCTGCCGCCCTGCTCGCGTGCGCGTGCGCGGCACTGCTGCCGCTGGCCGCGCACGCCCAGGCCGGCTACCCCAACAAACCCCTGCACCTGATCGTGCCCTACCCCGCCGGCGGCCTGACCGACACGCTCTCGCGCACGCTGGCGGAAGGCCTGGGCAAGCGGCTGGGTCAGATCGTGGTGGTGGAGAACAAAGGCGGTGCCGGCGGCATCATCGGCACCGACTATGTAGCCAAGTCCGCACCCGATGGCTACACGCTGCTGCTGACGATCCCCGGCCCCATAAGCGCCAACCTGGCCCTTTACAAGAAGCTGCCCTACGATCCGCGCACCGACCTGCGACAGGTCTCCGACGTGGCGACGGCGCGCACGGTGCTGGCCGTCAACGGCGCGCTGCCGGTGAAGACGGTGGCCGAGCTGATCGCCTATGCCAAGAAGGAGCCCGGCAAGCTGCGCATGGGCTCCTGGGGACCCGGCACCCAGCCGCACACCATCCAGGCCTATCTGGACAAGACCTACGGCGTCGATATCCTGCACGTGCCCTATCGCGGCGAGGGTCCCATGGTGACGGACCTGCTGGCGGGCCAGGTCAATGTGACGGTCGGCTCGGTGACGTCGCTGAAGCAGCACTTCGCCAGCGGCAAGCTGCGCCCGCTGGCCGTCACCGGCAGCCGACGCGCCAAGGCGCTGCCTGACGTGCCGACCTTTGCCGAGGCCGGCTACCCCGACGAGCCATACAAGCTGGTCGGCCCCATCACGCTGCTGGTGCCCTCGCGCACGCCGAACGATATCGTCGAGCGCCTGGGCCGCGAGGTAAGCGCGCTGGTGAAATCGCCGGAGATCAGCCAGCGTATCGAGGACATGGGAGCCGAGCCGATCGGCAACCTGCCCGCCGAGGCCGTGAGCGCCTACAAGGCCTACCTGCCGGGGGTGCTCAAGCTGACCGCCGATACCGGGGTGACGCTGGATTAACGCCGGCCGGCGGCGGGATAATGCAGCGCGGAAATGGCCGCTATGAATCCGCCGGTGCTTCCCTTGGCCGCCATGCCCCGCGCCCATACAATGCCTGCTCCTCGCGCGGCGCCACCGCGCCGCGTGCCGATTCCCGCATTCCCGCTTCCGGCGGTGCCTTCCGGCGCCGACATCACGCATGGCAACGCTCTTCCTGGTACGGCACGGTCAGGCCTCATTCGGCGCCGCCAACTACGACTGCCTCTCCGACACCGGGCGGCAGCAAGCCCGCTGGCTGGGCGAATATTTCCGCGAGCGCGGTATCTCGTTCAAGCGGGTGGTGGCCGGTTCGCTGGTGCGCCAGCAGGACACGGCGATGGAGATCCTGGCCGGCATGGGGGCTGGCGATGTGCCGGTCCAGACGGACCGGGGCGCGGTCACCACGGGCATCGAAACCCACCCCGGCCTTAACGAATACGATGGCGAAGCGATGTATCGCAGCCATACCGGTGGGGCGGATCATCGGACCCATCAGAATGCGGATTACAACGACTACTGGCGGACGTTTCGCGCGGCGTATCAGGCCTGGACGATGGATCAACTGGCGGGCATGCCGGAGTCGTGGGCGGAGTTTGGGGGGCGGATCCGCGATGGTTTGTTGCATGCCACGGACGGGGCTTCGCGAGAGGATGCGGTGTTGGTTGTTAGTTCTGGCGGGGCTATCGGGCGGGCTACTGCGGATTTGCTGGGTGCGCCGGCGCAGACAGCGATTGAGTTGAATTTGCAGTTTCGGAATACGGCTTTTTGCGAGATTATTTCTGGGCGTGGGATGCTGCGGTTGCTGAGTTTTAATAGTTTGCCGCATTTGGATCGGGTTGATCGGCGGGATGCCATTACGTTTGCTTGAGGGGTGGGTCGGGTGGTTTGCTGTTGGGGTTGGTGTTTTTTGAGCGGCGTTGGTTTTTGCGCCCAACAGCGTACGACATCCCCCTGCGGGGGACGCCGGTCACTCTTCTTTGCTTCGGCAAAGAAGACTAACGAGAAGAAAGCCGACCCTGCCGGGGGCAGAGCAATCAGGCTTATGTGGGGCCGGTGGTTGCGCCGTACGGCCCCGAGTGTTGGCTGGCGTGTTCTGCCGGCTTGCAGGGCATCGCAATGGCCTGCCCCATGGGTTTCGTGGTGGGGCCCCTGACCTCGTGCGCGGTGCCCGCTCCCACATCTGCCGTTCGCGAGGCCAAAGGTCGCGATCCTGCCAGCCTTGCTGGTTTCGTGGTTTTGTCTCTGGCGGCGAACGCCAGGGCATTTGAGGCCCGCCGTACCGGCTCATCCGGCAACTTGCTATCAACTCCCTCGGTTTCGTGGTGGGCACCGTGGCCCGGTTCGCGAGGGCAACACTTGCCATCACGGCGCTTGCCCTCCGAGACAAAACCGCGAAACCAGCCACACCCGAAACGGCGCAGCCCCTCGCACCGCGAACGGCAGATGTGGGAGCGGGCGCCGCATACGAGGTCGGGGGCCCCACCACGAAACCCATGGGGCAGGCCGTTGCGCTGCCCTATAAGCCAGTAACGGCAGATATCAGCAGAACCGCTGGCCATACGACGAAACCAGCGCCCTGCGCACCCGCGATTGCTCTGCCCCCGGCAGGGTCGGCTTTCTTCTCGTTAGTCTTCTTTGCCGAAGCAAAGAAGAGTGACCGGCGTCCCCCGCAGGGGGATGTCGTACGCTGTTGGGTGCAAAAACCAACGCCGCAAAAAGAAACAGCGAAGGCAACCCAACAGCCCCAACCTACAGCCGCTCAACAATAGTCACATTAGCCATCCCACCACCTTCACACATCGTCTGCAACCCATACCGCTTACCCTGCGCATGCAACGCATGCACAAGCGTAGTCATCAGCTTCGCCCCCGACCCCCCAAGCGGATGCCCCAACGCAATAGCCCCGCCATTCACATTCATCCGCGCCGGATCCGCACCCGTGGTCCGCAGCCAAGCCAGCGGCACCGGCGCAAACGCCTCATTGATCTCGAACAGATCGATATCACCGATCTTCATGCCAGCCTTCTCCAGCGCCCGCAGCGTAGCCGGCAACGGCGCTTCCAGCATGATCACGGGATCATGGCCAAGCACCGACATATGGTGAATACGTGCCAGCGGCTTGACGCCCAGCTTCTTCAGCCCGGCTTCACTGACCACCATCAACCCGGCCGCGCCATCGCAGATCTGGCTGGCGCTGGCAGCGGTAACGGTGCCTCCTTCCTCGATCAGCTTGACGCTGCCGATAGACTCCAGGCTGGCCTCGAAGCGAATGCCTTCATCCACCGTGTGCAACTCGCCATTGCTACTGCCGTCGGCGGCGCGCACCGCCACCGGCACGATCTCATCCTTGAAGCGCCCCGCCTGCGTGGCGGCGATGGCACGGCGATGGCTTTCCAGCGCGTAGCGGTCGAGATCGTCGCGCGTGAGGCCGTACTTGCGCGACATCATCTCGGCGCCGGTGAACTGGCTGAACTTCACGCCGGGATAGCGCTCCTGCATGGCCGGGCTCATCGAACTGCCGAAGCCGTTCTTGAACGGCAGCGTGGACGGCAGCCCCATCGGCACGCGCGTCATGCTTTCCACGCCGGCGGCGATGACGATGTCCATGGTGCCCGACATCACCGCCTGGGCGGCGAAGTGCAGGGCTTGTTGCGACGAGCCGCACTGGCGGTCGACCGAGGTGCCGGGCACGCTTTCCGGAAGGCGCGAGGCCAGCACGGCATTGCGCGCCACATTGCCAGCCTGTTCGCCGGCCTGCCCCACGCAGCCCATGATCACGTCGTCGATCAGCGCCGGGTCCGCGCCGCTGCGTTCCACCAGCGCGTTCAGTACCTGCGCGGCGAGATCGGCCGGATGCCAGCCCGCCAGCTTGCCGCCCTTGCGCCCGCCCGCGGTCCGCGCGGCCGCTACGATGTATGCCTCTGCCATGTGTTCTCCTCTTATCGTTGCGGGCGAATCCGCCCGTGGTGGCCGCGCGCCGGGAATGGCACGGCAAGCCTCACTAGCCTGTTGCGGATTCTGGCGCAGCAGCCGGGCGCCCGGCGTCGTCGGAAGCGACGATTGCGCGGTGCCGGCGATCGCGCGAGCGCAGGTTGCCGCTCTTCACGTGCGGGGCGCCAGCACCGAGAAAATGGCCGTGGCGCGCAACAGGCAGCGCTCGCCGGCCATCACACGGCAATGGCCGAAGCGCAGCCGCGAACCCATCTTGTCGAACTCGACATGCGCCTCGATCCACTCGCCCAGGCGGGCGGCATCGAAATAGTCCAGGCTGAGATTGACGGTCACGGCGGGCGGCATGCGCTCGCCCTCCATCAGCATCATCATGCCGATGGCGGTATCGGCCAGCGTGGCCAGCATGCCGCCATGCGGGATGCCGAGCGGGTTGAGGTGATGCTTGCCGATGCGCACGCCGACCGCGCGCTGCCCGCTGTCCACGTAGAGCTGGCCGAGATGGGCAAGAAAGCCGCCGCTGGGACGCATGGCCTTGAAGCCCGGCGGGGCCGCGTCGGCAGCGTCGGCGGCATCGGCACCAGCGGCGCCTGAAGATTGGTTGGATTCAGCCATGCCTGTCCCGCCGCCTCACGCCGCGAAATAGCGCGATGCCACGCCGAGTTGCTCGCGGCACTCGGCCACCATGCGCTCGATCAGCTCCGCACAGGTCGGGATATCGTCGATCAGGCCCACGCACTGGCCGGCGCTGATGATGCCGCCATCGGTCTCGCCGGCGGCGAGCGCGGCCTTGCCGCGCACGCCCGCCACCAGGTGCTTGACGTCCTCGAACTGGGCGCCGCCGGGCTGGCGTTCGATGGTGACGACTTCATCGGAGACCGCATTCTTGAGCACGCGCGCCGTGTTGTGCAGCGTGCGGAAGATCAGGTTGGTGTCGCGCTCGCTCGCGTCCACCAGCGCCTGCTTGACGTTGTGGTGGATCGGCGCCTCGCGGGTGGCGCAGAAGCGCGTGCCCATGTTGACGCCTTCGGCGCCCAGCACCAGTGCCGCGGCCATGCCCCGCCCGTCGGCGATACCGCCGGAAGCGATCACCGGAATGCCCAGCCGGCGCGCCGCCAGCGGGATCAGCACCATGCCCGGCACGTCGTCCTCGCCGGGATGGCCCGCGCACTCGAAGCCGTCGATCGACACCGCGTCCACGCCCAGGCGCTCGGCCGACAGTGCATGGCGGATCGCCACGCATTTGTGGATCACCTTGATACCGGCTGCCTTGGCGCGCGCAATATGCTCCCTGGGATTGTTGCCGGCGGTTTCCAGCACCTTGATGCCGCTTTCGATGATCACGTCGAGGTAGCGCGCGTACGGCGGCGGGTTGATCGATGGCAGCAGCGTCAGGTTGACGCCGAAGGGCTGGTCGGTCAGCTCGCGGGTGCGGCGGATCTCGGCGGCCAGGGCTTCGGGCGTGGGCTGGGTCAGCGCGGTCAGCACGCCGAGCCCGCCGGCGTTGGATACCGCGGCCGCCATCTCGGCGTAGCCTACCCACTGCATGCCGCCCTGGATGATCGGGTAACGGGTGCCCAGCAATTCGGTAATGCGCGTCTTCATGAGGTTCCTTCTCGCTTCTTGTCTTTCAGGTTCTGTGCCTTGCCTGCCATGCTTGCGCCGCCCTTCGCCGCCATCTCGCCGCCAGGCCTCCTGGCGCCAGTCTACGGCGGGGCGGCGGCGGCTACCTCGTCGGATTCGACGATTGCAGGCGCACGATTCTGCACTACCTTACCTACCAACCCTTTCGAGCAGCCAAGGCCAGCCATGAGCAATTCCAGTTCCACGACTTCCCCCAGCTTCGAAACCTTGCAATACGCCGTCGACCGGGGTGTCGCCACCATCACCCTGCACCGCCCGGACAAGCTCAATGCATTCACCGCGCAGATGATGCAGGAGCTGATCGATGCCTTCGACGCCACCGACGCCGACGACAACGTCCGCGCGGTGATCGTCACCGGCTCCGGGCGCGCCTTCTGCGCCGGTGCCGACCTGTCCTCGGGCGGCTCCACCTTCGACTACGAGAAGCGCTACGGCGCCAGCAAGGAAGCGGCGCACCGCGACGGCGGCGGCCGCGTGGCACTGCGTATCTTCCGCAGCCTCAAGCCGGTGATCGCCGCGGTCAACGGGCCCGCGGTGGGCATCGGCGTGACCATGCAACTGCCGATGGATATCCGCCTGGCCTCCACCGACGCCAAGTTCGGCTTTGTGTTCGCGCGCCGCGGCATCACGCCGGAGGCGGCATCGTCGTGGTTCCTGTCGCGCGTGGTCGGCATCTCGACGGCGCTTGAGTGGTGCTATACCGGCCGCGTGTTCTCGGCGCAGGAAGCGCTGGAGCGCGGGCTGGTGCGCTCGCTGCACGCGCCCGGAGACCTGCTGCCGGCCGCGCAGGCGCTGGCCCGCGAGATCGCGGACAACGCCGCGCCGGTATCCGTCGCCATCTCGCGCCAGCTGATCTGGCGCATGGCGGGCGCCAGCCACCCGATGGAAGCGCACCGCCTGGACAGCCGCGCGATCCAGTCGCGCGGCCAGTCGGCGGACGTCAAGGAGGGCGTCAGCGCCTTCCTGGAGAAACGCCCGGCCAGCTTCCCGGAGCGCGTGTCGCAGGACATGCCGGACTTCTTCGACTGGGGCAGCGAACCGCCCTTTATCTGATGCCGTCGATCCACCGCCGAGCCCCAAGGAAAACAGCGTGAAAGTCAGCATGGCAGTCCAGACCCGCAAATCGGTGCGCGGCTTCCTTCCCACGCCGGTGCCGCCGGAGGTCATCCGCGACGTGCTGGAGCAGGCCGCGCGCGCGCCGTCGGGCGGCAACCTGCAACCCTGGCACCTGCACGTGGTGGGCGGCGAGCCTCTGGAGCGGCTCAAGGTCACCATGCGCGAGCGCATCGCCGGCATGCCCGGCGGCGAAGGGAGCGAGTACGACATCTACCCGCGCGACCTGGTCTCGCCCTATCGCGAGCGCCGCTTCCAGGTGGGCGAGGACCTCTATCGCTGCCTGGGCATCCCGCGCGAGAACAAGCGGGCGCGCATGGCCCAGTTTGCCAATAACTTCACGTTCTTCGGCGCGCCGCTGGCCTTGTTCTGCACCGTGGACCGCCGCATGGGCCCGCCGCAATGGTCGGACCTGGGCATGTACCTGCAAACGGTGATGCTGCTGCTGCGCGAGCATGGCCTGGACAGCTGCGCGCAGGAATGCTGGGCGATTTACCCGGAAACCATCTCGGGCTTTCTCGCCGTTCCACCCGAACGCATGCTGTTTACCGGCATGGCGATTGGCTATGAAGACGCGGAAGCACCGGTCAACCAGCTGCGCGCCACACGCGCGCCGCTCGCCGAGTTCACCGAGTTCATCGGCATCTGAGGCCCCTGCGGCAAGCGGCGGCGGCTTGCCACTATGCCGATTTCGTCATCGTCGCTGGGGAAAGGCGACAAGCCGGCAGGAGGCGGCCATGCCACGCTGTAGGGGTCATCCACACCTGGCCCCCTGGGCATTCCCGCCATGCATCCGAGCGCCCCGCCTTCCACCGCAAGCTCCACGGTGTCTTCACCGCCCGCTCCCCGCCAGATCAGGGTGATCGACTCCCACACCGGCGGCGAACCCACCCGGCTGGTCATCGACGGTTTCCCCGATCTGGGCAGCGGCGGCATGGCCGCGCGGCTGGACCGGCTGGCGCGCGAGCACGACCGCTGGCGCGCCGCCACCGTGCTGGAGCCGCGCGGCAGCGACGTGATGGTCGGCGCGCTGCTGTGCCCGCCGGTTTCCGCCGGTGCCTGAGGATCGCTACAGCAAACCCAGCTGCCGCGCGATAGCCACTGCCTGCGTGCGGTTGCTGGCGCGCAGCTTGGCGCTGATATTGCGCAGGTGGGTGCGCACTGTGGTCTCCGAGACAAAGAGCCGGTCGGCCATCGCCACATTGGAGAAGCCCTCGGCCAGCAACTGCAGCACCTTCTGCTCCTTGGGCGTGAGCGGCTCCAGCAGGCCGTGGCGAGCCTGCATGGCGGCGGGGTCGGCCGGCTCCGGGGCTCCGCCGCAAGCCTGCAGCAACCGCTCGACGTAGCCCGCGGGCAGCGCGCTGCCCTGGCGCACGCAGGCTTCGCCCACCAGCCGCCGGACCTCCGCGCTCTCGTCGGCGAAGATGCGGATAAAGCCTTCCGCCGCCCCGAAGCGCAGTGCTTCGCCCATCGTCAGCAGCGCTCGCGCGGCATCGCCGCTGCGCTGGCAGGCCAGCGCCAGCAGGATGCGCAGCTTGAGCGCGCGCCGCATCAGTTGCGCCCGCTCGGCAGCAGCGAGTTCTTTCTCGATCGCCTCGCGCGTGGCGGCCGAGGGCTCGGTGAACAGTGCCAGCCGCAGCCGCCCCATGGGCACGTCTTCCACGTCGTTGGCAAAGGAACTGACGGCACTGACGCCGGGCCGCGCCCGCCACAGTGCCGGGTCCGCGGCATGCAGCAGCGCCTCCTCGGCAGCGTGCTGGTTGCCTTGCAGCAGGGCCAGGCGGGCGCGCTCCAGCATGGCGCCCAGCACCAGCCGCGGCAGGCCGCGATGATGGCCGAGGTGCTCGAGCGCGGCCAGCCATTCGTGCGCGCCGTCCACGTCGCCGCGATCGCAGGCGATGCGGGCCAGCACGGTATGGCCGGTGATGATCTGGTCGGGCAGGCCGAGGTCGCGCGCCAGCGGCACGTACACATTGAGCAGGCGCTCCGCACGCTCGCGCTCGTTGATCTCGTAGAGCGCCTCGGCCAGCAGGATGCCGGCCATGGCGTTGCCGTTGGTGGGACCGTAGCGGTTCGGCAGCATGGTGCTGGCGGCAATGCGGAAACGCGCCAGCGCTTGCTGCAGGCGCCCCTGGCGCAGGTCGATCAGCCCTTCCACCGATTCCGAGAAAATCTTGTTGAAATTGCTGTCGGAACCGCGCACCACCTGGCGGGCCACGCCCAGCAGCCGCCGCGCCTCACGGTAGTCGCCGGTGACGGCGGCCATGCGCGCCATTGAAGTGGCAAGGATGGAATCCGGGAACGGGTAGCCCATCGGCAGCGGCAGGGGATCGTCGCGGCTGTAGGCGCGCGCCTCGTCGAAGCGGTCCATCATGTTCAGCAGCATATGGCGCAGCGCGCGCACGTGGGCCAGCAGGTCGCCCTCGGCGCCGGCCAGCGGGATGGTCTGCAGCAGGGCGATGGCATCGGCCGGGCCGCGCGTAAACGACAAGGCCCAGACATGGGCGATCTGCAGCTTGGGCCACGCCGCCAGCGCGTCGGCCGGCACGGCGTCCAGCCAGCGCGTCAACAGGCGCATGCGGCCCTGCGCCAGCAGGTCGTCCACGGAGCCCGCCAGCAGCGGCAGCGCGTGGCCGACCGCCCCGGCCGCCAGCGCATGTTCGATGGCGGGCACCGGGCGGCCCTGCGCCTCGTACCAGCGCGAGGCGGCCATCTGCAGCGCGGGCACCTCGTCCTGCATGCCCTGCTGGAGCTGCGCGCGCAGGAAGCTGGAGAACAGGCTGTGATAACGGTACCAGCGCGCATTGGGTTGGGCGGGACGCTCGGCGCCGCCGTGGCGTTCGCCGTCCAGCGGCATCAGGAACAGGTTGGCCCGCTCCAGCCAGGCGAGGATTTCCTCGCTGTCGGCGGTGCCGCAGACGGCGTCGCACAGCGGCCCGCTGAGCTGGTCGAGGATGGAGGTGCGCAGCAGGAAAGCGCGCACCGCATCGGGCAGGTGCAGGTAGACGTCTTCGACGAGGTAATCGGCAATGGCTGCGTTGGAGCCGGAAAAGCCGGCGATGAAGGCGTCCGGCTGGCCGCGTCGCTCCAGCGCCACCGAGGCCAGCCACAGCGCCGTGGCCCAGCCTTCGGTACGGCGGTGCAGCGTGAAGATGGCCGCGGGTTGCAGCGCCAGGCCGCGCGCGCGGCGCAGGAAATGATCGGTTTCGTCGGCGGTAAAGCGCAGCTGGGCGGGCTCGATCTCCAGCAGTTCGCCGCGCGCGCGCAGGCGCGCCAGCCCGGAATCCGGCACCCAGCGCGTGCCGACCACCAGCCGGCCGCCAGGCGGCAATTGCTCCACCACCTGCCAGACCAGGCCGGCAACGGCGGGATTCTGCAAGGCCTCGAAGTCGTCCAGGAACAGGGTAAAGGGGCGGTCGTGGCCCGCCATGCGGTCGATCAGCGCCAGTGCCTGCTCGCCCACCGACTGCGGCGCCCGCTGGCTGGCGGCGAGCGGCACGCCCCCCTTGCGCAGCACCAGTTCGAAAGCGGCTTCCAGCGAGCCGAGAAACCGCGTGGCGTCGTTGTCCGCGCGGTCCAGCGTGAGCCAGGCGGTGGCAACGCCATCGGCGTCCAGCCGCGCGCGGCATTGCAGCATGGCGGTGGTCTTGCCGAAACCGGCCGGCGCGCGCACCAGCACCAGCTTGACGAAGCCGGCCGCGCACACCGCGTCGCAAATGGCGCGGCGTTCCACCTGGAACGGGGTCAGCATGGGCGGGCGCAGCTTTGCCACCAGCGTGGCAGCGCGGGCGGCGCCCCCGTGGCCCGCGCTGGTCTCCTCGATTATTGCCATTCGCCGTGTCTTCCTGTTGGCGGCGGCATCCGCGCCGGGCGGATGCCGCGCGATCGGCACCGGCTTATGGTTGCCGGCTGCTGGCGCCACATGCGCCAGGGATCGAACGGCTGATTATGGCGTAAACGACCGCCTGGCACCCGGCGCACCCATGCGCGCCGGCGCCACTGCCTAGACGAGCTTGTTCTCCCGTCCCGCCCAGTAGCGCTCGCGCAGCAGCCGCTTGAGCAGCTTGCCGGTCGGCAGCCGCGGCAGTTCGTCGGCAAAGTCCACCGAGCGCGGGCACTTGATGGCCGAGAGGTGCGTGCGGCAAAAGGCAAGCAATTCGTCGGCCAGCGCCGGGCTGGCGTGCGCCATGTCGAGTGGCTGCACCACCGCTTTGACTTCCTCCCCGAAGTCCTCGTTGGGCACGCCGATCACCGCCACGTCCATCACCTTGGGATGGGTCATCAGCAGGTTCTCGGCCTCCTGCGGATAGATGTTGACGCCGCCGGAGATGATCATGTTGGCTTTGCGGTCGGTCAGGTAGAGATAACCGTCCTCGTCCACGTAGCCGACATCGCCCAGCGTGGTCCAGCCCGCATGCACGGGGTGGCGCGACTGCGCGGTCTTCTCGGGGTCGTTGTGATAGACAAAGCTGCGCCCCGCGGCGAAGTAGATGATGCCCGGCTCGCCCGGCGGCAGCACGGCGCCGCTGTCGTCGCAGATACGCAATTCGCCGACCGACGCGCGCCCCACCGTGCCCTTGTGGCTGAGCCAGTCGGCGGAACCGACCGCGGTGGACCCGTTGCCCTCGGTGCCGGCGTAGTACTCCCAGATGATCGGGCCCCACCATTCGATCATCTGCTCCTTGACGGCCACCGGACAGGGCGCGGCGGCATGCACGGCAAAGCGCAGCGAGGAAACATCGTGGCGCTGGCGCACCGCCCCGGGCAGCTTGAGCATGCGCGAGAACATCGTCGGCACAACCTGGGTGTGTGTGATGCGGTGCGCCGCCACCAGGCGCAGGAATGCTTCCGCGTCGAAATGCTCCATCACCACCGAGGTGCCGCCGAGTTGCTGCACCGCCATGTTGTAGCGCAGCGGCGCCGCATGGTAGAGCGGCGCGGGCGAGAGGTAGCGCATATCCGGGCCGAACTGGTAGAGCGACTGGCACATCAGCGCCAGTGTGCCCGGCACGTCGATCTGCGGGTTGGCCGGCGGCGTGAACACGCCCTTGGGGCGGCCGGTGGTGCCGGAGGAGTACAGCATGTCCGTGCCCGCGCATTCGTCCTCGATGCGCCAGCCGGGGTATTGCGCCAGAGTGGTCTCATAAGCGGCGAAGCCGGGCACGGCGCCGTCCATCATCAGGCGCGCGCCCAGGCCCGGCGCCCTGGCCGCCAGCCCCTGCGCCACCGCGGCCTGCGCGTGGGAGGTGACGAGCATCCTGGCGCCGCTGTCGGCCACGATGTGCGCCGCGTCGTCCACATTGAGCCGCGTGCTGATACAGACGTAGATCAGCCCCGAGCGCTGCGCGCCCCAGCACAGCTCGAACAGGCGCGGATGGTTCTCCAGCAGGAAGGCCACGCGGTCGCCGGGCTGCAAGCCGTGATCGCGGAACAGCCGCGCCACCTGGTTGGAGCGCTCGTCAAGCTCGCGGTAGGTGATGACGCTGCCGCCCGCCATGATGATGGCCGGCTTGTCCGGGGTGCGCTGCGCGTGAACATGCGGGTGCATGACTGACCCTCCTGGAAGTGGGTGTGGCAGAACTGGCTGACTGGATGGATGTCGCGGAATCCGGCATGGAATACGACGACCCACATTGTCCGGACACGCGGACGTCCCGGGCATCGTCCGAAGCGACGAACGCGCCTTGACGCAGTGCCACAATCGATGCGCCGGCGCGCTTGCAGCCGGGGACGATTCGTCGCATCCGACGATGCAGCGCCGCGGCCGCTTCGCATAATGGCAGGTGCCCTAAAGCAACCGCGCCGAGGACCCACAGTGGATTTCCAATTCAGCGAAGAACAATCGATGCTGCGCGACACGCTCGCGCGCTACCTGGCCGATCACTACGACTTCGAAGCGCGCCAGGCGGCGCTCCGCTCGCCGGCGGGCCGGCGGCCGGCGTGCTGGAAGGCGCTGGCGCAGGAACTGGGCCTGCTCGGCGCGGCGTTCCCGGAACGCTTCGGCGGGCTGGGCGGCGGCGCCATCGAACACATGATCGTGATGGAGCAGTTTGGCCGCCACCTGGTGGTAGAGCCCTACCTGTCAACCGTAGTGCTTGGCGGCGGCGCCTTGCTGCATGGCAGCGAAACGCTGGCGGCCAACTGGCTGCCAGCCATCATCGGCGGCGAAGCCACGGTGGCCTGGGCGCATGGCGAACCACGCAGCCGCTATTGCCTGCACGACGTCGCGACCAGCGCCACGCGCGGCGAAGGCGGCTGGCGCCTGAGCGGGCACAAGGCCGTGGCGGTGGCCGCGCCGTGGGCCACGCACCTGGTGGTCAGCGCGCGCACCGCCGGCCAGCGCCGCGACCGCGCCGGCATCAGCCTGTTCTGGATCGAGCGCAACGCGCCGGGCGTGACGCTGCGGGAATACCCCACGGTGGACGGCTCGCGCGCCGCCGACATCCTGCTCGACAACGTCTTCGTGCCGGACAGCGCCCTGCTGGGCGCCGAGGGCGACGCGCTGGCGCTGATCGAGCGCCTGAGCGACGACGCGGCCGTGGCGCTGTGCGCCGAAGCCGGCGGCGCGATGAGCCGGATGCTCGCCGATACGGTCGACTACGCGCGCCAGCGCAAGCAGTTCGGCGTGCCAATCGCCACCTTCCAGGTGCTGCAGCACCGCATGGCCGACATGTATGTGCAGCTCGAACAAACCGTGGCGCTGACCCAGGTCGCCGCCATGCAGGCAGGCGCCGATCCCACACAGCGCGCGCTTGCCGCCAGCGCCGCCAAGGCGCAGGCCGGACAGGCCGGCAAGTTCGTGGGCCAGGCCGCGGTGCAGATCCACGGTGGCATGGGCGTGACCGAAGAGCTTGCCGTTGGGCATTACTTCAAGCGCGTCACCGCCATCGACCTGCAGTTTGGCTCGGCCGAACATCACCTGCGCCGCTACGCCGACCTACTGTATCCGGCTGCCGCGTGAGCGCACGCATCCCTGCCCGCACTGACGAACATCCCGAGGCCCACCGATGAATCTCGATTTCTCCCCGCAAGAACTGCAGTTCCGCGACGAGGTCCGCGCCTGGATCACCGAGGCCTTCGACCCCGGCCTCAAGGCCTTGATGGCGCGCACCAAGAATGGCTACCTCGACAAGGAGGGCCAGGTGCGCTGGCAGAAGAAACTGTTCGAGCGCGGCTGGGCCGCCCCCAACTGGCCCGAGGAATACGGCGGCCCCGGCTGGACGCCGGCGCAGCGCTACCTGTTCCAGGCCGAGACCGCAGCCGCCGGCTGCCCGACCGTATCGCCGATGGGCCTGAAGATGGTGGCGCCGGTGATCATGAAATACGGCAGCCCCGAGCAGAAAGCGCGTTTCCTGCCGCCCATCCTGCGCTCCGACATCTGGTGGTGCCAGGGCTACTCCGAACCCAACTCCGGCTCCGACCTGGCCTCCCTGCAGATGCGCGCCGAGCGGGGCCGCGTCCAGGACGGCGAGCACTATGTCCTCAACGGCTCCAAGATCTGGACCACGCACGCGCAATGGGCCGACTGGATGTTCTGCCTGGTACGCACCAGCCGCGACGCACGCCGCCAGGACGGCATCTCCTTCGTGCTGGTGGACATGCGCACGCCCGGCATCACCGTGGCGCCGCTGCCCACGCTGGACGGCCCGGTCGCGGGCCAGCAGGAAGTCAACCAGGTCTTCTTTGAAAACGTGCGCGTGCCGGTCGAAAACCGCATCGGCGAAGAAGGCCTCGGCTGGACCTACGCCAAGTACCTGCTCGAATTCGAACGCGGCGGCAGCTATGGTCCGATGCTGCGCCAGCAACTGACCAAGGTAGCGCGCATCGCGGCGAACGAACCCGGCGAAGATGGCGGCCGCCTGCTCGACGATCCCGGCTTCCGCCGCAAACTGGCCGAGTTGCATGTACGCGCCGCCGCGCTGGAAGCGAGCGAGCTGCGGCTGTTCTCCAGCGTAGCATCGGGCACCTCGATCGGCGCCGCCTCCAGCATGCTCAAGCTGGTAGGCACCGAAACCATCCAGGCCATCAGCGAACTGGCGGTGGAAGCCGCCGGACCTTACGCGCTGCCCTTCGTGCAGGACGGATGGGCCGAACAGCAGGGACGCCCCGCGGGGCCGCAGATAGGCCCCGCGGGGCCGCAGATAGGCCCCGACTACGCCGCACCGCTCGCGCCGCGCTACTTCAACTATCGCAAGGCATCGATCTACGCCGGCTCCAACGAAATCCAGCGCAACATCATTGCAAAGCTGGTGCTGGGGCTCTAGGCACCCGCCCAACCAACGATTTGGTGTGGCCGTGTTTGCCGCCCCCGGGCGGGAAACACCATCCCGCGAGGCGAAGCGAGCCGTCAAGGTTTGCCTACCCCGTATGCGGCGCCTCGTCGTCAGGCAAATAGAGCGGCCGGGATCCAAACTCGCATGGCATTGGGCGACGGCCAACCGAGCGCCAATGACCGTCTATTTGCTTAAGACGACCCAAAGACGCTCGGGGCATATCGGCATCCAGGCCAGAGACGACCGCCGGCGCGATGACAAGCGGGCGGCAGGCGCCCGCCGTTTGGCCTTTCAGGCACCCTGCCTACATCATCCGGTGCGCGAAATGCCCACGCCGCGCGTCGACCATCAGGTCGATGAACTGCCCGGTGCTCATGTGCACCAGTTCCTGGTGGTCGCCCGCTTCGAAGTAGACGTCGGGATGCGTCAGCAGGCTGTCGTCGAGCCAGGTCTGCGTGCCGTATGCCATACCGACCGGCGGAATCGCACCGAGGTCGCAGTCCCTGAACACTTCGCGCACGCCATTTTCATGTGCGAGCGACAGCTTGCGGCCGGTCTGCTCGCAGAGCTCCGACAGTTTCAGGTGGTGGGTAGAAGGGATCACGGCTGCGATGTAGCCGCTGTCGTCTTCCAGCAGGACGGTCTTGGCTAGTCGGTCTCCGGGAATGTGCGCAGCCTGCGCAGTGGACATGCTGCTGGGGCTGTAGGGGTGACGAACGGTGTCGAACCGGCTCTGCTTGTTGCTTAGGCATCTCGCCAGCGTGGTAGCCATGGTCATGATTGCAACCTCCGACGCGCACTTCGCGACGATTGATGCTAGTAACTATAGGTCACGCGTTGGCCAGCACGGGACTTATGCCGTGGCGTTCCCTGAATCGTCGGCGCAAATGCGCCCTCCGGGTCGATGATGTGGGACAGAACATTAACGCCGAACTAAAAATGCCCCTCCCTGGGGCAGGATTCGGCGCAAATCAACAACCTGAGCATGCAGAGTTGCTGAAGAGGCATTCAGCAGACACGAGATTGATGCGCATCATTGAGTTGGCGACATCGCGTTCTAGTATGGAAGGGTCAACTGTGACGTCCAACGACTCCAGTCTGGAATCCGGACACTATCCTTGAAGACTAATCTCCACTGAGGGTGAAGAGTTACAGGATGGTGTTACGTTGAATACAAGCCGACCAAAGGAGACACGCATGACGACTGAAGCGAAGTGCCCATTTCTTCATCCCGCAGGCGCCGGCCGATCGCTCCGGGAGTGGTGGCCCGAACGGCTGAACCTGCATATCCTGCGTCAGAACCCCCCCCTGTCCGATCCAATGGGCAAGGACTTTGACTACGCGAAGGAATTCAAGAGCCTCGACCTGGCGGCCGTGAAGAAGGATCTCCAGGCGCTGATGACCGACTCGCAGCCCTGGTGGCCGGCGGACTTCGGTCACTACGGTCCGTTCTTCATCCGCATGGCATGGCATGCCGCCGGCACGTACCGTATCGGCGATGGGCGTGGCGGCGCCGGGGCCGGCCAGCAGCGCTTCGCCCCTACCAACAGCTGGCCTGACAACGTCAGTCTCGACAAGGCGCGCAGGCTGATCTGGCCGGTCAAGCAGAAGTACGGTCGAAAGATTTCATGGGGCGACCTCATTATCCTCACCGGTAACGTCGCGCTGGAGTCGATGGGGTTCAAGACCTTCGGGTTCGGCGGCGGGCGCGAGGACGTCTATGAGCCGGACGAATCCGTCTACTGGGGGGACGAAGCCGAGTGGCTGGCCGACAAGCGTTACACCGGCGACCGGAACCTCGAGAATCCGCTGGCTGCGGTGCAGATGGGCTTGATCTACGTGAATCCGGAAGGACCGAATGGCAACCCGGATCCCATCGCGGCAGCGACGGATATCCGCGAGACGTTCGCCCGCATGGCGATGAACGACGAAGAGACGGTTGCGCTGATCGCAGGCGGCCACGCCTTCGGCAAGACCCACGGCGCGGGTTCCGCGTCCCACGTGGGGCCCGTGCCCGAGGCCGCCGGCATAGAGGAACAGGGCCTCGGCTGGCGTAGCAGCTTTGGCACGGGCAAGGGCGGTGACACCATCGCCAGCGGCCTGGAGGTCATCTGGACCACCACGCCGACGAAGTGGAGCAACGACTACTTCAAGCACCTGTTCGAATACGAATGGGAACTGACGAAGAGCCCGGCCGGCGCGCATCAATGGAAGCCGAAGGGCGACGCAGGTGCCGGCACCGTGCCAGATCCGGCCGACCCGTCGAAGCGTCGTTCGCCCTCCATGCTGACGACCGACCTCTCGCTGCGGCTCGATCCGGCCTACGAGAAGATCTCGCGGCGGTTCTACGAGCATCCGGAGCAATTGGCCGATGCGTTTTCCCGGGCATGGTTCAAGCTGACCCACCGCGACATGGGGCCGCGCGCACGTTATCTCGGCCCGGAAGTCCCGCAGGAAGAACTCCTCTGGCAAGACCCCATCCCGGCGGTCGACCACCCGCTGATCGACGCGCAGGATGTCACCGCGCTCAAGGGCAAGGTGCTGGCTTCGGGGCTGACCATCCCGCAACTGGTGTCGACCGCCTGGGCATCAGCCTCGACGTTCCGCGGCTCAGACAAGCGCGGCGGCGCCAACGGTGCCCGCATCCGCCTCGCGCCGCAGAAGGCCTGGGACGCCAACCAGCCGGCCGAACTGGCGAAGGTGCTGGCCACCCTCGAGGGCATCCAGAGCGAGTTCAACAAGGCCCAGACCGGCGGCAAGAAGGTCTCGCTGGCCGACCTGATCGTGCTGGCCGGGTGCGCGGGTGTCGAGCAGGCGGCAAAAAATGCCGGCGGCAATGTGACGGTTCCCTTCACGCCGGGACGCATGGACGCCTCGCAGGAGAATACCGATTTGGAGGCCATGGCCGTGCTCGAACCGATCGCGGACGGCTTCCGTAACTACCTCAAGGGCAAGTACTCGATCCCGTCCGAGGCGTTGCTGGTCGACAAGGCGCAACTGCTGACGCTGACGGTGCCGGAGATGACGGTGCTGGTAGGTGGCATGCGCGTGCTGGATGCCAACGCCGGCAAGTCGCAGCACGGTGTCTTCACGAAGCGCCCAGGGACGCTGACCAACGACTTTTTCGTGAACCTACTCGACATGGCCACGGAGTGGAAGGCCGTGTCGGACGACAAGGACATATTCGAAGGACACGACCGTAAGGCAGGTGGGCTCAAGTGGACCGGCACGCGTGTCGATCTCATCTTCGGCTCGAACTCCGAGCTTCGAGCCGTGGCTGAAGTGTACGGCGGTGCGGATGCCCAGGAGAAATTCGTCCATGACTTTGTAGCGGCCTGGGACAAAGTGATGAACCTCGACCGCTTTGACCTTGCGTGATTTCGGCGGACAGGCCCGAAAGTCAGATGCCGAAGCTGGAACGGCCGGTCGCAAGACCGGCCGTTTTTGCTTGCCCCTGGCGCGGCCAGTTGACCTTGCATGACCGCGCATGGGCAGCGCGCTGCCCAGAACTTCGGGCTGCCAAGCTTCAGTGCCGTGTTTCACCAGGAACGCAGAGAAGTTATTGCTCACCTTGCGAGTGAAGCTCCCGCCTGCATAGGCCAAAGCCTCTGTGACAGATAGCTCTGCGGTTCTGATGATCGCAAAAGCCACCTTGGGCTGGCTCGAAATAGAGGGGGTCGCCCCTCGCAGGGGGGTGAAACTGCCTTTGACTTCAGGTTTTCAGGGTTTTTTGCTTTTACGTTTTGAAGTTGGCCCCCTCAATTAACCCTCCGACTAAACCCCTCCCAATAAGGCTCCCTCAACTTCCTCCTCAACAACTTCCCCGACGGATTCCGCGGCAACGCATCCACAAACTCGATACTCTTGGGAATCTTGAACCCAGCCAACCGCTCCCGCGCCCAAGCCACGATGCCATCGCGGTCAGCAACCTGCCCCGGCTTCAGCACGACGATCGCCTTGACCGCCTCCCCCCACTTCTCGTCGGGCACCCCGATCACCGCCACATCAGCCACCTGCGGGTGGCCATAGATGGCACTCTCCACCTCCGCCGGATAGACGTTCTCCCCCCCGCTGATGATCATGTCCTTGACCCGGTCATGGATATAGACATAACCCTCGGCGTCGAGATAGCCCGCATCGCCGGTCCGCAACCAGCCGTCGGCGTCGATAGTGCGCGCCGTCTCGTCGGGCTGTTTCCAGTAGCCGGCCATATTCTGCGGCGAACGGATCATCAGCTCGCCGACTTCCCCCGGTGGCAAGCGCCGGCCTTCCCAGTCCACAACAACCACCTCCACACCGGGCAAGGGCTTGCCGGCAGCCCGCATACGCGGCACATCCTCGGTCGTATGGTCCTCCGGCGGCAACGCCACCACCGTACCGGTGGTTTCGGTCATCCCGTACTGTTGCGCGAAGCCGCACCCGAATACCTCGATGCCTTCACGCAGCAACGCCGCGGGAATCGGAGCAGCCCCGTACAGCAAAGTCTTCAGGCGGGAGTAATCGATGCTGCGCGCACGCGGATCGCGCAATACGAACTGCATTGCGGCAGGCACCAGGAACAACTTGCTGACACGCTCGCGCTCGAAGAAATCCAGCACCGCGGCAGGATCGAAATCGCGCGCGACCACGCCCTTGGCCCCTGCCAGCAGGCTGCGCAACCCCCAGCCAGACCCGCCGATATGCGCGACCGGCATCGCCACCAGCGAGACATCGTCATCCGTCCAGCGCGACCAAGGGATATCCTCGCGCTCGCTCGCCTCGGTGCCGGCGGTGAGGTTGCGATGGGTCAACATGGCGCCCTTGGGGCGGCCCGTGGTGCCGGAGGTGTAAAGCTGCAGCACCACATCGTGCGCGGCAGGCTGGTGCGCCGGCGGCACGGGTGCATGCGCGTCGCGCCACGCGGCATAGGCGGGCCAGTCCGCCTCGCCGCCTTCCATGGCGATCACGCCGCGCACCAGCGGCAGCGCCGGCAGCAGCTTGCGCACCAGTTCCACCGATTCCGGCCCGGCGAACAACAGCGCGGCATCGGAGTGGCCAACGATATAGCCGACCTCCGGGGGCGCCAGGCGCCAGCTTGCCGGCGCCATCACGGCGCCGATCTTGGCGGCGCCCAGCAGCAACTCGAAATAGTGATCGCAGTTCTTGCCGATATAGCCGATGCGGTCCCCCGGCCCGATGCCCGCGGCCAGCAGCGCCTGGGCGACGCTGTCGGTGTGGCGGTCGAACTCGCGGTACGTCGTGAGCCTGCCCTCGAAGGCATAGGCCACGGCATCGGGCCGCCGCTGCGCAAAGCGACGCAACGCGTGCGGCAATGTCGTCAGGTAACTGAAATCCATCAGCGCCTCCTTCTCTCGGTCCTGCTGCATGCGCGCGTCCTTTTCTTTGGGGTGAGAGATCAGCGCGGCGCCATGCGGATGGCGCCGTCGAGCCTTACCGATTCGCCGTTGAAATAGCTGTTGCGGCACATCTCCAGCGCGAGCGAGGCAAACTCTTCCGGCGCGCCGAGCCGCTTCGGAAACGGCACCGAGGCGGCCAGCGCTGCCTTGACGTGCTCCTGCGCGCCTTGCAGCAGCGGCGTATTGAAGATGCCGGGCATGATGGTGTTGACGCGAATGCCTTCGCCGGACAGGTCGCGCGCGATGGGCAGGGTCATGCCGACCACCCCGGCCTTGGAGGCGGAGTACGCGGCCTGGCCCATCTGCCCGTCCTGCGCCGCCACCGAGGCGGTGTTGATGATGACGCCGCGATCGCCGTCGCGCGCGTCCAGTGTCAGCATGCCGGCGGCCGAACGCGCGAGGCAGCGGAAGGATCCGATCAGGTTGATCTGGATGATGCGCTCGAACGCATCCGAGGCAAAGAAGCGGATCTGGTCCGGCGCTTCCTTGGCCCGCGATGCGGTCTTGATGGCGTTGCCGGTGCCGGCGCAGTTGACCAGGATACGTTCCTGGCCCAGCGCCGCGCGTGCCTTCGCGAAGCCGGCTTCGACCTCGGCCTCCGAGGTCACGTTGACCTGGCAGAACACGCCGCCCAGTTCGCGTGCCACGGCTTCGCCCTTTTCCGCATTCATGTCGAACAGCGCGACGCGCACGCCGTGCGCCGCCAGCGCGCGCGCGGTGGCTTCGCCCAGGCCCGAGGCGCCACCCGTGATGACTGCCGTTACCGTTGCATCGAGTTCCATCTTTTCTCCACGTTTTCCCGTATCTGCTGAATCATTCCCGTCGGCGCGCGGCGATGCGCGGGCGGTGGAATGCCTGCGTCCGGCAGGCCGCGAAGCGGGCCGGCCAGCGTGGTATGGAGATTCGGGGATGGCGGCGCGGCACGCATCGTCGGAAGCGACGAATGCATGAAAACACACCGGACGCCGCATGGCAGCGCCGATGCCGTTGCGCACGGGATGCTCCCGTGTGCAACGGCTTGCTGCGGCCTTGCGAATGAACGAATGAACGAATGAACGAATGGACGAATGGACGAAATGATGAACTGACGAACCGACGGATGCGCGGGTGTCCCGGGACCTAGCGCCTCGTCGCCAGGTGATACAGCAGCAGCAGGATGACCGCGCCAACCACGGCACCGATAAAGCCGGCCGACTGTCCAGGCCGGTACCAGCCCAGCGCTTGCCCAAGGAAAGTCGCGGCCAGCGAGCCGACAATGCCCAGGCCGGCGGTGAGGAAGAAGCCGCTCGGTCCGCGGCCGGGCGTTAGCATGCGCGCAACCAGCCCGGCGAGAAAGCCGATTAGAACGACCCAGATCAAGTGCATGTCACGCCCTCCCGGCAGCGATGTTCGTTGCTCACTTACATGCCTTGCCGTGATCCGCGTGGAAGCCTTGCGCGGTAGCATCGGCTTCACTCATGTAGGCGCCGCTCTTGGTCTTGCCATAGTACTTCGTGCCGGGGCAGTGATAGACCTTGGAACTCTTGTTGACCCATACCTGACCGGGCCCGCCACCCGGTGCGGCGGCACCGGACGCGGCGGCAGCGGGCGCGGCCGGCTTGGCCATCGGTGCGGTGGTGGCGGGCGCGGCAGGCTTGGCCATCGGCGGGGCAGCCGCGGGAGCGGCCGGAGCCGCCGGCGCGGCCTGGGCACGCGCCAGGTGCGGGATCGAGACGAAGAGCGCGGCGGCCAGCAGCACGGGCAAGCCGACGCGCCGGCTGAACATGGCGGGCGAGACGGTGACGGCGGACAAGGCGTTCACGGCTTTCATAGCATTCATGACAGGCTCCTGCGGTAACAATGCCAATGGGACAAGGAAACGACAGGGCTGCATACAGCCGCAACCCGACCGACACGCAATACCTCACTCAACGGCCCGTATCGCCACTGCGTTGACCGCGACCCGCGCACCGCGCCCGTGCCCCAGCTTTGGGAGGGATCAGTCACACGTGCGGTGTGCCTCTGAATGCCCATGACGGCAAAGCGCTGGCCGAACAGGTGTGCGGTATCCGCGATGCGCTACAGTGTCAGGCATTCCCCGGCTAGGACCGGAAGCTCTCTACGTGCATGCGATGACGCTCCTGAACAGGTCCCCGAAAACGCCAATGGCCGCCACCCGCCCCGGTGCTTCCCAGCCCTGCCCGTGCCCCGCCCTCATGGCACGGCGCGCCAGTGGCGCCGCACTGGTTCCGCTGCTGCTTGCGCTGTGGCTCGCGCTGGCCAGCGCCTTGCTGGTGCGCCCGGCGCTCGCGGCGCCGCCCGGACTGGCCACGCTGGCGGCAACCGTCAAGGCCGACGCCGCGCCGGCCTCGCACCCCGCGGCCAGCGAGCCGCTTGCCCAGTCGCTTGATCAGGTCATCACCACGTTGCAGAGCGACAAGGATCGCAAGGCGCTGGTGGAGCAGTTGCAGACGCTGCGCCAGGGCGTCAATGCGGCCAGCGCGGCGTCGGCGCCGCAGCCGGGCCTGCTCGGGGCGATTGCCGAGGCGGTGGACCACCTCGACGCGACACTGGGCCAGGACAAGGGGCCATGGCATTACTGGCGCTGGCGGATCGATTTCGCCGGCGAAGAGTGGCAGGCCGCGCTGACCGTCAACGGGACCCGCTCGCCGTGGCAATCGGCGCGGGAGTTCGGCACGGTGCTCTCGGCCTGGTTCCTGGCCGGATGGCTGCTGCTGGAGGTCGTCAGGCGGGTGCGCCACCGGCGCATCCGGCCGGCCGTGCGCCACGAGTTGCCGACAGTGCCGTCCTGGATGGACGTCGGGCTGTACATGTTGCGCAGGGTGGCGCCGTGGGTCGCGGCCTTCGCCCTGGCGATGCTGCTCTCCAGCAGCATGTTCGAGCGCTCGCCCGCCAGCGTGGCCGGCATGGTGATCGCCTATTCGGTGGTGGCGGGAGCCGTGATGGGTGCGGTGTGCCAGGTCATCTTCGCGCTGTTCAGGTCCGCGCATCGCTCCCACGCGGTGCATGACCTGCTGCTGCACTCGCGCGGGCTGCTGTTCGCCACCGGCGTCCTGGCGGCACTGGGCGACGTCACCAACGACGCCCGGGTGATCGCCTCGCTCGGCACCAACCTCTCGGCGCTGATCTCCACCGTGGCCAATATCGCCGCGGCGCTGCTGATCGGCTGTTTCACGCTGCGCTTTCGCCGGCAGATCGGCCAGATCATCAGCAACCGGCCACTCGCCTTCCGCCAGGAACATCCCGCCATCATGGATCTGTTGCGGCTGGTGGGCTCGACCTGGCACCTGCCGGTGCTGGCGGTGGTGGTGGCCTCGGTGGCCGGCACGGTGCTGGCCACCGGCCACGCCGACATCTTCCTGCGGCGCACGGTGGGCTCGGTAGCGTTGTTCGTCGCCGCGCTGCTGCTGACGCTCATCACCGGCCGCTCGCCCAAGGCCGCGCACCGCGCGCCACGCTTTCGCGACCGCCAGCGCTCGGCCTACCTGGCGCGTTTCGGGCGCTTCGCCGTGGCGCTGGTGCGGGTGGTGATCTGGTTCGCCTACTTCGAGCTGGCCAGCCGCATCTGGGGCGTATCGCTGCTCTCGGTGATCGAATCGACACCCGTTGCCAAGCGCATCGGCGAGGCGGTGTTCAGCGTAACCAGCACGGTGCTGCTGTCCTGGCTGCTGTGGCTGCTGATCGATACGGCCATCACGCAGACACTGACGCCTGCTTACGGGCGCGGGCAGGAGCCCAGCCTGCGGGCCAAGACCATCCTGCCGCTGGTACGCAATGCCTTGTTCGTGGCGCTGCTGGTCATCACGCTGATCGTGGTGCTGGCCAACCTCGGGGTCAATGTGACGCCGCTGCTGGCCGGCGCCGGCGTGGTCGGCCTGGCGATCGGCTTCGGCGCGCAGAGCCTGGTGCAGGACCTGATCACCGGACTGTTTATCGTGGTGGAAGACTCCATCGCGATCGGCGACTCGGTGGAACTGCCCGACCATGCCGGCACGGTGGAGGCCATGACCATCCGCACCGTGAAGCTGCGCGACGGCAAGGGCGCGCTCCACGTGCTGCCGTACAGCCAGATCAAGGCCATCAAGAACATGTCGCGCGGCTATGCCTATGCCGTGTTCAACATCGGCGTGGCCTATGGCAGCGATCTCGATCGCGCCATCGAACTGATCCGCGAGACCGGCAACGAGGTGGCGCGCGATTTCCGTTACGCCCGCAACCTGCTGTCCGGCCTCGATATCCTTGGCCTCGATCGCTTCGACCCTGGCGGGTCGGTGGTGCTGGCCCAGTTCAAGACCCGGCCGCTTACCCAGGCGGAAATCACGCGCGCCTTCAACCTCCGGCTCAAACGCAAGTTTGACCAGCACGGCATCAGCATGGCCACCCAGCGCGTGACGGTGCAGGTCGAAAGCGGAACACTCGCCGCCGGCCAGGCAGTTCAGGCCGATGACCCGGAAGCTGGTGCCGCCGCCGCCCGCGCGCCAGGCGCGCCCACCGCCGGCTGAGCCTGCGGCGGGACGCGCAAGATGCACGCAGAAACGGGTACGCCTTGCCGGCCCGTGTGCTGTGGACGCAGCATTTCATCTGCCGAAAATATGATGAAATAGGCGGCAAAACAACAGCTCATACAACACTGCCGTTTGCGAAGTTATGCTCGGATACGCATAATGCCGCCAACGGTAATGCGGAGAAACGGCGCCCGGTAAAACGGGCGACCCGATCCTGTCCGGTGGCGCAAGCCGCATCGGAGCCGGCCATGGCGAGCCGGCCCTACCAGCGAGCCAAGAAAAAGAGCAAAGCGGAATCGGGCGAAAGCCACCGGGGAGAAAAACAATATGGGCGACCATCCATCGGCAGACGAGGACTTCCATCGTCTGATCGATTCGATCTATGAGTCGGCGCTTGATGTCACCGCCATGCCTGCCGCGCTCGGCCTCTTCTCCAGCTACACCGACACCGACAGCCCGCATTACCTGGTATGGGACAAGTTGTCCGGGCAGGCGCGCCTCGGCGTCACCCCGCACGGCTGCTTCTCGGCGCAAGGCACTCATGTCCCGGAGGGCCTGCACGCGCTGGCGAACCTGCCGGCGCGCACGCTCGCCGTCGCCCACGCGGGCGAAGGCCAGGACGAAGCACCCTGGCGAGCGCCGGCGCATGGCGCCGACCTGGAGCAAGGCATCCGCCTGCTCGATACCGCCGAGGTCTGCGTGCTGATGGGCGGCACCGGCCGCGACAGCCGGCAGGGCGCCGGTTTCGGTGGCACGGACGCCTCGGCCTGCCGCAGCCGGCGTCTGGCGCGCGTGCTGCCGCACTGGGCGCGCGCCGCGCGCATGCAGCAGCGCAACTTCGAACTGAGCGGCCTGGCCGCCCTTGGCCTGGCCGGGCTCGATTCGCTCGACTTCGGCGTGATGGTGCTGCAGGCCGACATGCGTGTGCGCTACGCCAATATCTGGGCTGAAGCGCTTGTGCAGGCCGACAGCCAGCTGGCGCTGGAAAACGGTGTGCTCACCGCCCACGATCCCAACCTGCACGTCACCCTGCACAAGCTGCTGGAGCGCGCCATGCAGCCCCGCAGTGGCGAGGCGGCGGCAGGCTCGTGGATGCATATCACTTCGGGCGGCCAGCCCGTGCCCATCATCGTGCTGCCGCTGGTGGCGCGCCAGCCGGTAGAAGGCCCGTGGCAATTGCCGTTCGCCATGGTGCTGATGGGCAACTCGGAATCGCGCTCGGTGCTCGACACGTCGGTGCTGACCTCGCTGTTCGGCCTGTCGCGCAAGGAAAGCATCGTCGCCATCCGCCTTGCCGCCGGCGAAACCCTCAACGAAATCGCCGAACGCGAGTTTGTTTCTCCGCATACGGTACGCGTGCATATCCGCGACATCCTGCGCAAGACTGGCACCCACCGCCAAAGCGAACTGGTGCGCCTGCTCCACCTGCTGCCGGGCGTGGCGCTGGAGCGCGCCGGCATGCCGCGTGGCGACCGGGTGTCCATCTGATCCAGGCCACGAGCCCGGCCTAGCCGGCCGCAGCGCGGGCTACCTCCAGCAGGCGTTGCACCTGGCGATCGTCGCTGTCGGTGGGCGTAGCCAGCGCAATGCCGATGCGCGCGGCCGGCCGCGGACTGGTCAGCCGCAGGAAACGCACGCGCCGGTTGGTATAGCGCGCCGCCACGCTGGGCACCAGCGCCACCCCCAGGCCGCTTTCCACCAGGCTGACGATGGTCTGCACCTGCACCGCCTCTTGCGTCACACGCGGCACGAAGCCCGCTTGCTGGCAAAGCATCATGGCCACCGCCTGGAGGTTTGGCACATCCGCGATCGGGTGCATGATGAAGGGCTCGCCGGCGAGCGCCTTGAGCGCGATCGCATCGCTCGCGGCAAAGCGGCTGTCGGCCGGCACCGCGGCCACGAATTCGTCGGTCTCCAGCGGCATGAGCGTATAGCCGCCACTGCTCAGGATGGGAAAGCGCACCAGCCCTGCATCGAGCTGATGGCGCTCCAGCCGGTCAAGGATCGCCGCGGAGGTGGATTCATGCAGGATCAGCTCGATGCCAGGGTGGGCCGCGCGGAACGCCGGGATCAGCCTGGGCAGCAAGGCATAGGTAGCCGATCCAACAAAGCCCACGCGCAACGCGCCGCGTTCGCCATGCGCCGCGGCCAGCGCCGCCGCACGCGCCTGGGCCACGTGGAACAGCGCGCGCCGGGCATCATGCAGCGCGGCCTCGCCGGCCTGGGTCAGCCGCACCCCACGCGACGTGCGTACGAACAGCGGCGTGCCAAGTGAATCCTCCAGCTTGCGGATCGAAATGGATAGTGGCGGCTGCGCCATGTGCAGGCGCTCGGCCGCGCGATGGAAGTTCCCGGTCTCGGCCAGGGCAACGAACTGCTGAAGTTGACGAAGGTCCACGCTGATATCCGGTGAATATCGGATCCTAAAAATCTAATATTAGACGCAAACGATTGCCTTGTTCTACCCTGTGACCATCGGAATTCGCGCGGCCACACCCGGCCGCAAGCGGCAACCGGTACAAGAACAGACAGGAGACCCCAGGCATGTTGCCCCTCTCAGGCATCCGCGTGATCGACCTATCCACGGTCGTGATGGGCCCGTACGCCAGCCAGTGGCTGGCCGACCTCGGCGCCGAAGTAATCAAGGTGGAACCCCCCGAAGGCGATTCCACGCGGCGCACCGGCCCCGCCGCCGAAGACGGCATGTCGGCCATCTTCCTGGGCGTGAACCGCAGCAAGAAGAGCGTGGTGCTCAATCTCAAGCTGCCCGCGGCCCAGGCCGCGCTGGAGCGCCTGCTGGCGAGCGCCGATGTGTTCATGCACAGCATGCGCCCGCAGAAGCTGGGCGGTCTGGGGCTGGCACCCGCCGCCGTGATGACGCGCCATCCCCGCCTGGTCTACGTCAGCTTGCTGGGCTTTGCCGAAGATGGTCCCTATGGCGGCCGCCCGGCCTATGACGACATCATCCAGGGCTTGTCCGGCAACGCCGCGCTGATGGCGGCGCAAACCGGCACTGTGCGCTATTTCCCCACCATCGCGGCCGACAAGACCAGTGGCCTGGTGGCGGCGCTGTCGATCTCGGCCGCCCTTGCCGGGCGCGAGCGCCAGGGCGGCAAGGGCGCGCTGGTGGAAGTGCCGATGTTCGAATCGATGGTGGCCTTCAACCTGGTCGAACATCTGTACGGCCAGCATTTCGAACCGCCGCGCGGGCCTGCCGGCTATCCGCGCGTGCTGGCGCCACTGCGCCGGCCGTACCAGACCGCCGACGGCCACGTCTGCATGATGCCGTATACCGATGCGCACTGGCGTGACTTCTTTACCGCCGCGGGCCGTCCCGACCTGGCGGCCGACGCGCGTTTCACCGGCATCGCCGCGCGCACGCAGCATATCGAAACGCTGTACGAACTGACCGGCGAAATCGTGCGCGCGCGCACCACCGACGCCTGGCTGGCGCTGTGCGAAACGCTGCAGATCCCGGTCGCGCGCGTCAACCAGCTCGCCGAACTGGTGGACGACCCGCACCTGCGCGCCACCGGCTTCTTCGAAATGCTAGACGACCCGGCCATGGGCACGCTGCGCTTTCCCGGCGCACCGGTGCGGTTCGACGGTGAACGCGCGGCGCCGGCACTGCCGCCGCGCCTGGGTGAGCACACCCGCGGACTGCTCGGCGAGGCGGGCCTGACCAGCCAGCAGATCGACGAGCTGGGACGGGACGGCGCAGCCTATTGCGCGCCCCCGGCCGCCGACGCCTAACCCCTGCCCCATTCCCGCTCCTAACATAAAGGAAGCCGGCCGCCGATGGCGGCCCTCACCAGGAGACGCCGTGCCCCATACCCAACTTCCCCGCCTCGGCCAGGGCTTTTATTGGCAGGACATCAAGGAGGGCCAGGCCTTCCAGACCTTTCGCCGCACCGTGACCGAGACCGACCTGGTCAACTTCATCTCGGTCACCGGCATGCTGGAGGCCATCTTTATCGAAGCGGGCTACGACGGCGGCGCCATTCATGGCCGGCCCGTGCCCGCTGCGCTGACCTACGCGATGATCGAGGGCTTCATCCTGCAGACCATGATCCAGGGCACCGGGCTGGCCATGCTGGAACTGACCCAGAAAATCCTGGCCCCGGTGGTGGTAGGCGACACGATCTGGGCCACCGTCACCGTGACGGGCATCCGCCCGACCTCGCGCAACGGCCGCGCCGTGGTGGACTCGGACATCGAGGTCTTTAACCAGCGCCATGAACGTGTCATGACCTATTCCGCCCGGCGCCTGCTGGCCGGCCGTTAGCCCGTTGGCCCAGTTGGCCGGCGGCGCGAGCCGCCAACACCGGAGGAGACTACATGCCAGGACAAGGCAAGAAGAAAAACGACAAGACGGATAAAAAGACCAGCGTGGCGATTCGCCGCCGCAGCCGCAGGCTCGCCCTGCTGGCCCCCGCGATCCTGGTGCTCGGCGCATTCGCACCCCCTGCCCGCACCGCCGGCTATCCCGCCCACCCCGTCAAGCTGGTGGTGCCGTTTCCGCCGGGCGGGCCCACCGACCTGGTGTCGCGCGTCATCGCCAGGAAGATGTCGGAGGAACTGGGCCAGCAGGTGATCGTGGACAACCGGCCCGGCGCCAATGGCAATATCGCCGCGGAGCTGGTCGCCAAATCGCCGGCCGATGGCTACACGGTGCTCTACAACACCTCGTCGATCGCGCTGAGCCCGGCGCTGTACAAGCATCTGTCCTACGACGTGCAGCGCGACTTCGCCCCGGTGGCGATGACGGCGATGGTGCCGCTGGTGCTGGAGGTCAACGCCCAGGTGCCGGCCTCCAACCTGGCCGAGTTCATCCAGTACCTGAAAGCCAACCCCGGCAAGCTGACCTACGGCTCGGCCGGCAACGGCAACGTGACCCACCTGGCGGCCTTCCTGTTCCTGCAGGCCAACGGCCTGTCGGCGGTGCACGCGCCCTACAAGGGCAGCGCGCCGGCGCTGACCGACCTGGCCGGCGGCCAGGTGCAGTTCATGGCCGACACCATCAACTCCTCGCTGCCGTTTATCCGCGACAAGCGCATGAAGGCGCTCGCGGTGACCAGCATCACGCGCAGCGCGCAGTTGCCCGATGTGCCGACCGTGGCCGAGACCGTGATGCCGGGCTTCGAGGTGGGCGCCTGGCAAGGCATGCTGGTGCCGGCCAGGACGCCGCCCGAGATCGTGCAAAAACTCAACGCCGCCACGCTCAGGGCGCTGGCCGCGCCGGACGTGCGCGCCAGCCTGGCCGCGCAGGGCGCCGAGCCGCGCGGCAACAGCCCCGAAGCCTACGGCAAGTACCTGGCGCAGGAAATCACGCGCTGGCAAAAGGTGGTGAAGGACTCCGGCGTGACGCTGGAATGATCCGCCCCTTCCCCATCGCGCGCACCGCCTGTCACGGAGAACCGACTTGACTTCCCTGCTGAGTACCTTCCAGCTCACCGCCCTGCCACCGGTGGCTGCCGCCTTCCGGCGCGAGGTGAAAGCCTTCCTCGCCGAACATCTGCCCGAACTGCCGCCCGAGAAGCGCGCGCGCTCCTGGATGGGCTTCAACGCCGGTTTCAGCCGCGCGCTCGCGGGCCGCGGCTGGGTGGGCATCACCTTGCCCGCGCAGTACGGCGGCGCCGGACTCGATCCGTTCTCGCGCTTCGTGCTGGTGGAGGAACTGCTGGCCTGCGGCGCCCCGGTTTCGGCCCACTGGATTGCCGACCGCCAGAGCGGGCCGCTGATCCTGCGCTACGGCAGCGACGAGCAGAAAGCCTTCTATCTGCCCCGCATCTGCAAGGGCGGGGCCTTCTTCTGCATCGGCATGAGCGAGCCCAACTCCGGCTCCGACCTCGCCAGCGTCGCCACCCGCGCCGTGCCCGAGCCGGACGGCGGCTGGCGCCTGAACGGCCGCAAGATCTGGACGACCAATGCCGACCGCTGCCACTACATGCTGGCGCTGGTGCGCACCTCCGGCAATGCCGAGGACCGCCAGCGCGGTTTGTCGCAGGTCATCGTCGACCTGTCCGCGCCAGGCGTCACGGTGCGCCCGATCCATGACCTGGCGGGCGATGCGCACTTTTCCGAAGTCAGCTTCGAGGACGTGATGCTGCCCGCGCAGGCACTGGTCGGCCGCGAAGGCAGCGGCTGGGAACAGGTCAACGCGGAGCTGGCCTTCGAGCGCAGCGGGCCGGAACGGCTGTATTCCAGCGTGGTGCTGCTGGATACCTGGATCGCGGCGCTGCGGCGCGTGCCGGAGGCGCGGCGCGACACCGTCACCATCGGCCGGCTGGCGGCCAGGCTGGCGGTGCTGCGCGCCATGTCGCTGGCGGTCACGGCCCGGCTCGCCGCTGGCGAAAGCCCGGTGGTGGAAGCCGCGTTGGTCAAGGACCTTGGCACGGAGTTCGAGCAGTCCATCCCCGCGCTGGCCGAAGCCGCGCTGGGCGCCGACCCGCAACTCGCCGCCGATCCCGGCCTGTACCGCACCCTGGCCTATGTCAGCCAGGTCGCGCCATCCTATTCGCTGCGCGGTGGCACGCGCGAGATCCTGCGCGGCATGATCGCCCGGGGCCTTGGCCTGCGCTGAACCGGAGTTCCAACATGCATAACGCTTACTCGGACGCGCTCGATACCGTGCTGCGCGACTGCTGCACGCCCGCCGCAGTCCGCGCCGTGGAACGCGGCGAAGATCACCAGCCGCTATGGCAGGCGCTGCAAGACAGCGGCTTTGCCGACTGCCTGCTGCCGGAGGACGCCGGCGGCGCCGGCCTGCCGCTGGACGAACTGGCGCCGGTGTTGTTTACGCTGGGCCGTCATGTGGTGCCCTTGCCGCTGGGCCAGACGCTGTTCGCCCGCGCGCTGCTGCATGCCGCCGGGCTGGCGGTGCCGCGCGAGCCGATCGCGCTCGCGAGCTTCGACAGCGGCGCGGATACCGCGCTGGTACCCGGGGGCGCGCAGGCGGCGTGGTTCCTGATGCAGGAAGACACGCGCTGCGTGCTGCTGCCGCGCGCCCAGGCACAGGCCAGCGCGACCGGCGTCCATGCGGACCTCGCCGTGAGCCTGTCGCGCCCCGCGCGCGATGGCTTGCCCGCCTTCACTCTGCCGGCCGGCGCCCTGCGCCAGACCGGCGCCTGCCTGCATGCTGCGCAGCTGGCTGGCGCGATGTCGCATGTATTCGAGATGACGCTGCAATATGCCAATGACCGCCAGCAATTCGGCCGCGCCATTGGCAAGTTCCAGGCCATCCAGCACCAGATCAGCATCATGGCCGAACACGTCACCGCCGCGCGCATGGCCGCGCAGATCGCCTGCGCCGCCGGTGGCTGGCGGCCGGACCCGCTGCGCGCGGCCATCGGCAAGCTCAACGCCAGCGAGGCCGTCACGCCGGTGGCCGCCATCGCGCACGCCGTGCACGGCGCCATCGGCATCACCGAGGAATACGACCTGCAACTCTATACGCGCCGCCTGCATGCCTGGCGGCTGGCGGACGGGTCGGAAACGTACTGGGGGCGGGTGGTGGGTGAACTGGTGTGCGGCCAGGCCGGGCCAAGTGTGGTGGATACGGTGCGTGGCTGGAGTACCGATGCGGCCTGAACCGTGAAGGCTGCCTAGCCGGCTTCCGGCTCGCGCTGCAGCAGGCCCCAGCACAGGCGAACGAGTTCGTCCTCCAGCGCAGGGCTGCCGAGCAGGGGCGAGCGCTCCAGCGAGGCCGCCCGCACCACGCCGAACAAGGCGCGGGTCAGCGCAAACATCTGGGCCGGGGCAGGCACCCGCAGCGTGCGCATGCCCAGCGCCTGCAGTTGCGCGCCGATCCGTTCGCTGGCCATGCGCAGCGCCGCCACGGCGTCTTCGTCGCGGTCGTGGCGCCAGGCCAGGCGGGCCAGCGCGCGGGTGTGGTCATCGTACCCGCCGAAACTGAGCACGTATGCCTGTACATAGGCTCGCAGCGCGGCGCGGGCGGCTTCCTGCCCTGGCATGCCCGCCGTGGCCGGCATCGCCGCCATGCGCTCGGCCAGCATCGTTTCCAGGGCGATCATGGCGGCCTCGCGCTGTTGCTCGATCAAGGCCCGGAGGATGGCCGCGCGGTCGGCGAAGTACTGGTAGAGCGAGCCGACCGATACGCCCGCCAGGGCGGCGATCTGCTCGGTGGTGGGTTCCGGCTGGTCCCGCATCTCGTGTTCCGCGAACAATCTCGCCGCGGCTTGCAGGATGGCTTGCACGGTATGTTGCGCGCGCTGCTGCGAGGGCTGGCGGCGCTTGGGCGGCTCGGTGGCGGCGGGCATGATGGAATCTGAGCGGAAAGCGAATTGGCCTGGATGCGGTAAGCCGCTAGATTGTCGCACGCTGCCCGTCACGCACGGGCCATCGAGACAGGTCCCAGATCATGCATGCCGCTTCCTTGCCCTCAACCGCTCTACCGGCATCGCCAGAGCCGGTTCACTCCCCCGGCGTGCAGCGCGCGCCTACCGTGATCGTGGCCGGCGCGGGCATTGCCGGCCTGTGCGCGGCGGATGCCCTCGCGCGTGCCGGAGCGCAGGTGCGCGTGTTCGAAGCCGCCGGGGAGGCTGGCGGCCGCATGCGCACCGAAACCTTCGGACCGCATGTGATCGAATGCGGCGCACAGTTCCTGTCCACCGGCTATACGGTGCTGCCGGCACTGGCGCGGCGGCTAGGCCTGGCTGGCGGCCTGCGCGCCGCCAGCCAAGTCAACGCGGTGATACGGCAAGGCCGCCCGCGCCGCGTGCGCGCGCAGAGCATGCTGGACCCGCTGCGCAGCGGCCTGCTGGGACTGCCAGCCTGGCTGCGCCTGGGGCTGGCGCTGGGCCGGGAAGGCCGCGCGCTGCGCACGCTGCCGCTCAACGACCTGGGGCGATGGGCACGCTACGACGAGGATTCCGCCAGCGAGTGGCTTGACAGCCGTGGCTGCGGCGAAGCGCTCGCCTACGTCGCGGAGCCGTTGCTGCAGGGCTTCTATTTCCTCACGCCGGAAGCGTCGTCCGCGGCGCTGATGCTGCTGGCCAGCGGCTTCGGCGCGCGCGGCTGCAGCACCACTTCGCTGGCCGGCGGCATGCAGAGCCTGCCGCGCGCGCTGGCGCGCTCGCTACATGTGGAAACAGGACGGCGTGTCGATGCCATCCGCCAGCAAGACACCGGCGTGGTGGTGAGCGGTGCCGGCTTTGAAGCCCGCGCCGACTATGTCGTGTGCGCGTTGCCGGCGCCATTCGCCCGGCAAGCCTGGCCGGGCGCGGATGCGCTGGAGCGCCGCCTGCTCGCCACCGGCTACAGCCGCACCATCAACCTGTCGCTGGTCGCGCGGCCCGATTTCCGTGTGCCGCAGGCCCTGGCGGGCACCTATGGCGTGCTGGTGCCACGTGCCGAGCGCCGCCATGTGGCCGCACTGGCGCTGGATGCGGGCAAGCACCACCTTGGCGACCCCGCCAGCGGACACGGACAGGTAATTCAGGTCATGCTGGAAGACCGCGCCGCCGTCGACCGGCTGGGCGCAAGCGATGCGCAAATCCTCGCCGACGTGCTGCCCGAGGTCGAGCGCCATCTGCCGGGGATTTCGCGTCAGATAGAGGACTGCCTGGTCACGCGCTGGGAGCAGGCGATGCCCGCCGTGCCGGTCGGCCGCGCCGCCGACGTGCTGGCGTACCGCAGCCGTGCGCCTGCACCACGGCAACGGGTCTTCCTGGCGGGGGACTATATGAACGCGCCCTTCACGAATGCTGCCGCGGCGACCGGGCTCTGGGCCGCGGAGGTCATCATGCGGGTGGTTCAGGCGGCGCGGCCCGGCACGCGGGCGGCCTGACGCCGCGCGCGGACAACCGATGGCGGCCGCCCGCACGGGAACGGAGCGATCAAGCGGCCTTGCGATGCCGGCGTTCCGGCTTGCATTCGTACTTGGATTCGCGGCGGCCATCTTCGTAGGCCACCTCCAGCCTCACCGTGAAGCCCCACAACCGCGTGACGTGGCGGATCACCTCGTCGAAGTTCTGCGCCAGCGGACGGCGGTCGTTCTGCAGGTGACGCAGCGTCAGCGAGCGGTCGCCGCCCACATCCACGTTGGTGATCTGGATATTGGGCTCCATGTTCGACAAGTCGTACTGGTTGGCCAGCAGTTGCCGGATATTCCGGTACCCCTCGTCGTTATGGATGGCGGTCACGCGCAGCTTGCCTTCGCGGTCGTCGTCGAGCACGGAGAACAGCTTGAGCTCGCGGATCACGCGCGGCGACAGGAACTGCAGCAGGAAGCTCTCGTCCTTGAAGTTGCGCATGGCGAAGTCGAGCGTCTTGCGCCAGTCGCTGCCGGCGAATTCCGGAGCCCAGCGATAGTCTTCCTCGGTCGGGTTCTCGCACATGCGGCGCAAGTCCTGGAACATCAGGAAACCCACGGTGTACGGGTTGAGGCCGCTGTAGTACGGGCTGTTGTACGGCGGCTGGTAAATCACGTTGGTGTGCGCCTGCAGCAATTCCATCATGAAGGCGTCGTTGACCAGGCCCTCCTCATATAGCTGGTGCAGGATGGTGTAGTGCCAGAACGTGGCCCAGCCTTCGTTCATGACCTTGGTCTGGCGCTGCGGATAGAAGTACTGCGCGATCTTGCGCACGATGCGCACGATCTCGCGCTGCCAGGGCGCGAGCTTGGGCGCATTCTTCTCGATGAAGTAGAGCAGGTTTTCCTGCGGCTCCGGCGGGAAGGGCACATCGCGCTCCAGCCCTTCATCGTCTTCGAGCGCGTGCGCGCGGTGCTTGGGCAGGGTGCGCCACAGGTCGTTGACCTGCGTCTGCAGGTAATTCTCCCGCTCGGTCTGTCGCGCCTGCTCCTCGGCAATGGAGAGCTTCTTGGGGCGCTTGTAGCGATCCACGCCGTAGTTCTGCAGCGCGTGGCAGGAATCCAGCAGCTGTTCCACTTCCTGCTCGCCGTAACGCTGCTCGCATTCGGCTACATAGTTCTTGGCGAACAGCAGGTAGTCGATGATGGCGTCCGCATTGGTCCAGGTGCGGAACAGGTAGTTGCCCTTGAAGAAGGAGTTGTGGCCATAGCAGGCGTGCGCGATTGTCAGCGCCTGCATCGGCATGGTGTTCTCCTCCATCAGGTAGGCGATGCAGGGATTCGAGTTGATCACGATCTCGTAGGCCAGCCCCATATGCCCGCGCTGGTAGCTGCGCTCCGACGCCAGGAAATGCTTGCCATACGACCAGTGGTTGTAGCCGACGGGCAGCCCGGACGACGCGTACGCGTCGAGCATCTGCTCGGCAGTAATGATCTCGACCTGATTGGGATAGGTGTCCAGGCCGAAATCGCCGGCAATGCGGGCGATTTCGCGGTCATAGCGCTGGATCAGCTCGAAGGTCCATTCCGAGCCGGTGGAGAGATATGCCATTTACGACCCCCGTTGCGGGTGAAGCCCATGCCCGCGTGTCAGTCTCAAAACGACCTTGGGTTGTTCCCCTCTCCCGCGAGCGGGAGAGGGGCCGGGGAAGAGGGCGGGTGCATCGACGAAGCGTCCGCGCCTGAAAACCATCCCTCTCCCCTACCTCTCCCCTGAGGGGAGAGGGGGAAAACCTGTCTCAGCGGCTTGCCGGCCAGGCCGCTTTCTTCTGGAATAGGTCATGCAGCACGGGATAGATCTCGTCAGGCCCGATGATGCGCTGCATGGCGAAGTTCTCGTAGCGCTCCTTCACCGCCAGATACTCTTCCCAGAGATTCTGCGGTTCTTCCGAAGCCACCTCCACATAGGCGTAATACTGCACCAGCGGCAGGATGGACTCGCGCAGCAAGCGCCCGCACAACTCCGAATCGCCCGCCCAGTTGTCGCCGTCCGACGCCTGGGCGCAGTAGATATTCCACTGGCTGGCGGGATAGCGGTCGTGGATCACCTCGACCATCAGCTTGAGCGCGCTGGATACAACCGTACCACCGGATTCGCGCGAATGGAAGAAATCCTCCTCGTTGACTTCCTTCGCCACGGTGTGATGGCGAATGAACACCACGTCGATGCGATCGTAGTTGCGCTTGAGGAAGAGATACAGAAGCATGAAGAAGCGCTTGGCGAGATCCTTGCGGCTCTCGTCCATGGAGCCCGAGACGTCCATCAGGCAGAACATCACCGCCTGCGCCTGCGGCCGCTTCTTCAGCACGCGGTTGTTGTAGCGCAGGTCGAGCTTCTCGATAAAGGGCACGCGTTCCACGCAGGAGCGCAGGTGGCGCATCTCCTTCATCAGTTCCAGCGCGCGTGCCGAATAAGGCCCGTCCTGCTCCAGCACCTCGCCGTATTCCTGCTCCAGCAGCACAAGTTTTTTCTGGTAGGGGCTCGACAAGGCGATGCGCCGCCCGAGCGAGCTTCGCATCGTGCGCAGGATGGACAGATTGGAAGGGGTACCGTCGATGGAGAAGCCAGCCCTGACCTTGCGGACCTCGGCGATCTTGGCGAGGTGGCGCTTGGCCATGTCCGGCAGCGCCATGTCCTCGAAAAAGAAGTTGAGGAAATCCTCGCGCGACAGGGTGAAGACGAAATCATCCTCGCCTTCGCCCGAATCGCTCGCCTTGGAGCCGCCTCCACCGCCGCCTTGCTGCTGGCGGTCGAAGCTATCCCCCCGGACAAATTTCTTGTTGCCCGGATGGATCCACTCCCGCCGGCCGCCCTGGCCGTGGTGGAAGGCAGGTTCGGAGATGTCCTTGACCGGAATGGACACCTGCCCGCTTTGCTCGATGTCCATGATCTTCCGGCCGGACACCGCCTTCGCTACCGCCTGGCGTATCTGCTCGCGGTAGCGTTTGATGAAGCGTTGCTGGTTGACGGCACTCTTGTTGCCGCCGTTCTCGCGCCGATCGATGACCGTGGCCATATGCTTGCCCTCTTGGAGAGGCCTCGTCCAGGCGCCGTTACGATGATTTTCTTACGCGCAAATACCACTCCACAAGTAAGCGGACCTGCTTCGCCGTGTAGCCTTTCTCAACCATGCGGTTGACGAAATTCGCGTGCTTGTCCTGGTCCTCGCGAGAGGACTTGGCGTTGAACGAGATCACCGGCAGCAAGTCTTCGGTGGTGGAGAACATGCGCTTCTCGATCACCATGCGCAACTTCTCGTAGCTGGTCCACGCGGGGTTCTTGCCCGCGTTGTTGGCCCGCGCCCGCAGCACAAAGTTGACGATCTCGTTGCGGAAGTCCTTGGGGTTGGATATCCCCGCGGGTTTTTCCACTTTCTCAAGCTCGTCGTTCAGCGCATTGCGGTCGAGAATCTCGCCGGTGTTCGGGTCGCGATACTCCTGGTCCTGGATCCACAGGTCGGCAAACACCACATAGCGGTCGAAGATGTTCTGGCCGTATTCGGAGTACGACTCCAGGTAAGCGGTCTGGATCTCCTTGCCGATGAAATCCACGAACGGTGCGGTCAGATACTCCTTGATATAAGACCGCAGCTTGGCCTCCTGTTCCGGCGGGAACTGCTCGCGCTCGATCTGCTGCTCGAGCACATAGAGCAGGTGCACCGGATTGGCGGCCACCTCGGTGTTGTCGAAATTGAAGACCTTGGACAAGACCTTGAAGGCAAAGCGTGTGGACAAGCCGTTCATGCCTTCGTCGATGCCGGCGTAGTCGCGGTACTCCTGGTACGACTTGGCCTTGGGGTCCACGTCCTTCAGGCTCTCGCCGTCATAGACGCGCATCTTGGAGAAGATGTTCGAATTTTCCGGCTCCTTGATGCGGGTGAGCACGGCGAACTGTCCCATCATCTTCAAGGTGTTGGGTGCGCAGGGCGCGGCCGACAGCGAACTGCTGCGCAGCAGCTTGTCGTAGATCTTCACCTCGTCCGACACGCGCAGGCAGTACGGCACCTTGACGATGTAGATCCGGTCGAGGAAAGCCTCGTTGTTCTTGTCCGCCTTGAAGGTCGTCCACTCGGCCTCGTTCGAGTGCGCCAGGATGATGCCGTCGAAGGGGATCGCGCCGAAGCCTTCGGTACCCTTGTAGTTTCCTTCCTGGGTGGCGGTCAGCAACGGGTGCAGGACCTTGATAGGCGCCTTGAACATTTCGACGAACTCGAGCAACCCGCGGTTGGCCAGGCAGAGGCCTCCGGAATACGAGTAAGCATCGGGATCGTCCTGCGGGAAATCTTCCAGCTTGCGGATATCGACCTTACCGACCAGCGAGGAGATGTCCTGGTTGTTTTCATCGCCGGGCTCCGTCTTCGAGATCGCGATCTGCGAGAGCACCGAGGGACGCAGCTTGACCACGCGGAAGCGCGTGATGTCACCGTTGAACTCGTGCAGGCGCTTGACGGCCCATGGCGAGGCAATGGTGTTGAGATAACGCACCGGGATGCCATAGTCCTCTTCCAGGATCTTGCCGTCCTCCTCGGGCGAGAACAGCCCGAGCGGAGATTCATGGATCGGCGAGCCCTTCAATGCGTAGATGGGAATCTGCTCCATCAGCGCCTTGAGTTTTTCCGCCAGCGAGGACTTGCCACCGCCCGGAGGCCCGAGCAGGTAGAGGATCTGCTTGCGTTCCTCGAGACCCTGCGCGGCATGCTTGAAGAAGGCAACGATCTGCTCGATCGTGTCTTCCATGCCATAGAACTCGCGGAAGGCCGGATAGATCCTGATGACCTTGTTGAAGAACAGGCGGGACAGCCGGGGATCGTGGTGGGTGTCCACCAGTTCAGGCTGACCGATGGCGGCGAGCATGCGCTCGGCCGCGGTCGCATAGGCGGAAGGATCCTTCTTGCAGATATCCAGATACTCCTGGATGCTGTATTCCTCTTCCTTGCGAGCTTCGAATCGTGTGGCGTAGTGGCCGAAAATGTCCATACCTCACTCCCGTCAGAGTCCCGTCCGAGGCGAAGGTAGATCTACTACATCTACTACAACTCAAGATTCCGCGGCAGCGTTTGCGGCTCCGCCACCCCGGCTTGGCGGTGCTGCCATGTTGCGAAATCTTTACTTAATCATAGTCAAATAACGGCAGGAACTGAGACTCGGTTGACGAACTTTGCAACTGTGCAACGGATCCGCTCGACTCACCGTACCACCACCCCAGGCCCCACTCGCGACGGGCATTTGAACCATGTCTTGTGACACACATTACACCTTTCCTGTACTCCCTGCACAGTTGGTTTTGTAACGAGAAGCACGCATTGTTATCTGCAACCCGCACTGCGCGGGGCTTTGCGGGCAGCCTACTTCCAACGTCCTACGACGTTGGCATGAGTGGCTGCCCGCATGGCCCCGCGCGCATCAAAGCGTGCGCGCCACCAGCTCCTTCATGATCTCGTTGGAGCCGCCGTAAATCTTGCTAACCCGCGCGTTCGCATACATGCGGGCGATCGGGTATTCGAGCATATAGCCATACCCGCCATGCAGCTGCAGGCATTCGTCGATGATTTCGCAGTTCTTCTGCGAGCACCACCACTTGGCCATCGCCGCGGTGGGGGCATCGAGTTCGCCGGCGAGCAAACGCACCATGCAATCATCGACGAAGGTCGCGGCGATGGTTGCCTCGGTCTTGCACTCCGCGAGCTTGAAGCGCGTGTTTTGCATATCGATCAGCGGTTTTCCGAACACCTGCCGCTCGCGTACGTAGTCGGTCGTGAGTTCGATGGCGCGCTGCATGCTCGCCACCGCACCGAGCGCGATGATCATGCGCTCCTGCGGCAGTTGCTGCATCAGTTGATAAAAACCCTTCCCCTCCTCTTCGCCCAGCAGGTTATCCACCGGCACGCAGACATCGTCGAAGAACAGCTCGGCGGTGTCCTGGCCCTTCTGCCCGATTTTTTCAAGGATACGTCCACGCCTGAAGCCGGGCAGGTCCCGGGTCTCGACCATGATGAGCGAGACGCCGCGCGCACCGGCTTCGGGATCCGTCTTGGCCACCACGCAGATCAGGTCGGCGTGGTAGCCGTTGGTGATAAAGGTTTTTGCACCGTTGATGCGATAGATGTCTCCGTTCTGGGTCTTTTCACGCACCGCTCGGGTGCGTACCGACTTCAGATCGGAGCCCGCGCCGGGCTCCGACATGGCGATGGCGGCCACCGTGGCGCCTGACGCCATCTGGGGCAGCCATTTGCGCTTCTGCGCCTCGGTACCGTAGTTGAGCAAGTAATGGGCCACGATGCCACTGTGCACGCCGTTGCCCAGGCTGGTGGCGATGGCACGCGCCATTTCGATACAGATCACCGCCTCGTGCGCAAAGTTCCCCCCGCCGCCGCCGTACTCTTCCGGAATGCTGGCGCACAGCAGGCCGACTTCGCCCGCGCGGTTCCAGACTTCGCGGTCGATGTAGCCGCGTTCGGCCCAGCGGGCTTCATTCGGCACCAGTTCGCGCTCGACGAAGCGGCGCACGGTGTCCTGGAACATGCCCAGTTCTTCATTCATCCAGGGCACCTTGCGGGCTGCCATTGCCATGTTCTTGTCGGTATTTCCCATGATGTCTCCTTGATGGATATTGCGTTGCGCGGCACGACCGAGGGTCCGTGCTGCCTGTTGCCTTCCTTTCTTCAAGCCGGCACGAGCCGTGTTGCGTTGCAGTACCGCCTGCCCGGCCTCGCAGGCAATCAGCGCATATGTGTTGAAGGCGGCATAAATCCGCCGTCTCAGTCGAGCTGGATGTGCGCGTCGCGCACGATGCGGGCCCACTTGGGGGTATCCGTCGCGACCAACGCCGCCAGTTCTTCGGAAGAGGACCCGACCGGCTGCAGCCCCATCGCCGAAAGCTTCTGCGAGACTTCGGGCAGGCGCACGATGCGGCCGATCTCGGTCGAGAGCCGATTGACCACGTCGCGCGGCGTATTGGCCGGCAGGAATACCGAGAACCAGCCGCTCGGCTCAAACCCGGCGAAACCGGCTTCCGCGAAAGTCGGCACGGCCGCCAGCGACTTGTAGCGCTGGGTGCCGGTGATGGCGAGAATCTTGAACTTCCCGCTATTCAGATGGCTGTTGGCGGAGGTCACGTCGACAAAGGCCGAATCCACCTGCCCGCCAAGCACGTCGCTCATCAGCGGCGCAGCGCCCTTGTATGGAATGTGCGTCAGTTCCAGCCCCGCCTGCATCTTCAGCAGCTCTCCGTGCAGGTGCGAGGAAGTGCCGTTGCCGTAGGAGCCGTAGCTGAGTTTGCCGGATTTGGCCAGGGCGACGAACTCGGACAATGTATTGGCCGGCACCCGGTTGGGCACCACGAACAGGTCGGAGGACCTGGCAATCAGCGAGACCGGCGCGAAATCGCGCGTCACGTCATAGGGAATGCGCTTGTACAGACCGGGCGACTGGATCATGGCGGTAATGCCGAGCAGCACCGTGTAACCGTCTGGCGGCGCCTTGGCCACGATGTCGTTGCCGAGCATGCCGCTGGCGCCGGGCTTGTTGTCGACCACGACCGGCTGGCCCCAGGCCTCGGTCAGGCGCTGGCCGATCATGCGCGCGATAGTGTCGGTGCCGCCGCCGGCGGGATAAGGCACCACCATGCGAATGGGCCGTGCCGGATAGTTGCCCTGCGCCAGTGCCGGCCATTGCCATCCGGCCAGCAGCACGCCGCCGCCCAGTGCTGCCGCCTGGCCCAGCCAGTTGCGTCTCGTTGCTTTCATGCTGTCTCCTCTTGTAGCGTTCAGGCCGCGCGTCCGGCGGCTTCCGGTTGCGGCGGCGGGTCCTGGTCTTGTCCCGGCTCCTGCTCCTGCTCCTGCAGCGCCCGCCACTGGATCTTGCCGGTGGCGGACTTGGGCAGGGCATCGACGAAGGTGACGATGCGCGGCACCTTGTAAGCGGCCAGCCGCTCGCGGCACCACGCCATGATCTGCTCGGCACCGGCCTCGGGCGTGCCGCGCGCGCCCGGCTTGAGCGCCACCACCGCCTTCACGGTCTCGCCCCGGCGCGCATCGCGCGCGGCGATCACGCAGGCTTCGTGGATGGCGGGATGCCCGTAGAGCAGGTTCTCCACCTCGGCCGGCCAGACCTTGAAGCCCGACGCATTGATCATGCGTTTGAGCCGGTCGCGCATGAAGAAGTAGCCTTCGGCATCCATGAAACCCAGGTCGCCGGTGCGCAGGAAGCGCTTTCCATCGATCTCGACGAACGATTCGGCGTCGGCCTGCGGGTTGCGCCAGTAGCCGCGCATCACCTGCGCGCCGTGGGTCACGATCTCGCCCAGTTCGCCCTGCGGCAACTCGGCCAGCGTATGCGGGTCGATCACGCGCGCGTCCACGCCGAAGGTGGCGATGCCCAGGCATTCGCGCTTGGGCCGGTGGCGCGGGTTGGACAGCAGGAAGGCGGCGGTTTCGGTCAGGCCGTAAGCCTCCACGTAGGGCAGCCCGAAGCGCTCCTGCAGCATGGTCGCCACGGCGTCGGGCATGGGCGCGCCGCCACCGCCCAGGTAGGCGAGGCTGGAAAGATCGCGCTCGGCGATGCCGGGCTGCGCGAAGAAGTCCACCAGCATGGCGGGCGGGGCGCCCCACGTGGAAACCTGGTAGCGCTCGATCAGGTCTGCTGCCAGCGCGCGATCCCAGCGCGGCAGCAGCACAATGGTGGCGCCCAGGTAAAGCGGTGCATGGATGCCGTTCTGCATCCCGAGCAGGTGGAACATCGGCGCGACCGACAGCGACACGCCTTCCGGGCTGGCGCCGCGCCACAACTGCGAGCCCACCGCGGCGCTCATCAGCGATCCGTGCGTATGCATGCAGCCCTTCGGATTGCCGGTGGTGCCGGATGTATAGGCCAGCATGCACAGGGTGTCGTAGCCAGCCTGGTGCTCGCGCGGGACATGGCCCGCGGCGTCGGCCTGCGTCCACTGCGCCAGCGTGGCGTTTTCCGGCGCGGATGCGGGCAGCGGCGCGCGCTCGTAAAGCCAGGCGGGTATGCCGTCGGTGCCGTAGGCGCTGTCGAGCATGTCGCCGTACTGGTGCACGATCACATGCGGCAGCCTGGCGCCGTGCAGCGGCGCGATGCGCGGATACAGCTCGGCCGCGACGAAGGCAGCCACCGCGCCGCTATCGTCCACCACATGCTCCAGTTCGCCGGTCAGCCACATCGGGTTGGCCGGCACCACCACGGCCTCGGCGCGCAGGATGGCGTAGTACGCCACGATGAACTGCGGGCAGTTCTGGCTGAACAGGACCACCCGGTCGCCCGGCGCCACGCCAACTTGCTGCAGGTAGCCGGCCATGCGTTCGATCTGCGCGTGCAGGCTGGCGTAGGTGATGGGGGTATGGAGGTACTGGATCGCGGTCTTGCCGGGATAGCGCCGGGCGGCGACCTCGACGTTATAGGCCAGGCTGGTGCGTGGAACACGCACCTCGGCCGGCATGCCGGGCGGCCAGAAGGGGGAGCGGCAGGCCGGGGAGGGAGAAGCGCAAGCAACTTGATTCATGGCGAACACAAAGTAAGGAAATCGCCGGCCGCCGCCGGCTCGGCTCTAGTCAAGGCGGATATTCCGGGTGCGGATGACCTTGCCCCAGCGCGCGTAGTCGCTGCGCATGGTGTCGCCGAAGGCGTCCGGCGTGCTGCCCATGAGCACCACGCCCATCTCGCTCATGCGTCCGCGCACGGCGGGCATCGCCAGCACGCGGTTGACATCGGCGGAGAACTTCTCCACCACCGGGCGCGGCGCGGCGGCCGGCAGCAACAGCCCGAACCAGCCCATCGCATCCATGCCGGCGATGCCGCACTCGCGGAAGGTCGGCACGTCTGGCAATTGCGGTGCGCGCGCCGGCCCGGTCACCGCGAGCGCGCGCAGCCGTCCGGTGGCGGTGTGCGGGCGGGCGCCCATGACGGAGATGATGGCGGCAGGCACCTGGCCGCCAAGCAGGTCGTTCAGCTCGGGCGCCTCGCCTTTGTAGGACACATGGGTCATGTCGAGCCCGGCGGCGTCGTTGAAGACTTCCCCGAAAAGATGGCCGCTGGAGCCGGTGCCGAAGGAGCCGTAGTTGAATTGCTTCGGTCTGGACTTCACCAGCGCGATGAACTCGGCCAGCGTGGTGGCGGGCACCGAGTTGTGCACCGCGAATACCAGGCTGGTGGTGCCAAGGTTGGACACCGGCGCAAAATCGCGCACCGGGTCGAAAGGCGCCTTGGCGTACAGGCTCGGCGCCTGGACCAGGGTGGTGATGGTCAGCAGCGCGGTATGGCCGTCGGCATCGGCCTTGGCCACGGCGTCGGCACCGATCATGCCGCTGGCGCCGGGTCGGTTTTCCACCACGATGGGGCGCTGCCACATCTTGCCGAGCGGCTCGGCAATGGCGCGCGCCAGCACATCGGTGGCACCGCCCGCCGGATAGGGCACGACCAGCCTCACCGGCTTGGCCGGGAAGCTATCTGCGCGGGCCGGGCGCAAGCCTAGCCCGAGGCCACCGGCGGCGAGGGCGCCGGCTCCGATCTGCTGCAATGCCTTGCGGCGCGTGTGCTGCATCGCTGCTCCTGTTAGGTCGGTTCCAGAGGGGGCCGGAGAGCTCCGGAGAGTGCTGCCGGCTCAGTCGAGCCGGATATTGAGTTTGCGGATAACGCCGGCCCAGTAAGCCTGGTCGGCACGCGCCACCTCGGCGAACTCCTGCGGCCGCGACCCTTTCACGATCAAGCCGAGGTCGGTCATGCGCTGCTGGATATCGGGACTGGCCAGGATGGCGTTCACATCCGCCGAAACCTTGTCCACGATGGGCCGGGGCGTGCCGGCCGGGGCGAACAGGCCAAACCAGCCGGGACCGTCGAGGCCGCGGTAGCCCAGTTCCTGGAAGGTCGGCACATCCGGCAGCAGGGGCGCGCGGGTGTTGCCCACCAACGCCAGCGCGCGCAGCTTGCCGGTCCGCAAGTGCGGCTTGATTCCCATCACGGAAATCGTGCCCAGCGACACCTGGCCACCCAGCAGATCGTTGAGCAGCGGCGCCTCGCCTTTGTATGGCACATGGACCATGTCCAGGCCGGCGGTGCCGGTGAACACCTCCATATAGAGATGGGCGCCGCTGCCGGTGCCGTAGGTGCCGTAGGAATAAGCCTTGGGGCGGCTCTTCGCCAGCTGCACCATCTCGGCAAGGTTGCCTGGCATGGACGAGTTGGCAGCCACCACGAGGTGCGTGGTCCCCAGTTCCGACACGGCGGTCAGGTCGCGCACGGGGTCGAAGGGCGGCTTGGCGTACTGGCTGGGCAATTGCACCACGCTGGTCAGCGTCAGCAACAGCGTGTAGCCGTCGGGAGCGGCCTTGGCCACCGCGTCGGCGCCGATCATGCCGCTGGCGCCGGGGCGGTTCTCCACCACCACCGTGCGTTGCCACTGCTGGCCGAGCGGAGCGGCAATGGCGCGCGCGAGCACATCGGTGGCGCCGCCGGCCGGATACGGCACGACCAGACGCACGGGCCGGGCCGGATAGCCGGACGCCCCGGTGCCTTGCGCGAACGCGCTGGCCAGCCCGGCGAAGCCGCCGCCCGCGGCCAGCGAGGCCGCGCCAAACCGCAACAGGGTCCTGCGACGTTCTGACTGCATCCTGCCTCCCATCGTTGAAGCGCCCGCCACGCCCCAATGGCCTGGTGCCGGCAAGAGATGAGATTGCGCGATGCTGCACTGCGTGGACAATGACCATTCGGCCCAAAATGATTGGCCGAATCGCTCAGGAAAAAGCCTGCCTTTGGTAAATCCGGATTGTGCAGGTGCGCCGCATCGGGCTAACTGGCGAGCATGGCCGGCAGAGAACCGGCGCCGAACCGGTACCTGACGGGCAAAGATCCGTCCATGCGCCTGGCGCGCTGCGGTGCAGCGAAGGCGCGGATGGCCGGACTGACCGGGGTGTCCAACGAGGACAAGGAGACCATGCAAATCGCCGTACTCAGAGCGCCCGCACCTTCATCGATGCCGGTGCCGCTCGGCTCCCGCCCGGCCGGCGCAATGGCCGCGCGACTGCCGCGCGTGCACGAGGCGCCGCGCGCCGGCGCCGGCCAGCCACCCGCGCGCCATACCATCGCGGTCCTGCAGGTGCACCAGATCATTCAGGGTGCGAGGCGCCTGGGCTGCGACATCGACGCCTTGCTGCGCCGCGCGGCCATCTCGCCGGCCTTGCTGCAATCGCCCAGCGCGCGCGTGACCCAGGGCCAGTTTGCCGCGCTGATGCGATCCATGCGCCGCGTCATGCGCGACGAATTCTGGGGATTGCTCAGCCGACCGGTGGCGCCGGGCGTGTTCGCGCAGGCCTGCCAGGCACTGATCCATTGCGCCACGCTGGAAGACGCCCTGCGCGCCGGCCTGCACCAGTACCGCCTGCACCTGGACGATTTCGTCCCGCGGTTGCAGCAGCGCGGCGGCGTCGCCACCCTGCTGCTGCTGCCGCGCGCGCCCGCCACGCCCTGCCGGCACTACGCCGAATCCACCTTTGCCTTCCAGGCCTATGGCGTGGCCAACTGGCTGGCGGCGCGGCGCATCCCGCTCGCCGGCGTGGACATGGCCGCGTCTGCCACGGGCCAGACTGGCGGACAGGCCCGCCTGACGGACACCGAGCGGGTCTTCAACACGCGGGTCCGCTACGGCCAGCCGTACACCGCACTGCACTTCGACGCCAGCTGGCTGCGCCTGCCGGTAGTACAGGACGCGGGCAGCCTGCGGGAGTTCCTCCATGACACGCCGCGTAACCTGCTGACCCGCTACCGCGACGACTCCTGCCTGGCCGAGCGTATCCGCCGCCACCTGCGCTGCCACCTGGACGGCGAGTTGCCCTCGCTGGAGCAAATGGCCGAGACGCTGCGCCTGACACCGCAAACGCTGCGCCGCCGCCTGCGCGACGAAGGCCGCGGCTACCAGAGCATCAAGGACAGCCTGCGCCGCGATGCCGCCATTGCCTTCCTGGAACACACGGACTTGCCGCTGCAGCAGGTGGCGCTGCGCGTAGGATTCTCCGAGCCCAGCACCTTCCACCGGGCATTCAAGAAATGGACCGGCGTGGCGCCGGGGGAATACCGGCAGCGGCAGATGATGGAATGCGCGGCCTGAGCCGCCGGGAGATGGCCATATGCCGGGCGCCAGACGGTCCGCGGAGGGGGATAGCGTGAACGAGGGGGAGGTGGTGGCGGTGGTGGGGGGAGTAGCGGCGCCAGGTTGCACAAGGGCGGTCCGCTGGCATTGACCTTCCGATACGCTGCGTCTCACCCGCAAGCGGGCGAGACGCAAGCCGCCCTCAGCGGAACACCACCACCGGGATATCGCTATGTGTCAGCACTTTCTGGGTCTCGCTGCCGAGCAGCAGGCCGCTGATGCCGCGCCGTCCATGCGAGGCCATGAAGATAACGTCGCAACCCAGCTCTGTCGCCGTGGCGATGATGCCCCGATAAGGCGCGGCCGCAATGGAGGTGGCACCTGTGCACGGTACGCCCGCCTGCGCCGCGGCGGCTTCGATCTTCGCCAGTTCCTCGCGCGCTGCCGCCTCGATGCGATGCTCGAAAACCGATCTCTTCTCATGGCCCGCGTCGCTGGACTGCAGGAAGGGATATTCCTCCAGGCAAATGTAGGGCGTCAGTTTGGCGCCGGTCGTCCGTGCAAACTCGATGGCCGCCGGGGTTGCCTTTTGCGAGAGTTCCGACCCGTCTACGGGAAGCAGGATGTGTTTGAACATGTGATGGCCTTTGGTTGGCGGAGATGGAATTGGCGTCAGGAAGCCGAAGCTTTGCGCAGTATGGCGTAGAGCTGGTCCTTCAAGTGTAGTTTCTCCTTCTTGAGGACTTCGATGGTGGTGCCATCTGCGGGAACCACGCCTGCCTCCATGCTCTTGATCTCCTGGTCCAGGTCGTTGTGGCGGGAAAACAGCCGCGCGAAGTGGGCGTCTTGTGTTTTGAGGATGGATATCTGGTCGCGGAATTCCGGGAACATGGGCCTCACCTTGGGTGGGAGTTGGAAGGCTTGCAATTCAGGAGTATTTTGCCGGGAACCGGGCACATGAGGATTGATATGGATCATGTCCGGTGGACAAGCAACCGGCGGCAACGCCGGCCCGCGGTGCCCCCTCAAACCACGCCTTTCCCCCGCAACGCCTCGATCCTCTCAGCCGACATCCCGAGAATCTCGCCCAGCACCGCCTCGGTATGCTCCCCCAGCCGCGGCGGCGCCGAGTCGTACCGCACCGGGGTAGCCGACAGCCGTAGCGGGCTCTTCACCGTGGGACACACACCGCCGTCGCTGCGCACCATATCCACCTGCAGCTCGCGATACCGGACCTGCGGATCTTCAAGCACCTGCGCATAGTCGTTGATCGGCCCGCAAGGAATCCCCTCGCGCTCCAGTGCTTCCACCCATTGCGCGGTAGTGCCCGTGCGCATATGGGCCTCCAGCAGCGGCACCAGTACGTCGCGATTGACAATGCGGCCCGTGCCGGTGGTGAAGCGTTCGTCCTGCGCCAGGTCCGGGCGCTGCACACCGCGGCAATATCCCTGCCACTGCCCATCGTTGCCGGCCGCCACGATCATGTACCCGTCGGCGGTGGCAAACACGTGATACGGCACCATGTTGGCGTGCGCGTTACCGAAGCGCTGCGGCGTCTTGCCGGTGATCTTCTGCGCAAGGATGGGCGTGGCGCCGACCGCGACCACCGCATCGAGCAACGCCATGTCGATACGCTGGCCTTCGCCGGTACGCTCCGCATGGCGCAGTGCAGCCAGTACGGCCACGGTGGCATACATACCTGTGAGCATGTCCACCACGGCCACGCCAACCTTCTGCGGGCCGCCGCCGGGCAGGTCGTCGCGCTCGCCGGTAATGCTCATCAGCCCGCCGATGCCCTGGAAGATGAAGTCGTAGCCCGGCTTGTGCGCGCTCGGGCCTTCCTGCCCGTAGCCGGTGATGGAGCAATAGACCAGCGACGGGTTGATGGCCTTGAGGCTTTCGTAGTCGAGCCCGTAGCGCTTCAGGTCGCCGACCTTGTAGTTCTCCAGCACGATCTGCGATTTCGCCGCCAGCTCGCGCACGATGGCCTGCCCTTCGGCGCTGGCGATATCGAGCGTGACCGAGCGCTTGCCGCGGTTGGCGCCGGCGTAGTAGCTCGCATCGCGCGAGGGTTTTCCCTCCCCGTCCGGCAGCCAGGGCGGGCCCCAGGAACGGGTGTCGTCGCCCACGCCGGGGCGTTCCACCTTGATCACCTCGGCGCCGAGGTCCGCCAGGTTCTGCGCGCACCACGGGCCGGCCAGGATGCGGGAGAGGTCCAGCACGCGTACGCCGTCAAGCGCGCTCTTCATTGTTGCTGTCGTTGTCGTCATGCATGGAACTCCGCTACGCCGTTGCTGAGCACGGTGACGTCGCGCGCGGGCACCCGAGCGTCGAACAGCACGCGGCCGGCGCCTTCGCGCCACATGCGCACTTCGAGGGTTTCGCCGGGAAATACCGGCCGGGAGAAGCGCACGTTGAGTTCGAGCAGGCGGTCGCCATCGCCATCGGCAAAGGTATCGACCAGCGCACGGGCGGCTACGCCATAGGTGCACAGCCCATGCAGGATGGGCTTGTCGAAGCCGGCGGCGCGCGCCACTTCGGGATCGGCGTGCAGCGGGTTGGGATCGGCATTGAGGCGGTAGAGCAGCGCGGCTTGCGGCAGGATCGCCAGGCTGCGCTGCTCGTCCGGTGCGCATGCCGGCGCTGCCGGAAGCGCCTCGGGCGCGGTATCGCCCTGGCCGAAGCCGCCATCGGCGCGGCAGAACGTGGTGTGGTTCACGGTAGCCAGTTCGGCACCGGTGGCATCGTCCACCAGCGTGCGTTCCACGATCACCAGCGCGCCCTTGTCGGCGCCCTTGTCGATCACATGCGTCACCCGTGCGCGGGCGCGCACGGTACCGGCCGCCGGCAGCGGACGATGCAGGCGCAGGCGCTGTTCGCCGTGCACGATGCGGACCCAGTCGATGCCGCTCTTTGGGTCCTGCATCCAGAAGCCAGGGTAGGCCAGCACCACGGCCTGCGTGGGAAACGCCTTGAGCCGCGCCTCGTAGACGTAGCGCAACTGGCGCGGATCGGTGGGTTGTTCGCCCAGGCCAAGGCCCAGCGCGTAGAGGATGGAATCCTTCTCGCCGTAGGTCTGCCTGACCTCCGGAAAGTCCCAGTTCTTGATGCGTTCGTAGTCGAGCGGCATGGCGTCAGATCGGGTCCCAGTTGATCACGTCGGGCGAGCGTTCGAGCTTGAAAAAGCTGTTGCGCATGGCGGGGATGGCGATCTCGGCGATGGATTCCGGGGTCCAGCCTTCGCTCATATGCACCGAGCGTACCGGGCGCGGCTGGCTCATCAGCATGATCTCGTTGGCGCGCACGGCAAAGATCTGCGCATTGACTTCGTGCGCGGCATCGCTGGCGAGAAAGGCGGCCATCGGCGCGACCTTGTTGGCTTCCATCTTTTGCAGCTTGAGCACGCGGGCTTTCTCTTCCGGGGTCTCGGAAGGAATCGAGCTGGTCATGCGGCTCCACGCGAACGGCGCGATGCAGTTCGAGCGCACGTTGAAGCGGGCCATATCCAGCGCGATCGACTTGGACAGCGCGGCAATGCCAAGCTTGGCAGCCGAATAGTTGGCCTGGCCCAGGTTGCCGATCAGGCCGGAGGTGGAGGTCATGTGCACGTAGGCGCCGCTCTCCTGGTCCTTGAAGTGGTTGGCGGCGGCGCGGCTGACAAAGAAAGTGCCGTTGAGGTGGACGTCGATCACCGAGCGCCACTCCTCTTCGTTCATCTTGAAGAACATGCGGTCGCGCAGGTTGCCGGCGTTGTTGACCACGGCGTCGATGCGGCCGAAATTGTCGATCGCGCATTGCACGATGGCGTTGGCACCCTGCCAGCTCGACACGCTGTCGGTATTGGCCACCGCGATGCCGCCGGCGGCAACGATCTCGTCGACCACGCGCTGCGCGGGCCCGGCATCGCCGCCTTCGCCGGTGAGCGATACGCCGATGTCGTTGACCACCACCTTGGCGCCCGCCTTGGCCAGTTCCAGCGCGACGCCGCGCCCGATGCCACCGCCCGCGCCGGTCACCAGCGCTACCTTGCCTGCCATCATTCCACTCATGCTTTGACTCCTGTCTACGGATTTGTACGGATTTGCTCGGCGGCCTGGCGCTCGCCAGGCCGGGTATTCTGTAACTAACGTTTCACTCCAGCCGCGCGCCGGACTCCTTCACCACCTTGCTCCAGCGCGCGATCTCGGCATCGATATGCGCGCCCAGCGCAGCCGGCGTGGAGCCCACCGGCTCGTAGCCGTTGGCCGCCAGGTTGGCGCGCAGGTCGGGCTGGGCCAGCACCGCCGCGATCTCCTGGCTGAGCCGGTCGATAATGGCCGGCGGCGTGCCGGCCGGCGCCAGTACCGCGTACCAGCCGTTGATGTCGAAGCCCGGCACGCCGGCCTCGGCCAGCGTGGGCACGTCGGGCGCCAGCGTGGCGCGCCTGGCGCTGGTCACGGCCAGCGCTTTCAGGCGCCCGCTGCGAATATGCGGCATCGAGGTGGAGATGCTGTCGAAAGTCAGCTGCACCTCGCCCGCCAGCATGGCGTTGACCACCTGGGCGCTGCCCTTGTACGGCACATGGGTCATCTTGACGCCGGCCAGGCTGTCGAACAGTTCGCCGGCCAGGTGGCCGGTATTGCCGTTGCCGGCGGAGGCAAAGGTGAGCTGTCCCGGCGCCGCCTTGGCCGCGGCGATCAGCTCCGGCACCGTCCTGGCTTTCAAGGAGGGGCTGCCGGCCAGGATCAGCGGCAGGTTGGCCACCAGCGACACCGGCGCGAAATCCTTGCGCGTGTCGTACGGCAGCTTGGGATAGAGGCTGGCGTTGATGGCATGCGCGGCCAGCACCACGATCAGCGTATTGCCGTCCGGCCTGGCACGCGCCAGTTGCTGGCTGGCGATGGTGCCGCCGGCGCCGGGCCGGTAGTCGAGCACCACTGGCTGCCCGAGGCGCTCCTGCAGCTTGGCCGCTACCGGGCGCGCCAGCAGGTCGGCGCTGCCGCCCGGCGGATAGGGAATCAGCAGCTGGATCGGCTTGCTGGGCCAGGTGTCGGCCAGGGCAGTCGCGCTGGCGCCCAGCAGGCCCGCCGCGAAGGGGGCGATCAGCATGCCCCGGAGCCATGACCTGCGGTGGCGCGCTTTCGACGTTTCCATCATGCCTTGTCCCCTTGTTGTGTCGCGATCACGCACGCCGTTCTGCAGGCGCGCCTTCATTGCTGCGGAATGCCCGTGTCCTTGACCACCTTGGCCCAGCGCACCCGCTCCGCGTCGATAAACTTGCCGAAATGCTCGGGTGTGTCGCCGCCCGGCACACCCCCCAGTTCGGCCAGGCGGGTCTTGACTTCGGGCTCGGCCAGGATGCCGGCCACCGTCTTCTGCAAGCGCGTGACAACTGCCGGCGGCGTGCCGGCCGGCGCCACCAGCCCGAACCACGCAGTCACCTGGAAATCGTCCAGCCCGGCTTCCTTCATGGTCGGCACGTCGGGCAACTCGGCCACGCGGGCGGCGCTGGTCACAGCCAGCGCGCGCAGCTTGCCGGACTGGATATGCGGCAGGGAGCTGGGCAGGTTGTCCACCATCATGGTCACCTGGCCGGCGATCAGGTCGGCCACGGCCGGAGCGGCACCCTTGTACGGCACATGGATGATGTCGATGCCGGTGCGTTTCTTGAACAGCTCGCCGGACAGATGCACCGACTGGCCGGTGCCCGAAGAGGCGAACGACAACTTGCCCGGCTGGGACTTCGCCAGCGCCACCAGCTCGGCCACGTTGCGGGCGGGCACCTTGGCGTTGACCACCAGCACATTGGGCACCGATACCACCATGGTGACCGGCGTGAAGTCCTCGGCACGGTAGGGAAGTTGCCTGTACAGGCCGTAGTTGATGGCATTGGGGCCGATATTGCCCATCATCAGGGTGTAGCCGTCCGGCGCGGCCTGGCGCAGCGCCTGCACGCCGACGATGCCGGCGGCGCCGGCCCGGTTCTCCACCACCACGGGCTGGCCCAGGATCTCGCCCAGCCGCTTGCCGACGAGGCGCGAGGCGATATCGGTGGTGCCGCCCGCCGCCGCGGGCACGATCAGGCGCACGGGCTTGTCGGGATATTCGGCGGCGGCAACGCCGGCGCTCATGAATGTCAGGCCTAGCATGGCGGCCAGGGCAGCCCGCCTGCGTGCGCTGTAGCGCCGAACTGTCATTTGTCGTCCTCCTGAGCGGCTTGCGGCGGCGCGGGAATTCCGCCCCGCTCGTACGGGCCTATCCGGTATTCGCCCGCGCAATACGGACGAAGCGGCCTTTCTGGTTCTATTGCCACCGCGAATACGATAAATTGATGGCGGGGACATTGCTATTCACGATTCACAATAGAGGCCTTTGGCCCAGCGAAACACATGCATTACGACCTGACCGACCTGCGCCTCTTCCTCAACGTCGGCGAAACCGAAAACCTGACCCGCGCCGCCGAGCGCAGCTTCCTTTCCCTGCCCGCCGCCAGCACCCGCATCAAGCAGCTGGAAGAAGCCTTTCAGACCCAGTTGCTGATCCGCCAGGTCAAGGGCGTGCGCCTGACGCCCGCCGGCGACGCGTTGCTGCGCCATGCGCGGGAAGTGTTCCGCGAACTGGAATGCCTGCACTCGGACCTGCGCCCCTACGCCAAGGGCGTCAAGGGCCGCGTGCGCCTGCTGGCCAACACCACCGCCACCAACTCCTTCCTCGCCACCGCGCTGTCGCGCTTCCTGGCAGAGAACCCGGACGTGGACATCGAACTGGAAGAGCAGCTTTCCCAGGCCATCGTCTCGTCCATCAGCGCCGGTGCGGCGGACCTTGGCATCGTCGCCGGCGAGGTAGCCACCAATGACCTCGAAGTCATGCAGCTATGCAGCGACGAGCTGATCGTGATCGCGCCGGTCAACCACCCGCTGCCGCAATTCACCAGCCTGCATTTCGCCGACCTGCTGGATACCTGCCGCTTTGTCGGCCTCAACCAGTTCAGCGCGATCCAGTCTTTCCTGGACCGGATCGCCAGCGGCATGGGCAAGCGCATCAGCCTGCGGATCCAGCTGGGCAGCTTCGACGCGGTGTGCCGGATGGTGGAAGCGGGCGCTGGGATCGCCATTGTGCCCAACAGCTGCGCGCGACGCTATGCAAGCCGCAAGGTGCTGCGGTTTATCCCGCTGGAAGATGAATGGGCGAAGCGCGACCTGCGCCTGGTGCGGCGGCCGGGAAGGGAACTGCCGCAGTTTGCGGAGACGTTGATCCAGTATTTGACGGAGGCGGCGCGAGAGCCGGTTTGACAAAGGAGCGGCCAGCCTGGGACGGTTCCGTCATATCGGGCATCGATACCTCAGATCATTCTTTGACCTTCTTCTTCCTGTCGCGCTCTAGCTGCTTGATGCTTTCCTTGGGTGTCGGCAGGGCTTCCGGCATCGTGCCACCCAACTCGGCAATGGTCTGGCGCACTTTCTTGCCAACCTCGAAATGCGTCTGGTTGGCCTGTTGCTTGCCACGCACCAGGTCTCGCCGCAGCTTGTCTTCAGTCTGCGTGGCGCGGAATAGATTCGCCGCAAGTTCGGTGCTACCCATGTGGTTGAGAATCTTCTGGCTCTTCTTCAAGCCCTTGATGGCGTGAATGTCCTTGGCCGCTCTGCCACCGTACAGCCCCTTGTAGCCGCGTAGTCCAGGGGCGTCTCAACACCCGCTCCCCTGGCCGCCGCCGCCAAGTGCTTGTTGTGAGCGGCTAGCTCGTTACGGATCGCCAGCCGCTTCTCATCTTCAGTCAGCCGCGCGAACGCCTCGTCGTCGCGAAGTTCCTGGCGGCGGGTCTGCAAGGCAAAATAGGTCTGGCCATTCGCGATGACCGGCTTGCCGGGGTCACCGTTCTGGACGATCAGGTAGCAGGCATAGCGCGAGAGGCAGATGTCGGCGATCTGTCGCCTGGCCCCCGAGCCGATCCCGACCATTTCGAGGACATCCTCGAAATGGTTCACCACCGGCTGGCCGCTGTTGCGGCAGGCCTCCCTCGCACGATCAATGACCGGAAGGAAGTGACGGTACTCGGAATACTCCAGCACCCTGGCCAGTTGGCGCGCCATCCAGAATTCGTTGCCCTCGGCGTCGGACTGGCGCAGCCCCTCGAAGGTTTCGTGATGTTGCGCGGCAATTCGCTTGCCAGTCATGAATCGCTCCTCCCGCTGTCCATCAGCGTCTCTGTAGCAAATACTCGATCATGCCCCGGATCGCCATCAAGAAATGTCCAAAATATGTGAACAACGCGGTGAGCGAGTCCGAGCGACCGGGCTATAACCGCGAAAGTCACTAATACCCGCGGTGACAAGAAAGTTGACACTGACGCTCTGAGCGCACCAGTGGAGGCTGCGTTTAGCGGAAGTCGCAAGCTGGGTGGGGGAACGACACTGTTCGCAAAGTGGACGCCAGACCGAATTCAGACTATATTCGGTCATCCAGTAACTTCCACATGGCCCCCGTGAAACTCTCGAACATCAAGCCAATCAGCTTTCTGAAAAGCGATGCGGCCCGTATCGTCACGGAGCTCAGCGAGACGCGCGAGCCCTTGATCATTACCCAGAATGGCGAGGCTAAACTCGTCGTGCAGGACATCGCCAGCTATGAAGCGCAGCGGCAAACGACCGCACTATTGAAGATCCTGGCGCTCGGCGAGAAGGAGATCGCGGAGGGCAAGGTAACAACGGCTGCGGACGTCTTTGCCGAGCTGGATCGGCTGGACAAAGAAGACGGCGCATGAAGGTGGTCTTTCTCGATTCCGCCAAGCAGGACTTGATCGACCTTAGGCGTTATCTGGTCAGATACAAATCCGAGGGAACCTGGCAGGCCGTCAAGAAGCAGATTCAGGAAAAGGTAGCGTACATTGCCGAATTCCCTGCGTCCGGTACACACCCAGACGAGCTGGCAGGCTTCGCGGATAGCTTCAGGCAACATCTGACACATCAGCAACGAATCATCTACAGGGTCACTACGGACACCATCTACATCCACATCATTTGTGGGCAAGTCCAGGACTTCGAAGAGATTCTGAGTCAGCGACTTACCAGGCCATGGTGAATCGGCCCTTCTAACGCTGAACAGCCAGCGCGCTGGCTCCCACTCGCTCAGAGCGTCAACGTTAGTTTTCCAGTCAGAGCGCCGGGCAATAGCGCCGAATCGGTCTGCCGCTCCCCATACGTGCTGCTCGACACCCGCAACTGCCGCTCGCTCGTCAGCGCCTCCAGATGCTCGCCCAGGAAGCTGTAGATGCTGTCGTCAAACCGCATCGTGCCGAGCGGCGCCCGGATGCGGCCATCCTCCACCCAGAACGTCGCGAAGCGTGTCATGCCGGTCATGCGGCCCGCCGGCGCATCGGACCAGTTCAGGTACCAGAGATTGCCGATATAAAGACCGGTGCCCAGGGCCGCCAGCACGTCGGCCTGGGCCAGTTCGCCAGCGCCCATCGCAAGGGATAGCGGCGTTTCGCGGGCACTGGCGCAATTGGCGGCGAGATCGTACTCGCGCGCGCTGCGCGGATAGACCAGCCGGCCGGCAGGTTGTCCCGCGCGTACCAGCGTGACATCGCTGCGCGGAATGCCTTCTGGCCCGAAGGCGGGCGCCAGCATGCCGCTCGCGCGTTCGTCCAGATCCAGCAGACGGCTAAGACGGGCGCCGCCGTCATACAGGCGCTGCAGCGGACTTTCCTTCTGCGCCAGCGCGCGGGCCGAGAAGCCGCCCCAGGAGAGCATGCCCACCACCTCCTCGAGCGCGGCGGGGGCCAGATAAGCGCGGTAGTCGCCCGGCGACAGGACGCGCTGCGGCTGGCCCAGGTGTTCCAGTTGGTGGCGCGCATCCGCAAAGCGGCTGGCAAACTCCGCCGCGTCCCAGCGCGCGCCCGCGTAGTCGGCCTTTACCGCCTGACCGTTGGCATGGAACAGGCTCCAGTCGAAATGGAAGCCCTGCGCGGCATGCCAGCCGAAGGCGCCGAAGCTGTTGGCAAAGCCCCGGTACAGCGGGCCGGCGGCATAGATGCCGACCAGGTCGAGCCCATGCGCGGCTGCCTCGATCTGCGCCAGTACCTCCGAACTGTCTGGCGGCGCGGCCACATTGGCCAGCACGCGCTGCCACGGGTCGCGCTCCAGCAGCAGGTAGGGGTCGGGCTGCAACTGGGCAATTGCCTCGCGCAGTTGCAGCAGCCCATCGGCAAGGCGCTGGCGATCGGTCGCCGGCTCGCCGGACAGCGCGATGCCGATGTCGGCATGACGGCCATCGCGAACCAGCTTGAGGCTCGCCGTGGCTTGCCGCACCTGCCCGGCCTGGCGCACCCGCGCCCGGTTGAAGCGAATGAACTCGGACGCCTCCGCGCTGTACCACAGGGTAAAGGCTTCACCCTCGCCCAGCGCGGCGCGCACATCTTCGGCAAGCGCCGCGAACAACGATTCCGCATCCGCCATCACGCGGCCCCTCCAAAGACTTCCACTTGCCGGAACACGCAGGCCGGCGATGCATGGCCGACGCGCACCACCTGGTTGGGCTCGCCCTTGCCGCAGTAAGGCGTGCCATGCACCTCGAAGGTACTGGCGTCGCCCACGGCAGCCAGGCTGCGCCAGAAGTTGGCGGAAACGCCGCGATAGTTCGGGTTCTTGACCACGCCCCTGAGCTCGCCGTCTTCGATCAGGCGCCCCCATTCGCAGCCGAACTGGAACTTGTTGCGCGCATCGTCGATGGACCACGAGCGGTTTGACGACATCAGGATGCCGCGCTCGATGCCGCCGACCAGTTGCGCCATGGTGCGGTCGCCCGGCTCCAGGTTGAGGTTGGCCATGCGATCGATGGGCGGCCGGTTCCAGTTGCAGGCCCGGCTGTTGGCCACGCCCGGCAGCCCGCTGCGCCACTGCGACAGCGCGCCGCCGAGCGGACGCAGCAGCAAGCCATCGCGGATCAGGAATTCCTTTTGCGCGGGCTGGCCCTCGTCGTCGTGGCCGTAGCTGGCCAGTTCCTCGGGGATGCCGGGGTCGAAGCTGATATTGAGCAGGGGCGAGCCATATTGATAGCGGCCGAAGTCCTCCAGCCCGATAAAGCTGGTGCCGGCATAGTTGCGCTCGTCCCCGAGGATACGGTCCAGTTCCAGCGGATGGCCGATGGATTCGTGGATCTGCAGCATCATCTGGTCCGGCATCAGCAACAGGTCGGTGGCGCCGCTGGGGGCGTTGGGTGCCAGCAGCAACTGCAGCGCCTCGTCCGCTACACGGGATGCGGCGCCGGCAAAGCCGAGACGCGCCATGACCTCGGCACCGCCCTGCTGGCCGCTGCCGAAGCCGCCGAAGCTACGGGTCTGGCTGTCGCCGCCGTCGAAAGCGGTCACGTTGATGCCGGGATAGACAAAGCGCAGCGCCTGCCATTGCTCGGCGCCGGCGCTATTGAGGTAAAGCTGCTCGTGGCGCTGGTGATCAAGATAGACGATCCAGTTCACCAGGCGCGAATCGGCGGGCACGGTGGCGGAGACCTCCGCCAGCAGCGCGAAGCGCTCGGCGAGTCCGGGGAAATGGCCGTGCAGGCCGGGGGATTCGTAGCGGGCGTGGCCTGTCGGCGATTCCAGTCCGCGCAGGTCGACCAGGCCGTGCGCGGCGATTCGCCGGGCGAGCGCTTCGGCGCTGTCGAGCGCGCCCTGCAGCCCGGCCAGGCTGAGATCGCTGGTGGCGGCGTAGGCTTCCACGCCATCCAGGCGCACGCTGAGCATGGCGCCCATGTCCTGCGTCAAGGAGGGCGGTTCGGCGATCCCGCGCCGCAGCATGCAATGCTCGCCGGTCTGCCTGACAAGGCGCAGCGAGTGAAACCCGGCGCGGGTGGTTAGCGCGGCGAAGTTCTGTCTGGCGCGTTCGAACAAAGAGGGCTCCGGGAACGGTTGCGGGCGAGCCAGTACTGGCCTGATCTGCTTCCAGACCGCAGCAAACGCTGACTCAGGGATCGGGAAATATTACTACCTTTGCACCGATCCGCCCCCCGCCTGCACTCGGCAACCCCATCACGATGCACGCGCCCAGCGCGATGGCCGGTCGCGCGCACCGCCTCGTCTTATCAATCCGCCTTCACCCCCGCCGCCTTGATAATCGGCGACCATTTCTCGATCTCCGACTTCAGCCACGTACGCAGCCCTTCCGGCGTTTGCTTATCCTCCGGCACGATCTCGGCCCCCAGATCGGCGAGCCGCGCGGCCACCGCCGGGTCCTTTAACGCGGTGCGCAGCGCCCCGTTGAGCCGGTCGATGACAGCCGGCGGCGTGCCGCGCGGCGCGTAGATGCCGTGCCAGACCTTGACCTCGAAGCCCTTTAGCCCGCCTTCCGCAAGCGTGGACGTTTCCGGCAATGCCTTGATGCGCGAGGAGGTGGTGACACCGTACAGCCTGACCTTGTCGGCCTTGATATGCGGCAGCGTCTGGGTGGTCTGGTCGCACAGGATATCGACCTGGCTGCCCAGCAGGGCCGTCATCGCGGGCGCGGTGCCCTGGTAGGGAATCGCGGTGAGCTCAACCCCGATGGCTTTCTGGAACAGCATGCCGCAAAGCTGCGAGACCGCGCCGAGCCCGGCATTGGCCAGGTTGACCTTGCCCTGGTTCTGGCGGATGTAGGTGATCAGTTCCGGCAGCGTCTTGGCCGGCAGGTCATGACGGCCAAGCAGGGTCATTGGCACGTCGGCCACCTGGCCGACGAAGCTGAAATCCGTCAACGGCTTGTAGGATAGCTTGCTGTACAGTGCCGGCGCGGTGGCCATGCCGTTGTGATGGATCAGGATGGTGTAGCCGTCCGGCGCGGCCTTGGCCACGTAGGCGGCGGACACGGTGCCGCCCGCGCCAAGGCGGTTCTCCACCACCACGCTCTGGCCCAGGGTCTTTGACATGGCCGCGGCCATGGTGCGCGCCACCACGTCGGTGGGGCCGCCCGCGGCAAAGGGCACCACCATGGTAATTGGCTTGGCGGGGTAGGCATCGGCGGCGCGCGCCGGAGGCAGCGTGAGCGTGACCGCCGCGCCCAGCGCGGCCAGCGCCATCCAGCGCCAGGGCGCCACGTTTGCGCGGGTCCGCACTGCATTACCGCCGCCAGCCTGCCACGCTTGACCCTGTTTCTTGCTACCTGCCATGGTTTTTGTCTCCTTGGACTGAGTTGGCCGGCTGGTGCCGGCTCGCGCTCGCCTGCGTCGGCCCGTGGGCGGGCACGCGCGGCGTGGTTTTCAGGCAAGCGTGGCGACAAAGCGATGCACATGCAATACGGATTTGCCTAAGGGTGGGCAAGGCAGGCCGGAAGGCGCCGGTGCCGTGGCGCCATCGGGCAGGCGCGGGTGCCAGCAAGCGCACACAGCGGCTTATCCCCGCGCCCTCCTGTCGCTGTCCTGCCCCTTTATGAGTCCCCGGCTATCCGCTTCCGGGGGCGCTAAGCCGCTCTTTCGCAAATCCGAATTACCGCGCGGCAGGCCCTCGGGAATAATGGCCGCAAGCTGAATCCAGTATCGTCCGTCGCGTCCGTCATTCCGCTGACTTCCATCATTTCCACAACGGGGCCCCATTTCATGTTCGCAGAACAATCGCACGACCAGCCGTATCCCGACATCCGCGAGGCCGTGCGCGCACTGTGCGCCGGCTTCGACTCCGCCTACTGGCAACGCGTGGAGGAGCAGAACGCCTTCCCGGAAGAATTCGTGATCGCGCTGACCAAGGCCGGCTGGCTGTCGGCGCTGATCCCCGAGGAATTCGGCGGCTCGGGCCTGCCGCTGACCGCGGCGTCCGTCATCATGGAAGAAATCAACCGCAACGGTGGCAACTCCGGCGCCTGCCACGGCCAGATGTATGTGATGGGTTGCCTGCTGCGCCACGGCTCCGAGGCACAGAAGCAGCGCTGGCTGCCTGGCATCGCTTCGGGCGAGCTGCGCATGCAGTCGATGGCGGTGACCGAGCCCACCACCGGCACCGACACCACCAAGCTCAAGACCACCGCTGTCAAGAAAGGCGACCGCTACGTCATCAACGGCCAGAAGGTGTGGATCTCGCGGGTGCAGCATTCGGACCTGATGCTGCTGCTGGCGCGCACCACGCCGCTGGACCAGGTCAAGCGCAAGTCGGAAGGGCTGTCGGTGTTCGTGGTGGACCTGCGTGAAGCCATCGGCAAGGGCCTGACGGTGCGGCCCATCCGCAATATGGTCAACCACGAGACCAACGAACTGTTCTTCGACAACCTGGAAATCCCCGCCGAGAACCTCATCGGCGAGGAAGGCAAGGGGCTCAAGTACATCCTTGACGGCCTGAACGCCGAGCGCATCTTGATCGCTTCCGAATGCGTGGGCGACGGCTACTGGTTTATCGAGCGCGCCAGCAGCTACGCGCGCGAGCGCATCGTGTTCGACCGCCCCATCGGCCAGAACCAGGGCATCCAGTTCCCCATCGCACGTGCCTACGTCAACGTGGAAGCGGCCAGCCTGATGCGCTACAAGGCCGCCGCGCTGTTCGACGCTGGCAAGGCCTGCGGCAAGGAGGCCAATATCTCCAAGCTGCTGGCGGCCGATGCCTCGTGGGAAGCGGCCAACGTCTGCCTGCAGACGCATGGCGGCTTCGGCTTTGCCGCCGAATACGATATCGAGCGCAAGTTCCGCGAGACGCGCCTGTACCAGGTGGCGCCGATCTCCACCAACCTGATCCTGTCGTATGTGGCCGAGCACGTGCTCGACCTGCCGCGTTCGTTCTGAGGCCCACGCATATGCTCGCTTCGCACCAGGGCATCCGCCCGCTCGACGGCATTCGCGTCGTCTCCCTCGAACATGCCGTGGCCGCGCCCTTTGCCACGCGCCAGCTGGCCGATCTCGGCGCGCGCGTGGTCAAGGTGGAGCGCCCCGGCGTGGGCGATTTCGCGCGCGGCTACGACGAGACCGTCAATGGCCAGGCTTCGCACTTCGTCTGGCTCAACCGCGGCAAGGAGAGCCTGACGCTCGACCTCAAGCAGGACGAAGCGCAAGCCGTGCTGCACCGCCTGCTAGCCGATGCGGACGTGCTGGTGCAGAACCTGGCTCCCGGCGCGGCAGCGCGCATGGGGCTGGATTTCGATACGCTGCACCCGCGCTACGGCAAGCTGATCGTCTGCGATATCTCGGGCTACGGCGATGCCGGGCCCTATCGCGACAAGAAGGCGTACGACCTGCTGATCCAGGCCGCCGCCGGGCTGATCGGCATCACGGGCAGCGCGGACGAGCCATCGCGCGCGGGCATTTCGATTGCCGACATCGCGGCCGGCATGTACGCCTACAGCGGCATTCTCTCCGCGCTGCTGCAGCGCGGGCGCACGGGCCAGGGCCTGCGCGTGGAAGTGACCATGCTCGAAGCGCTGACCGAGTGGATGAACTACGCGCTGTACTTCGGCCACTACGGCGGCAACGCGCCGGCGCGCTTCGGCGCCTCGCACCCGGCCATCGCGCCTTACGGCGTGCACCGCACCGGCGACGGCGGCAGCGTGATCTTCGGGCTGCAGAACGAGCGCGAATGGCAGGCCTTCTGCAACAAGGTGCTGGCGCAGCCCGAATTGCTAAAGGACGAGCGTTTCTCCTCCAACTCGGGGCGCGTGAAGAATCGCGGCGAACTGACCGCGCTGATCGAGACACGCTTCGCGCCGATGACGGTGACGCAGGTGGAAGCGCTGCTCGACGAAGCGCAGATCGCCAACGCGCCGATGAACGATATCGAGGCCGTGTGGAACCACCCGCAACTGGCGGCACGCGGGCGCTGGCGCGAAGTGGCCAGCCCCGGCGGCCCCATCGGCGCGCTGCTGCCGCCGGCCAACCTGTCGGGCGTGGAACCGGTGATGGGCGACGTGCCGGCGCTCGGCGCGCATAGCGCGGCCATCCTGGCGGAGCTGGGCTACGGCGCGGACGAAATCGCCAGGATGGCGGACAGCAAGACGATTTGAGCCACAGAACCAGGCCATGACGCCTGCGCACAATTTCGCGCAGACGTGGCTCCCCTCTCCCGCTGGTGTGGGAAAGGGGAGGAAAACAGAAAGACGAACAACCACCCCGAACACCGTCCGGAGCCGGCATGAGCCAAGCCACTGACCACACCTACCCTACCCGCCAGCTGTGCGATTTCCTGGCCCGCTTCACGCTGGCCGACGTGCCCGCCGAAGTGGTGGAGCGCACCAAGGACCTCTTCCTCGACTGGATCGCCTCGGCCATCGCCGGCAAGGACGCTCCCGCCGTGCGCAAGCTGCAGGAGTTCGTCGCCGCGATGGGCCCGCAGCAGGGCCCGGCCGAAGTGCTGGTGGACCGCCGCCGCACTTCGCCCTACTTCGCCGCGCTGATCAACGGCGCGTCCTCGCACGTGGTGGAACAGGACGACGTGCATAACAGCTCGGTGCTGCATCCCGCCGCCGTGGTGTTCCCCGCGGTGATCGCCGCCGCCCAGGCTGAAGGCAAGAACGGCGCGGACGTGCTGCTGGCCTCCATCGCCGGCTACGAAGCGGGCATCCGCATCGGCGAATTCATGGGCCGTTCGCACTATCGCGTGTTCCACACCACCGGCACCGTCGGCACGCTGGCGGCGGCCGCGGCCGTGGCCAAGCTCTACGGCATGGATGCCGAGGGCATCAACCAGGCGCTCGGCTCGGCCGGCACCCAGGCCGCCGGCCTGTGGGAATTCCTGCGCGACGCAGCGGACTCAAAGCAACTGCACACCGCCAAGGCCGCCGCGGACGGCCTGATGTCCGCGTGGATCGCGCGCGCGGGCTTCACCGGCGCCAGGCGTATCCTGGAAGGCCCGCAGGGCATGGCCGCCGGGATGTCCAGCGACGCCAACCCCGCCGCGCTGACCGACGGCCTGGGCAAGCGCTGGGCCACCGCCGAAACCTCCTTCAAGTTCTTCGCCTCGTGCCGCCACACGCACCCGGCGGCCGACGCCCTCAAGGACCTGATGCTGCGCGAGAAGCTCCGCGCGGACCAGATCGCCGGCGTGACCGCGCACGTGCACCAGGGCGCCATCGACGTGCTTGGCCCGGTGACCGATCCCAAGACCATCCACCAGGCCAAGTTCTCCATGGGTACGGTACTGGGACTGGTGGCGGTGCACGCGCACGCCGGCCTGGGCGAATTCGAGGACCATGCGCTGCAGGACGCAAAGGTAGCCGCCTTCCGCGACAAGGTGGAGATGGTGCTGGACGACGAGATCAACGCCGCCTACCCGCGCCAGTGGATCGGCCGCGTTACGGTGAAGACCACCGACGGCCGCACGCTGGCGGGCCGCGTCGATGTGCCGAAGGGCGATCCGGGCAATACGCTGTCGCGCCCGGAACTCGAAGCCAAGGCGCTGCAGCTGGGCGCCTTCCGCCACGGCGCGGGCGAGGCCGAGATGCGTGCGATCATAGCCCGCGTGTGGGCGCTGGAGAAACAGGCGAACGTCAACGACTGGCTGCCCATAGCCAAGTAACCCCCATCCTGACGAAACCCGATTCATGTCCACCGCCATCACCTACCTGTTCGTGCCGGGCGACCGGCCCGAACGCTTCGACAAAGCGGCCGCCGCCGCGCCGGACGCGCTGATCCTCGATCTCGAGGATGCCGTGCATCCGGACGCCAAGCCAGCCGCGCGCACGGCCATTACCACGTGGTTGCTTGAACGTGGCGCACAGGCGCAGGCCTATGTGCGCATCAACGACACCAGCTCCGCCGCCTTCGCCGCCGATATGGACTGGCTGCGCGCGCTGCCGTCCGGCGCGCCGCTGGCGGGCCTGCTGGTGCCCAAGGCCGAAGACCCGGCCGCGCTTGGCGAGATCGCCCGGGCGCTGGCACAGGTCAACCCGCAAGGCCGCATCGTGGCGATCATCGAAAGCGCGCGGGGGCTGCACGGCATCAACGCGGTCGCCACCGCGCGCGGCGTGTCGCGGCTGGCTTTCGGCTCCCTGGACTTCGCCGTGGACCTCGGCTGCGCCCATACCCGTGAAGCCTTGCTGATGGCGCGCTCGCGCATCGTGCTGGCCTCGCGCGTGGCGGCACTGCCGCCGCCCGTGGATGGCGTCACCACCGCGCTCAAGGACGAAGCCGTGCTGGCCGACGACGTGGCGCACGCGCGCGCGCTCGGCTTTGCCGCCAAGCTGTGCATCCACCCCGCCCAGCTTGCCGCGGTGCGCGCGGGCTTCCTGCCCACGGCGGAGCAACTGGACTGGGCGCAGCGCGTGCTGGCCGCCACCGCCAGCGGCAGCCACGCGGTACAGGTCGACGGCAAGATGGTCGACCGCCCCGTCATCGAACAGGCCCGGCGCATCCTCGCGCTGGCAAACCACCCCGCAGCGGACCAGCCATGACCCAACTCGAAACCCTGCGCGCCTGGATCGGCCGCAGTGAAAGCCGCACCGAGACCCTTGCCCCCGAACCCGTGGTCGGCCTCGCGGCCACCCTGGACCTCGATGGCGAAGCGCTGGTGCGCGGCCCGCTGCCGCCGCTGTGGCACTGGCTCTACTTCCTGCCGCGCGCGCCGCAGCGCGAGCTTGGGCGGGACGGCCACCCGGCGCTGGGCGGCTTTATGCCGCCAGTGCCGCTGCCGCGCCGCATGTGGGCCGGCGGCGAGCTGGATTTCCACAAACCGCTGCGGGTGGGCGATACCGTCACCCGCACGTCCACCGTGCGCAATGTCGAGCACAAGAGCGGGCGCAGCGGCGAACTGTGGTTCGTCACCGTGGAACATGCGCTGACGGTCGACGGTGAGACCGCGCTGACCGAGCGTCACGACCTGGTCTACCGCGCCATGCCGGAACCGGGACAGCCGCTGCCGCCGCGCCCGCGCCTGGCGCATCAGGTCCAGTGGCAGCGCCAGTTGCGCGCCGACCCGGTCATGCTGTTCCGCTTCTCCGCGCTCACCTTCAACGGCCACCGCATCCACTACGACCACGACTATGTGCGCGACGTGGAAGGCTACCCCGGCCTGGTCGTGCACGGCCCGCTGCAGGCCATGCTCACGCTGGACCTGCTGGCGCGCGAGATGCCCGGCGCCACGGTGCGCCGCTTCGGCTTCCGCGGGCTGGCGCCGATTTTCGATCACGACCTCGTGACCGTAGGCGGCACGCTCGATGCCGCCACGCCTGGCAAGGTCACGCTGTGGACCGGCGACGATGCCGGCGGCCAGTCGATGGAGGCATGGGCCGTGGTGGAGAACTGACCGGCACGCAGGCGAAGGACAGCAGGACAACACCAACATCGGGGTAACGGGGAACCACATCAACAGGAGAATTCCGATGCATGCAGTCCGCAACACCCGGCCCAACATCCGGCGCAGAATCCGGCACATCGCCAGCGCCGCCATCGTCCTGTGCGGCGCCACGGCTGCGCTCGCGCAGCCAGCGCAGCAAGCCCAGTCCTACCCCACCCCCGGTGACGCTGATCGTGCCCTACGCGCCCGGCGGCACCATGGGCGCGCTCGCGCTCAGGCAGGCGAAGCCCGACGGCTATACGCTCTCGATGATGCCGGTGACCGTATTCCGCCAGCCCTTCATCCAGAAGACCGCCTTCGATCCGGCACACGATTTCACCTACCTCTCGCGCATCACCGGCTACACGTTCGGCGTGGTAGTGCGGGCCGATTCACCGTGGAAGAACTGGAGCGATTTCCTGCGCGATGCGCGCGCCCGGCCGGGCACCGTCAGCTACGGCTCGCCGGGCCAGTTCAGCTCGCCGCATATCACCATGATCGAGCTGGTCACCAAGGAAAAGCTAACGGTCAACCACGTGCCGTTCAAGGGCGATGCCGATTGCCTGAACTCGCTGATGGGCAACCATGTGCAGCTTTGCGCGGCAGGCAGTTCCGCCGGCACGCTGGTCGATGCGGGCAAGCTGCGCTGGATCAACCTGTGGACGGCGCAACGCTCGCCGCGCTGGCCCGACGCCCCTACGCTGCGCGAACTGGGCTACGACATCGTCTCCAACTCGCCCTACGGCGTGGTCGGCCCGAAAGGCATGGACCCGAAGGTGGTCGGCATCCTGCAGGATGCGCTGCGGCGGGCTGCCGAAGACCCGCAGCATCTTGCCGCGCTAAAGCGGCAGGATCAGGACCTGATGTACCTGGACAGCGCCGGCTACACCCGCTTTGCCATGCAGCAGATCGCACAGGAGAAAGCGCTGGTGGAACGGCTGGGCATCAAGCCCGATTGATCCATCGCCCGCGCCGCGCCAGGCCGTGGCGCAGCGCGGGTTCTTCTGCTTGCGCGCTTCTTCGCGCCACCAACCCCGACACCAACCGATGACCATCAAGCCCTCCGCAGCGAACCCCGAAGCTGCCAGCTTCGATCCGCGCAGCCACCGCATGTGCGAACAACGCTATTTCGAAGATTTCGTGCCCGGCGAACGCTTTGTGCTTCCCTCGCGCACCATGACCGAGGCGCTGTTCGCCGCCTTCCAGCTGGCGAGCGGTGACAACCATCCTGTGCATTACGATGCGGAGTACTGCCGCGCCCACGGCATGCCGCACATGCTGGCGCACGGCTACCAGGTGCTGATCCAGACCGCGGCAGGCGCCGGGCTGTTCCCGCATATGGTGGAAGAATCGCTGAAGGGCTTTCTCGACCAGAGCAGCCGCTTCCTGCATCCGGTCTACGCCGGAGACACGCTGTACAGCACGCTGGAAGTCAGCGAACTCGCGCCGAACCGCACCACCGGCGTGCTGACCTTGCGCTCGACGGTGCACAACCAGCACGGCGTGCTGGTGCTCGACGGCGTGCAGCGCTACCTGCTGCGCAAGCGCGCACCGGCCGCCTGAACGGCGCCGGGCAAAAAGGGTTTATCCGACCGCTGCCGTAGCTCCCCTCTCCCGCAAGTTGGGGAGGGGAGCCATCCGGCCTCAATCCACCTGGATATTCGCCGTCTTCACCACCCCGCCCCACAGCTTCAGTTCACGCTGGATACGATCGGCCAGCGGCTTCGGCCCGGTGATATTGAGGTCATAGCCGCCCTGCGTCATGCGCTGCTGAAAGGCAGGATCATCGCCGATGGCCTTTTGCGCCTTGACCAGCTTGTCCACCACGTCGGCGGGCATTTTCTGCGGGCCGATCAGCGCGTACCAGCCGGTCAGGTCGTAATTCTTCATGCCAGACTCGATCATCGTCGGCACCGTCGGCAGCGCCGCGTTGCGCGTCTTCGACGTCACCGCCAGCGCGCGCACCTTGCCGCCCTGGATATAGCCGATGGCGGTGCCCGTGATATCGAACATGAACGTTACCTTGCCGCCGATCACATCGGCCATTGCGGGCGAATTGCCCTTGTAGGGCACATGCAGCATCTTGACCCCGCCCATCTGCGCCAGCCACTCGGCCGACAAGTGGTTCGAGGCGCCGACCCCGGCCGAGCCGAAGCTCACGCTCTCGGGATGCTTGCGCGCGTAGTCGACCAGCTCGCCTACGTCCTTGGCCGGGAAGTCCTTGTTGATCAGCAATACGTTGGTGTAATCGGTGATCAGACCGATATAGGTGAAATCCTTGTTCGGGTTGAAGTTCACCGACTTCTGGATCAGCGGCGTCATGGTCATGGTCGGGCTGGCCACGAAGTAAAGCGTGTAGCCGTCCGGCGTCGCGCGCGCGGTCAGGTCCGCGGCGATGGCGCCGCTGGCGCCGGCGCGGTTGTCCACCACCACCGGCTGCTTGAGCGCGCGGCCCAGGTAGTCGGCATAGATGCGCGCGGCGGTATCGACCGGACCGCCAGGGGCGTAGCCCACGATCAGCTTCACGGGCCGCGTGGGATAGTTGTCCGCCATTGCCGTGCCTTGCACCAGCGCAAGCAGCGCGCCAGCCATCATCATCCATCGCTTCATCTGTCTCCTCCTTGTTGTGTGTTCTGCCAGCCCCCGGCTTGCCGGGGGCTGGCGGCAAGTACGCTTCGACCCGCGGCGAAGCGCTGGCGGCGGCACCGGCCGCCGCAGGTCATGCCGCTACGGCGCCGCCGTCCAGCATGGCGCGCAGCGGCTGCTTCAGGAGCTTGCCGCTGGCGGTGGTGGGGATCGTCTCGATCACGCGGATCTGCGCGGGCCGCTTGTACGGCGCCAGGCTTTCCCGCAGGTAGGCTTCCAGGGCGGCGAGGTCCAGTTTCACGCCCGGTTGCGTTTCAATAAAGGCCACGACTTCTTCGTTGCCGTCGGCTGCCGCGCGCCCGACCACGGCGGACTGGCGCACGCCGGGGAAGGCATTGATGACGGATTCCACCTCGATCGGGTAGACGTTGAAGCCCGAGCGGATGATCAGGTCCTTGGAGCGGCCCACGATAAACAACGCGCCGTCTTCACCGAGGAAACCGAGATCTCCGGTGTTGAGCCAGCCGCCCGGCAGCAGCGCCTCGGCGGTCTGCTCCGCGTTGCGGAAATAGCCGCGCATCACGCCGGGGCCGCGCACGCGGATCTGGCCGCGTTCGCCGGCGGGCATCGGCTCGCCCTGCTCGTTGGTGATGTTGATCTCCACGCCTTCGACGATGTAGCCGGCCGAGCAATCGGCGCGCGGCGCATCCATGCGGGTGATGAACAGCGAACCGGCGTATTCGGTGATGCCGTAGCCGTGATGCAGCGGCTGGCCGAACCATGCCTCGGTGTCGCGCTTGAGGGTCGGGTCCAGCGGCGCGCCGCCGGTATAGAGATAGCGCAGGCGGGGAAACGCCGCGGCGCCGCTCTCCAGCGACGACTCCCGCGCCACCGCCATGATGCGAGTGAACATGGTCGGCACGCCTTGCAGCATGGTGACACCGGGCGATGCCAGCGCGGCGAAGACATCGGCGGCATCGAAGCGGGGGCGCATCACCAGGCTGGCGCCGGCGTACAGCGTGGCCATCAGCACGGTGGCGATGCCGAAGATGTGCGACAGCGGCAGCGCGCCGTAGGCGATATCGTCCGGCCCCAGGTTGCGCGAGGTTGCCGAGATCCGCGCGAAGACCGTCAGGCCGGCGTGCGGCACCATCACGCCCTTGGGCGCGCCGGTAGTGCCGGAGGTGTAGATCAGCGTGGCAACGTCGCGCGCCTGGGCGGCATCCACGCGCGCGGGCACCTGTTCGGCGCGCAGGCTGGCGAAGTCCGGATCGAGCGCGGCGCAACCGGTGGGCTGCGCCCCAAGCCGCCTGCCGTGGGCGGCGGCCACATCGGAGACATGACTGGTAAAGAACGTCAGCAGCGGCTCGGCATGTGCGCGGATGCCGTCGATCTCGCGCGGCGAAAGTCGCGCGTTGACCTGGATCGGCCAGGCGTGCAGTGCGCTGCAGGCGAACAGCATCACCACCATCTCGGCGCAGTTCTCGCCCACCACCATCACGCGGTCGCCCTGCCCTACGCCTTGCGCGGCGAGCCAGTCGCGCGTGGCCGTGATGCGCTCCCACAGCGCGCCGTAGCTGAGTACGCCGCCGGTCTCGTACAGGCAGGGAGCCTGGGGCGATTGCTCGGCCCAGTGCCGGGGGATGTCATGGATGAACTCGGGACGGAAGGAGGACATGATGCGAGTGACGATGAGGTTGGAACCGGACGGACCCGGAAGAGACGCAGAGCAAGCTCACTGATCCAGGTGGATGTGAGCCGACTTGATCAGGCCGTCCCACTTCTGGTACTGGGTGCGCATATACGTACCGAACTGCGCCGGCGTGGAAGGAAAAGGCACGGTGCCCTGGCTTGCCAGCCGCGCCGCCAACTCGGGCTGCGCGAGCGCAGCCACGATCTCGGCGTTGAGGCGGTCGACCACGGCCGCCGGCGTATTGGCGGGCGCCACCACGCCGAACCACGCGGTCAGCTCGTAGCCTGGCACGCCGGCCGCGGCCAGCGTCGGCACGCCGGGCAACTGCCCGGACGGCGTGGCGGTGGTGACCGCCAGCGCCCGCACGCGGCCATCGCGCACATAGGGCAAGGCGGTGGAAATGCTGTCGAACATCATGGTGAGGCGCCCGCCGATCAGGTCGGTCATGGCCGGTGCGCTGCCCTTGTACGGCACATGCTCGACGCGCACGCCCGCCAGGTGGGTGAACAGTTCACCGGCGAGGTGCGAGGACGAACCGTTGCCGAAGGAGCCGTAGCTCAGCTTGCCGGGCTCGCGCCGCGCCAGCGCCAGCAGTTCGGCCACATTGCGCGCGGGCACCGCGGGGTGCACCACCAGTACGTTGGGCAGGTAGGCCACTGACGCCACCGGCGCGAAATCCTTGAGCGGGTCGTAGCCGGGCTTGTCGTACAGGCTCTTGTTCACGGCCAGCGAGCCGAAGGTGCCGAACAGCAGGGTGTAGCCGTCGGCCGGCGCGCGCGCCACCGCCACGGCGGCGATATTGCCGCCCGCGCCAGGCCGGTTCTCGATGACCACCGGCTGGCCCAGCCGCACTGAAAGTGCGTGGCTGACCTCGCGAGCCAGCAGGTCCGTGGCGCCACCCGGCGGGAAGGGCACGACCAGCCGCACCGGTTTGTCCGGATAGGCCGCGAACGCGCTCGCGGTGGCGGCAAGCCATCCGCAGAGCACGAACAATTTTGTCCAGCATGACATCGCCCGTCTCCTCGGCGTTGATTGTGTTTTTGCTGCGATGGAACTGCGCCAGTGTGAGCCAGGCGCCGGTGGCGTGCTATTTGGATTTGGCTAAGGCCGTGTTCTGCCCGGCACGGGCGCCGGCGGGCGGCGGGCCGCATCGGTTAGGAAGCGCAAAAGGACGGCTTTGTCATTCCGGAAGAAGCGAACGTCCGGCCCCCCATAGAATCGCTGCATCGTATCGAAGTGGCGGCCGGCGGCCAGCCTTTCCCAACCGAGGGGACAAGCAGATGGATTTGCGTTTCAACGCGGCGGAACAAGCGTTCCGCGAAGAGGTTCGGAGTTTTGTGCAGGCCAGCCTGCCCACGGATATCCGGGACAAGGTGCTGGCCCACCAGCGCGTCGAGAAGGACGACTACGTGCGCTGGCACCGCATCCTGCACGCGCAGGGCTGGGGCGCGCCGACTTGGCCCACGGAATGGGGCGGCACGGGCTGGAACGCGCTGCAGCGCCTGATCTTCGAGATCGAGGCCTTCCGCGCGGGCGCGCCGCGCCTGCTGCCCTTCGGCCTGACCATGATCGGGCCGGTGCTGATGAAGTATGCCAGCCAGGAGCATAAGGAACGCTTCCTGCCGCGCATCCCCACGGTCGAGGATTTCTGGTGCCAGGGCTACTCCGAGCCCGGCTCCGGCTCGGACCTGGCCTCGCTCAAGACCCGCGCCGTGCGCCAGGGCGACCGCTACATCGTCAACGGCCAGAAGACCTGGACCACGATGGCGCACTTTGCCGACTGGATCTTCTGCCTGGTACGCACCGACACCGAAGCCAAGCCGCAGGAAGGCATCTCGATGCTGCTGATCGACATGAAGACGCCGGGCGTGACGGTGCGCCCGATCGTCACGCTCGACGGCGGCCACGACGTCAACGAAGTCTGGTTCGAGGACGTGGAAGTGCCCGTGGGCAACCTGCTGGGCGAAGAAAACCGCGGCTGGACCTACGCCAAATACCTGCTGGGCCACGAGCGCACCGGCATTGCCGGCATCGGCCACTGCAACCGCGAACTGCGCCAGCTCAAGCATTACGCCGCGCAAGCCACCGATGGCGCCGGCCGGCCGCTGATCGACGATGTGCGCATGCGCGACAAGATCGCCCGCATCGAGATGGACATCATGGCGCTGGAAATGCTGCTGCTGCGCGTCGCCACGCAAGACGCGGGGCGCGGCCCCGGCCCGGAAGCCTCCATCGTCAAGATCCGCGGCTCCGAGATCCAGCAGGACCTGGCCATGCTGCAGATGGAAGTAGCCGGCCCCAATGCCTGGCCGTATTCGCCGCGCTGGCTCGAAGCCGGCGAAGCGCCGCCGGCCGACGCGCCGCTGCACGCCCCGGCGTGGGCCGCGCCCGCCGCCTCGACCTACTTCGACATGCGCAAGACATCGATCTATGGCGGCACCACGGAAGTACAAAAGAACATCATCTCCAAGATGATCCTGGGCTTCTGAAGCCACGGAAGACGTCAGAGACTCCGCAAAACCCGGGATTCAAGGAACAAGCACAGCCATGGACTTCAACTACAGCGAAGAGCAGCAGATGCTGGCGGACAGCCTGCGCCGCTTCATCGACACCGAATACACCTTCGACAAGCGCCGCAAGAACGCCCGTGGCGGCGGCAGCTTCGACCGCGCCACCTGGGCACAGCTTGCCGAGATGGGCGTGCTGGGCCTGACTGTGCCCGGCGAGTACGGCGGCTTTGGCGAAAGCGCCGCAAGCCAGCTCGTGGTGCAGCGCGAACTCGGGCGCGGCCTGGTGCTTGAACCGGTCACCCCGACCGCCGTGATGTCCGCCGCCGTATTGAACGCCTACGGCAGCCAGGCCCAGAAAGACGAATGGCTGCCCGCCATCGCCACCGGCAAACGCGTCGTCACCCTCGCCTACCTGGAGCCCACCACTCGCTACCGCCCTGAGACCGCACGCGCCAGTGCCGAACTCAAGGGCGACGGCTATGTACTCAACGGCAACAAGAGCCTGGCCTGGCATGGCGAAGCCGCCGACGCCTTCCTGCTCACCGCGCGCATCGCCGGCAGCAACGAACTGGCGCTGTTCCTGGTCCCGCGCGACGCCACCGGACTCACGGTGCGCGGCTATCCCACCATGGACGGCCTGCGCGCCGCCGACCTTGCCTTGCAGAACGTCGCGGTAGACGCCACGGCGCTGGTCGGAAACGCGGCCGACGGCCTGGCCGCCCTGCTCCACGGCATCGACCACGGCATTGCCGCGCTCTGCGCGGAAGCCGCCGGCGCCATGGAAAAGCTGATCGAGATCACTGGCGAATACCTGCGCACGCGGCAGCAGTTCGGCAAACCGCTGGCGGCGTTCCAGGCCCTGCAGCACCGGATGGCCGATATGCTGGTGCAAAAGGAACTGGCGCTGTCGATGGCGTATGTGGCAGCACAGGCGCTGGATGAAAGCGACCCCGCGCAGCGGCGGCGAATGCTGAGCGCCGCGAAGGTAACTGTGGCCAAGGCCGGGAGGATTGTCGGCCAGCAGGCGGTGCAGCTACACGGCGGCATGGGGATGACGGATGAGCTGGAGGTAGGGGATTACTTCAAGCGATTGACGATGATCGATCCGCTGCTCGGAGATAGTGATTTCCACGTGCAACGATATGGAGAAGTAATGACAGCATGAGGAATTGATCTGGATTTCATTAAAACAAATCCAGTTCAACTGCCCAGAGAAAAATGCAGGCCAAACGGTGTAACGATTATCCGTCCGGCCCTGCGAAAAACACGCCTCTGGCAGAAAAACGCATCACAGCCTCGCAAGCGCCCGCCCTCACCCGGCAATGGGAGACGGGACCCAACGGGCGCTACCACGAGTGGGAAAGCCGGATCAAAAATCGGTGTAGCCGTGTGGAGCGCCCCCAAGGGCGCTCCACACCCCAGCGCGACGCGAAGCGAGCCGTCAAGGTGTA
>JYOD01000003.1:108448-126123 GCA_000955785.1 Burkholderiaceae bacterium 16
AAGAAAGTAGGTCGCCTCCCCGGAGGGGAGGTGAAACTGCCTTTGACTTTAAGCCTTTAAGCCTTTAAGCCTTTAAGCCTTTAAGCCTTTAAAGTTAAGCAGTTGAATTCGAATTTCAAACCCTCAAATCACCAACTCAATCAAGAACGGCCCCGACCGCGCATTCGCCATACTAAACAACTCCGCAAACCGCCCCATATCCTCAGCCCGCGCAGCCTCCACCCCCATCCCATTAGCCAACTGCACCCAGTTCAGATCCGGGTTCCCGATATCGAGCATATCGAGCGCAGTCTTCCCCGGACTGGCTCCGACCCCGGCCAGCTCTCCCAGCAAAATCGCATACTTCCGGTTAGCCAGGATCACCACGGTAACGTCGAGCTTCTCGCGCGCCATGGTCCACAGCGATTGCAGCGTATACATGCCGGAACCGTCAGCCTGCAACGCAACCACCCGGCGTCCGGGCGCCGCCACGGCGGCACCGGTGGCCAACGGCAGGCCATCGCCGATCGCACCGCCGGTGAGCTGCAACCAGTCATGGGGCGCGGCATGCACGGTGCCCGGATAGAAAGCACGCCCAAAGCTGACGCTCTCTTCCACCACGATGGCTTGCTCGGGCAACAATGCAGTCAACGTCTGCGCCACGGCTTCGGAAGTCACCGCGCCCTTGGCGATCTCGTGCAAGGACACGGAGGCCGGCAGGGAAACCGCCGGCGCACCCAGCTCGTCGGCAAGGCGCGCGAGCGCTTCCGCCAGGTCTTGTTCCGGACGCGCCAGCACATGGATTTCCGCATCTTCCGGGTAGGGCCGCGGCGACTTGCCCGGGTAAGCGAAGAAGGTAACCGGCGGCGGCGCGCCTACCAGGATCACATTGCGGATACCGGCCAGCTTGGCGAGCGATGCGTCGCCGGAGTACGGCACCCGGTCCACATTGAAGCGGCCGCGGCCGCGCGTCACGCGCGCGTTGGACATCGGAGTGATCAGGCGGGCGTCGGTGGCGGCGGCAATGCGGTGCGCGTCGGCCAGCGCGGCTTCGCGCAGCGCGGTGCCGGCCAGCACGATCAGCGTGGGCTGGCCGGAGCGCAACACGCGCGCGGCTTGCCCGATGGCATCCGGGGAGACCTTGGGCGCGGGAATCGGCGCCAGCGGCGCGGCCACCTTGCCGCCGGCATCCCAGCAGACGTCGGAGGGCAGGATCAGGCTGGCCACGCCGCCCGGCGCGGCGCATGCGGCCTGTACCGCCGTGGCGGCATCCGCACCTACCGAAGCGGCATGCGTGGCGGTACGGGTCCAGACCGAGACGGGACGCGCCCAGCCTTCGGTGTCGGCGGTCAGCGGCGCGTCGAGCGGGCGATGGTAGGTGGCTTGGTCGCCAACGATATTGATCACCGGCGTCTGCGCGCGGCGCGCGTTGTGCAGGTTGGCCAGGCCATTGGCCAGGCCCGGGCCGCAATGCAGCAGCGTGGCGGCCGGCTTGTCCGCCATGCGGGCGTAGCCGTCGGCCGCGCCCGTCACCACGCCTTCGAACAGGCCCAGCACACAACGCATGCCGGGAATCCGGTCGAGCGCGGCCACGAAATGCATCTCGCTGGTGCCGGGGTTGGCAAAGCAGGTGTCCACGCCGCAGGCCAGCAGCGTCCTGACCAGGCTCTCGGCGCCGTTCATCCCGCCCTCCCCGTTGTCTGCCTGGCCGGCATGGTTCCCTTGGTTGCGGTCGGTAGTCTGCATCTTGTTGATTTCCTGTTGGCAGGTTATTGAGTTGGCATCAGCATTGCGCGCCCGGCGTGCCTGCCCGGGCCGGCGAGACATAAACGGGGGCTGCGCCCGCACCCGGCGCCAGCAGGTCGAAATCCAGGCACACGAACTCGCTCGGGAACTCGATGCGCGCGTAGTAGACGATCACGCTGTTGACGCAGGCGTAGCGCCGCAGTTCGGCCACCGGCGCGCCAACCGGCAAGGCCAGCCGGGCGGCCGATTCCGCGCCCGCCGCGATGATTGACAGGCGCTGCCTGGCGGCTGTGACCTTCAGTTGCGGGAAGCGGTCGAGCACCGGCACCGATGGGCTGTGGCGGAAGGCTTCGGGGTTGCGCGCGAACACGCTGGCTTCGATGAAAACCTCGCCCAGCGCAAAGGGGCGCTGCTCGATCCGGTGCAGCCGGCGCAGGAAGTGATAGCCCGGCGCACGCGCCGCGCTGCAGGGCATGCCGAGGTCTTCCGGCAACGGCACGGTGCCGGCGGATTCCGACAGCGCCTCGGTATCGAGCTGCTCGCCAACCGCAACCACCTGGTCCCAGCTGACTGGCAGCTTCAGCGCGCGGCGCTCTCGGCAGCTTGCCTTGACGAAGGTGCCACGCCCGCGCTCGCGGGTCAGAAGACCTTCCTCGTCCAGCAGCGAGAGTGCGTGGTGCATGGTCATGCGCGCCACGCCGAACTCGCGGCAGAGTTGCTCAAGCGACGGAATGCGCGCGCCCTGGCGCCATTCGCCGCTTTCGATATGGCGGCGGAAGATCGTGGCAAGCTGCAGGTAGACCGGCTGACGGCTGCGGGAAAGGAGATCGCTGTTGACAGGCAAGGCGGTGAAGGCTGGGTTCGGCATCTGCGGCGACGGTGGACATGGCGCCAGCGCGCCGCCGCTATATGGAAGCGGCCTACTTTAATAAGGTCTATAAACCTAGACTACTGGGGTTTACTGCAAGGCGGACGAAAAAAGCGGGACGAAATCCCGCGCTTCCTGCATTTTTCTGGTTTGCATCCCCGGCGGGCCTGCCGCCGCCCTCTTTTACGCCGCGAGCGCCTCGGGGCCTGCCGGCGCAATGACTTGCGTCAGGACCGGCGCCGGCGTCATGGCCGGTACCGCGCCGGGCGCCGCGAGCCAGTCGCGCACCGTCGCCTGGATGGACTCAGCCTGTGCCAGCTTGCGCCTGTAGGCCGAGCGCTTCTTGGACGGCAGCTCCATCACATCGCGGCGCGGCTGGCTGACCGGCATCGCGACATTGCCGCAGGCCAGCGGCTCGCCGCCCGACTCCATCCAGAACCCTTCGTAGTCGCAGAGGATCTCGCGTGGGGTGTTGCGCTGGCGCCCCACATGGTTGTTCCTGCAAACGCCCACGATGCGTTGCACATCCAGCGCGGCGGCAAAGGCGAGCAGGGCTTCCATCACCACATCCTTGGGACGCAGGCCTTCGCAGGCCTTGGTCGCTTCGCGGATCAGGTCGCGGCTGTTTTCGCCCATAGGCCCTTGCAGCCCGCCCACGAAGATCTCCGGCCCGGTCATGCCTTGCACCAGGTAGAAGCTAAGCTGGCTCAGGCAGACGCCGGTGGCCGTATCGCGCCAGTAGAAAGCCAGTTCGCCTTCCTTGGGATTGGGCCCGGAGTCGGCCAGGTGCAGTGCATACCGCCCCTCGCCCACCGGGCATTCGAGGCCGCCGGCCAGGTAGATCCGCTCGTTAAGCGCCAATGGCACCAGCGTGTTCAAGATCCGGTAGTGCTCCAGCACGATACGCATGCGCTCGCGGAAACGCAGCCCATATGCGCCGAGCGGACGAAATGGACGCTCCAGCAGTGCGGGCCTGGCGAGGGCGACGCGCTGCATCAGCGCGCAGGAACCCACCGCTTGTAGCCAACTGCGCACCGCCTTATGGCGGAATGCCGAGCTTCCAATCAGCTTGATACGCCTGAGCCACCACTTTCTGCCGCCCGGCGGGTGGCAGAAAGCCGACAGCGCGGCGAGAGCCCCCAGATAACGAAAATAGAAAAAAGGTCCGAGATCCAGAAAGAATCCCTTGGCACTAAGCCCCGATAGCCATTGAAGGCTCGAGATTGGTCCTTGCACGACTTGACGCTCTCCTGTTACCCAATGCAGCAAAGCCGGTGCCCGGTCTTGTAGTACGCTGCACCTTGCGATCGACACGTCCGCGCTTGCCAGGCGGCAAGCCGCGGCCCTGCCGGGCCCGGATCACGAGGCACGGCCGGCAGCCTGGCAGAGCCCCGGGTAAACGTATCGCCTCGTAATACTTCGTAACGAATAGTAATACTTCCGGTTGACATGAAGATAAGTCATTACCGGCAGAGAGCAAAAAAAGCCGGCTCACGCCGGCCGGCCATGCCCGGGGAATCACATAGGTCAGGCGTTCGGCGCACCGGCCGGCCGGCGTTCCGTGGCGAAATACGGGCCAGCCGCTACGGGCAGGCCAACGCCGATCCAGCTTGCAAGCGGCCAGCCCTGGTGGGCAAAGGCCCGAATCACGGCTTGCCCGGCGATTCGGGTTAACCAGATGTCGAAGGGTGGAATCATGTCTCAGATGGCACAAGCTTGCTGGCGGCGCTCACGGCAGGTAGCCCAGCACGCGCCACCTGAAATAGTCCAGCGGCAACAGCACCAGCAAGGTCAGCGCGGCCAGCGCCAGGCACAGCCGGGTGCCCTCGCGCAGCCCTACGCCGCCGAGCTGCATCGCAATCACGATGGGCGGCGACTGGTAGGGGAAGAACACCGTCGAAAACACCGGTACCTGCAGCATCAGCACCGCTTCGAGCGACAAACCCGTGGCCTGCGCCAGTTGCCTGGCCAGCGGCGTCAGCACCGCCGGCAAGCCGGGCAGCGTCGTCATCAGGCCCAGACTCGCCCCGACCGCGCCCAGCGCGGCCACGTTGGCAGCGGTATGTCCCGGCGAGAGCGGCAACCAGCGCAGCAGCGCCGCGCTGATGGCCGTCCCCAGCCCGGTCGACTCCACCACGGCGCCCAGGCCAAGGAAGCCCGCTACATAGATGAGGGGCGTGAGATGCACCTGCTCGGCCAGCATGCGCGAGGACACAAGGCCCACGCCAGGCAGCAGGCAGACGATGCATGCAGCCAGCGAGATCCAGGCAGGCGAGATGCCGTGCAGGGTATCCGTGGCAAACCCCGCCACCGCCAGCGCCAGGATCGCCGCCAGCAGCTTCTCCTGCCGGCTCGGCGCACCCGCTTCCAGGTGGGGCAGTGCCGCGATTGGCCCGTGTTCCGGAAACATCCGGCATACCAGCCAGACCAGCATGAAGGTCTTCAGCACGCCAAGGATGGGAAAATGCAGCAACAGGTAGCTGCCGTAGCTCAGGTTGACGCCATACAGCGAACTCGCCGCGCCGAGCAGCACGCTATTCGGGATATTGGTCGGCAGGATGGTGGTGGGCGGCATATAGCTGGCCGCCGCACCATCCGAAAGGCTGCGCCGTTTTGCCAGTGAAGCGTTGCGCCCGCGCGGCGTGTGGTGCGCGCACATCGCCACGCTGAAGAAGAATCCGGCCCAAGCCCTACCGGTCCTGGAACCGTTGAAGGCCGACACCTCGGCCTATGTACAGGATTCGGTGGCCAACTGGTTGAACGATGCGGCCAAGGATAGTCCCGACTGGGTCCGCGCGCTGTGCCAGCACTGGCAGCTAGGCGAACCGGCCGCAGCTACCCGCCGCATTTGCAGCCGCGCAATGCGCAACCTGTAATCGCAAGGCTTGCCGAAACCACCACGGTCAACGATCCCGCCGCCATGCGCGAGGCGGCTGGCGGAGCGGTCCGCAGGCAGCATCGGCTGAGCGAAAGAAAAAAAACCCGCCACCAGGGTGGCGGGTTTTTCGAGGCTGCGGGCGGCCGGAGCCGCCCGTCGATCAGGCCGGCGTCGTATCCGACAGCCGGTTATCGCTCCCGTTGCCGTTTTCTTCATCCGGCCAGGTGCGTCCCACCATCCACTCATACAGCGTGGGCAGCACGATCAGCGTCAGCATGGTGGCGGTGATCAGGCCGCCGATGATGACGATGGCGAGCGGGCGCTGCGTTTCCGAGCCGATGGCGCGCGAGATGGCCATCGGGAACAAGCCCAGCATGGCCAGCAACGCGGTCATCAGCACCGTGCGCAGGCGGTCCATCGAGCCGGTCAGCACGGCCTGGCGCACCGGCATGCCTTCGTCGCGCAACTGGTTGAAGTAGGTCACCATCACCACGCCGTTGAGCACGGCCTGGCCGAACAGCGCGATGAAGCCGATCGCCGCCGACACCGACAGCGGAATGCCGGTGAGGAACAGTGCGAACACGCCGCCGATCAGCGCGAACGGGATGTTCGAGATGATCAGCGTGGCGCTCTTGAACGACTTGAAGGCGTTGAACAGCAGCAGGAAGATCACCAGCACCGACAGCGGCACCACGATCGACAGGCGCGCCATTGCGCGTTCCTGGTTTTCGAACTCGCCGGACCAGCTGATCTTGACGTCGTCGGCCTTGACGTTCTTGGCCACCAGCGCCTGCATGTCCTTCACCACGCTGCCCATGTCGCGGTCGTGGATGAAGATGCCGATGGAGGTGGTGCGCTGGCCGTTCTCGCGGCTGATGTTCATCGCGCCGGAAGCGGCGCGGAAGTGCACCAGCTGCGACAGCGGCACCTGCGCGCCGTCGGCGGTCTGCATGAAGATATTCGGCAGGTTGGGCAGCTCGCGCTCGTTCGGCTTGAGGCGCACCGCCACGCTGAAGTGCTTCTCGCCTTCCCACAGCTCGGTGGCTGCCTTGCCGGCCAGCGCGGTTTCCATCAGGTCCTGCACGTCGGCCACGTTGATGCCGTAGCGCGCGGCCTGGGCGCGGTCGAAGTCCAGCACGTACTGCGGCAGCTCGCCGTCACGGTCGATAAAGGCGCGCATCACACCCTTGACCGACTGCACATTGGCGAGGATCTGGTCGGCCACGCGCTTGTTCTGCTGCAGGCTGTCGCTCTGCACCTTGATCACGATCTGGCCCTTGATCTGGGAGATGCTCTCAAGAATGTTGTCGCGCACCGGCTGCGAGAAATTGGGCTCGATGCCAGGCAGCTGGCGCAGATTGTGGTTGATCTCGTTGATGATCTTGCGCTTGTCGTAGCCCGCGCGCCATTGCTTGTCGTTCTTCAGGTCGACCAGGATTTCAACGGTGTTGATCAGCTTGGGATCGGTGCCATCGTCGGGGCGGCCCACCTTGGAGATGGTGGTATTCACCTCGGGCGTCTGGCGAATGACGCCGCGCAACCGCTTGGCCTGTTCGCGCGCTTCGTTGGTCGATACCGAAGCCGGCAGGTCGAAGCTGACCCACATCGAGCCTTCGTCCAGCTCGGGCAGAAACTCGCTGCCGAGGAACTTGCCCACGCCGACGGTAGCCACCAGCAAACCCAGGGCAACGCCCACCACGGTGCGCTTGTGGTCCAGCGCCCAGGCCAGCATCGGCTCGTAGAGACGCTTGCTGTGGCGCACCATGAAGTTGTCTTCGTGGGCGATGTTCTTCGTGAGCAGCAGGTGGCACAGCAGCGGCACCAGCGTCAGCGAGATGATCAGCGAGCCGACCAGCGCCCCCGTGACCGTGTAGGCCATGGGCGCGAAGATCTTGCCCTCGTGGCGCTGCAGGGTAAAGATCGGGATGTGCGCGGCGATGATGATGATCATCGAGAACACTGTCGGGCGGCCCACTTCGGTGGTGGCTTGCAGGATCGCGTGCAGGCGCGCGCGGCTGTCCTTGATCTGCGCTTCCTTCAACTCGCCCAGCCGCTTGAAGATGTTCTCCACCACGATCACCGCGCCGTCGACGATGATACCGAAGTCCATCGCGCCGAGCGAAAGCAGGTTGGCCGGGATGCCCACCCAGGTCAGGCCGATGAAGGTGGACAGCATCGCCAGCGGGATCACGATTGCCACGATGGCCGCGGCACGCACATTGGCCAGGAACAGGTACAGCACCGCCATCACCAGCAGCGCGCCTTCGACCAGGTTGCCGAACACGGTGTGCAGGGTCTTGTCGATCAGCGTGGAGCGGTCGTAGTAGGGCACGATCTTCACGCCCTTGGGCAGGATCGTGCTGTCGAGCAGGTCGATCTTCTTTTTGAGCGCTTCCAGCACCAGCGAGGGGTTCTCGCCCTTGCGCATCACCACGATGCCCGAGACGATGTCATCTTCGTCGTCCTGGCCCATCAGGCCCTGGGGCGGCGCGGAGCCGATGCGCACATCGGCGATGTCCTTGACCAGGATCGGCGTGCCGTTCACTTCCGACACCACCACGTTGGCAATATCGGCCGAGGTGTAGAAGCTGCCCAGCGAGCGCAGCAGGTACTGCTGTCGGCCGTGCGCGACGGCGCCGCCGCCGGCGTTGGAGTTGGCGCGCTGCAGGGCGGTGAAGAGCTGCGACAGCGAGATCTTCGCGTCGCGCATCCTCGCCAGGTTGGGGTTCACCTCGTACTGCTTGATGGTGCCGCCGATGGTGACCAGATCCGCCACGCCGGGAACCTGGCGCAGGTTTTTCTCCACCACCCAGTCCTGCAGCGTGCGCAGTTCCTGCGCGGTGTAGCCCTTGCCGGTCAGGCGGAAGCGGAAGATTTCGCCGATGGCGGTGGACAACGGCGCCAGGCCCGGCTGCACGCCGTCCGGCAGATCGACCCCGCGCAGGCGCTCGATCACCTGCTGGCGGGCCACCACGTCAGTGGCCTTGTCGTTGAAGGTGACCATCAGGAAGGACAGGCCGAACTGGGTGTGCGAAAACACCCGCACGGAATTCGGCGTGCCGGCCAGCGCGGTTTCGATCGGGATCGTGACCTGGCGCTCGACTTCCTCGGCGGCGCGGCCCGGGTACAGCGTGATGACGTTGACCTGGATGTCGGAGACATCCGGGAAGGCTTCGATCGGCAGGTTCTTGAAGGCCGCCAGGCCACCCCCGACGAAGATGGCAAGGCCGAGCCAGACGAACAGCTTCTGGTGCAGCGCGAAATGGACGATACGCGAAATCATGTGGCGGTCTTCCTCACTGCTTCGCGCTGGCGCTGCTGGCTTCGCTGGCGCGGGCCGCGTTGACCGCGGTGGCATCGCGCAGGATGTCCTGCAGGTACAGGTTGCCTTCGATCACCACCATGTCGCCATCCTTGAGGCCTTCGACCACTTCGGTGATGCCGGGCAACGACACGCCCAGCTTGACGAGACGGCGCTCGAAATGGTTCTGCGCGGTGCGCACGAACACGTAGCTGCGGTTGTCGGCCAGGAACACGGCCTTCGACGGCACGCTGATGCCCTGGAACGAGGCAGCCTGCAGCTTGGCGGTGACGAACATCTCGGCCTTCAGGCGGCGGTCCTGGTTGGGCACTGCCAGTCGCACCTTGATGCTGCGCGCGGCGGGGTCGACGTAGTCGGCCACCTTGATCACCTTGCCGGCGAAGGTCTCGCCGGGGTAAGCGCTGGAGACGAGCTGCACGGTCACGCCGGGCTTGAACAGTGCCAGGTCGGACTCGGCGGCATCGACCTGCGCCCACAGCTCGCTGGGATCGGTCACCAGGAACAGCGGCGCGGTGGGCTGCTGGTCGGGACGCAGTTCCATGCCGACATTGATATTGCGCTCGACCAGCAGGCCATCGATGGGCGTGCGCAAGGCAAAGCGGTTGCTCGCGCCCTCGCCCTGCGCAGCGGCGCCGTACTGGCGCAGCGCGGCCTGGGTGCGCTGCAGGTCAGCGCTGGCACGGGCGGCGTCGGCCTGGGTCTGCTCCAGTTCCTTCTGTGCCACGATGCCGGCGTTGTACAACTCGCGCTGGCGCGCCAGCGCCTTGCCGGCGTAGGCGGAATCGGCGGCGGCCTTGCGGGCATCGGCCTGGGCGATGCCGAAGTCGGTTGAAGTCAGCGTGGCCAGCGACTGCCCGGCCTTCACATTGCTTCCCGGCTGCACCAGCACCTCGGTCACGCGGCCGGCAAACGGCGTCGTCACGCGCACGGTACGGTCCTCGTTCCACACCAGGCGGCCGGGCAGGCTCAGCATGCGCTCGCCGCCGCTCTTGACGGCCTGGCCCGTAATGCCGGGCAGCGTCCTGACCGTGGCGGGGAATTCAATCGTATTGCCGCTGACCTTGGGCTCGTCGCTGGGGGGCGGGGCTTCCTGCTTGCCGCAGGCGGCCAGTGCCAGGGCAACCAGCGAAAACGCGGCCAGCCGCGCGGCGACGCCGTGGCGGGCCGTGGCACGGGCGGGGGACATCGAGGCAGGCGTAGCGGTCATCGAGGCGGACATCGAAGCGGACATCGGAACAGACACGGAATTAAGGACGCGGCACATCGGTACGAACCTGGGAATTGGGTGAGGACTGCAGGGCGGCGCGATAAGCCGCCAGGGATTTGGCGAATTCGCCTTGGGCGGTGACGGCATCCAGGCGCGTCTGGCGCAGCGCCCGGCGCGAATCGAGCAGGTCAAGCACGCTGCTGGCGCCCTTGGAGTATGCGAACTCGGCACTGCCGGCAACGCTTTCCGCGGTCGGGACCACGCCTTCCATCATCTGCTTGAGCGACAGGCGCGCGGCTTCGAGCTGGTTGCGCGAGCGCTCCAGTTCGTTCTGCGCTTCGAGCAGCACGCGGTTGCGATCGTCCAGCGCGGCGTAGTAATCCACCTCCGCGCGGCGGGCTTCACCGCCAAAGCTGTGGCGCACGTAGAGCGGGATCGACACGAACACGCCGAAGCTGTTGCCGCTGCCCGTCTGGTTGGAGGGCGAGGTGGGGTAGTGCTCAGCCTGCGCGCCAACGGTGACGTCGGGCACGCGGCCGGCGCGGGCCAGATCGCGCGCGCTGGCGGCGGCGGCCAGGCGGGCCTCGGCCGCGGTCACGTCGGGGCGGCGCTGCACGGTATCGGCATCGGGTTCCGGCACCGGCACATCGAGTGCGGGCCAATCGGCCACCAGGCGGTTGCTGGCCAGCGTGCCGGGCACGCCGATCGCCTGCGCCAGCGCAGCCTTGTCGCTCGCATGGTCGGCCATGGCGCTGCGCATGTCGGTCTGGGCGCGCATCACATCAAGCTGCAGCTTGCTGACATCCGCGCGCGAGACGTCGCCCGCCTTCAGCCGCGTCTCATTGGCTTGCTGGGTGCGGCCATAGAGGGCCAGGGTCTCGGTGAGTACGGCGACGCGTTCCTGGCTCACCAGCGCTTCATAGAATGCCTGCTCGACAGCGCTGGTTTGCTGGGTGATCACGGCCTGCAGCACTTCGCCGGCGGCGCGGTTGTTGGCCCGCGCGGTATCCACGCGCAATCCGCCCTTGTTGGCCGTCTCGATGGTCTGGTCCACGCGCAGGGTCGAATCGACCGTCTTGCTGCGCGGGCTGCCCGCGCCGACGCCGAGGTGGGGGTTGATATTGGCCACACCCAGGCTGAGCACCGGGTTGGGCCGCTGCGAGGCAATCTGGATATCGGCCTGGCTGGCCTCTTCGCCGCGCCGCGCGGCGATGATGTCGCGGTTGCAGCGCATGGCATCCAGGCGCACCTGGGCAATGGTCAGCGCTGCCCTGGACGGCGGCGCAACGCAGGGGCCATCCATTGGCAGGGGCGCACTTTGCGGCGCATCCGAGCCGGCCATGGCAGCGCCCGCTGCGGCACTGAAGAGGCTTATCAGCAGGAAACGAGGAATGGAAAAAGACACGATCAATCTGGCTCGGTTCGACTTTAGTGTGCGGTAAACGACCATGCCCGCCGATCGGTGCACCGAGATAGCGAATATTCACGTATCTCCGTGGAACCGGGCGCGTTCTTGCCGCATCCGGCGCTGGCAAAAGATCTTCCGAGCGCATTCAAACTGAACTGCATTACAAACGGCTTTCACGGAAGCAAATAAAACTGACGAAAGCACCGGAACATGGCAATTTCGAGGGAAAACCCTGACAAAGCCGTCGTATAGAGCACAAATCCAGTCACACCGCCGACGCTCGCCAAACCCACGTATCATTGCGCGCTTCCCGCTGCTCTTTTCCCTCTTCCGGCGGCCCAGCGGACGTTATCACGCCCCCATGCAGTGCACGCCCCCTGCGCCCCCCAGCTTTCCATCGTCATGCCTGACCATTCCCTGCTGTCCTCCGCACTGATCTTTGGCCTCGGTGGCTTGCTGGGCGCCGTCGGCGGGCTATTCGGCATCGGCGGGGGCCTGATCGCCATTCCTGCGCTGGGGCTGCTCTACGGCATGGACCAGCAACTGGCGCAGGGCACCGCGCTGGTAATGATCGCGCCCAATGTGGTGATCGGCTTCTGGCAATACCGCCGGCGCGCGGACATCGCCCTGCGCACGGCGGCCGTACTCGGGCTGTCGGCGGTCGTGGCCACTTATGCCTCCGCGCGCCTCGCCACCGCCATCGATGCCGTGCTGCTGCGCCGGATCTTTGCCTGCTTCATGATCGGGCTGGCGCTCTATTTCCTGTGGCGCCTGCTGCCGGGGCGCGCTGCCACGGTGCAGCAAAGCCGCCTGTCACCGCGCTGGATTCCGGCGCTCGGCGCGGTGGGCGGCGCATTTTCCGGGTTCTTCAGTGTCGGCGGCGGCGTGGTGGCCGCACCTGCCCTGGTGGGACTGTTCGGCTACCGGCAGGCGGCGGCGCAAGGCCTGGCGCTGGCGCTGGTCACGCCCGGCGCGGTGGTGGCACTGGCCACCTACGCCCACGCCGGCCATGTCGACTGGGCCAGCGGCATCCCGCTCTCCCTCGGCGGCATGCTGACCATCTCGTGGGGCGTGGCGCTGGCCCACCGCATGCCGGAACGGCGGCTGCGCGCGCTGTTCGCCGTGTGCCTGATCGCCACCGCCGCGATCATGCTGGCGCGCGGCTGACAGGCGCCCGGACAAGCGCCCGCCTAGCCTTGCAGCCCCTTGCGCCGGTGCCACTCCGCCAGCGACTCGGCAGGCCAGGTACCGCAATGCACATGGCCCCGCCCCTTGGGCACGTCGACCCAGGGCGCGGCATAGTCCAGCGCGGCTTCCACCACCTCCGGCGGCCTGGGCAGCGGCGTGTCGATCGCCGACGCGTGCGGATGCACAAGTTCCGGCCAGCACGGATCCCACAGCCATAGTGCGCTGCCGCATTTCAGGCAAAAATGCCGCCCCGCCTTCGAGCGCTGCGCACGCTGTCCCGGCTCGCGTATCACGGCGTGATAGATACCGATATGCTTCCTGCCGCGAACCTTCAGGGTGGCCGCGTCGCCGCCCAGATTGATGGCATAGCCGCCGCTGCCAGCCGTCTTGCGGCAGATCGAGCAGTGACAGTGCATGAAGGGATAGGGCGAGTCCGACTCCAGGCTGAAGCTGACCGCGCCGCAATGACAGGAACCTTCGAGATGCATGGGATCTCCCATAAGTTCGGGGAGCATTCATTCTAGGCGGCAGGCGCCGGTCCGGAAGAGACGCGCAGGGCGGCTGGCTGGACAAGGCCTTCCCGATATGGCATAAGAGATGTTGCTGCCCGTAAACACGCAGCGCTCCTGGCAGAATTTCCTACCCTTCATCCGAGACCACATGCTCCTCGTCCCGCACCTCAACGCAATCCGCCGGCATGCCATGCATGCCGCGGCCCTGCGTGCGTGCGCGGCAAGGGGCAGCGTGCGCTCGTGCCGCGCCACAACGGCCGCGGCCTACTTCCATGGTTTCGCCGCCGTGCTTCTCTTGGCCGTGCGGGGAAACCAGGACTCACCAGCCCGGTCCTGACTTTCCCCGCACGGCACTTTGCCTGAGGGCGCCATCGCGCCCCTTGTCCAACGTGCAACCTGGGAGAAAGCCAATGTCTTCGTCTTCGATCTATCACAAGACCCTTTGTGCGATAGGCACCGTCGTCGCCGTCTACCTTCTCATCAATCTCTGATTGAGCACGGGGCACCGGCAAAGCCGTTGCCCCGTCATGGCCTTGCACGCCATTCCACTGCCGCGGCACGTCCGCGGCATTCATCACGCACGCCCATATCGCCATGGAGCTCACGAAGAATTTTGTCAAAGCCAAGCGCCCCTGCGCCGACGGCTACCGCTGGTTCGTCCGTAACCGCCAGGACGGCAGCGACTACCAGCGCCTGCTCGACGCCCTCGTCGAAGCCGGCCGCGTCGACGACGCCTGCTGGCTGCTGACGCAGTTCGGCCCCACCGATGCCGTACTGGCCGTGGATGCCATCGACGCAGAGGCCGTGGTCTTTGCCGGCTCGCTGCTGGTGCGCGGCGGCATCGATGTGGAGACCACGGTCAGGGCAGGCGGTGCCATCCAGGCCGGCGGCGGCATCCGCGCGGGCCGCGCCATCGTGGCCGGCGCGGACATCGTGGCCGCGGGCGGCATCCATTGCGGCGGCGTGCTGGAAGCCGCCGGCGATATCAAGGCCGCATGGGGCGTCGACGTGCGCGACGCCATCACTGGCGGCGGCAACCTGAAGGCGGGCTGGGATGTGCTTTGCGGCGGCAAGATCTCGCTGTCCGGCTGCGCGCTGGTCGGCCACGACCTGATTGCGCAGGCCGCCATCCATTGCGGCAAGAGCATTCGCGCCGGCGGCACGCTCGATGCGCGCCACACCATTCGCGCCGGCCACGGCATCGAGTGCGGCGCCTCGATCCGCTCCGGGATGCATCTCGAAGCGGGCTGGGGCATCAAGGCGCAAGAGGCCATCCTCGCCGAATGCGCCATCAAGGCCGGCGAGGGCCTGCAGGCGCGGGACGAAATCCGCGCGGGCGCGGGCTATGGCGTGTACGCCGGGCTGGATGTCAGGGTCGATGCCTGGCCGGCGAGCGCGAAGGTACTTGCCGCGGCGAAGCCCGAGGGTCTGGTGAGCGGCTGGTGGGAGGAACCCGCCATGCGCTGAGATGCCGCCGCGCGCGCACGGCCCTGCGTGACGCGGCGTCCCGCCTGAATCCCTTCCTTGATCCTTTCCCCGGAGGTAAAGCGATGTTCTACAAAGTCTTGCTGATCCTGGTCTTCTTCATGGTCGTGGTGTTTGCCCTGGCACGGGGCTTCCAGCACATGCCCGTTTAGCGCCTGCGCTACCTGGCCCGATGATGAACCCCCATGCCCCCCGCCCCCGGGGCGCATGGCAGCGAGGAGATCGCCATGCCCATCATGGCCCCAGTCATGAGCTTCCCGTGGCTCGCGCGCAAGCTGGAGCTGCGCATCGATGTCAGCCACCGTCCCGCCGAACTCGACCAGGAGTTCGGCTCCATCTACGGCCGCCTCCACCGGCCGGGCGACCGCCTGCACGATATCCCGGCGGTCGCCACGGACTCGCCCGGACTCGTGATCCGCTATCGCGAGGCCGACGGCGAGTACTACGTCTATGTGGAAGACGCCGCACGCAAGCGGCTGGCCGGCTACACCGTCTTCAACCGGCTGATCGAGGTAGGCCGGCGCGCCGATCCCCACCTGCGCGCACCGCACTCCAAATACGAGACGGCCTACCAGCGGCGCGGGCTGGCCACCGCGATCTACCGGTGGGGACTCGATGCAGGCCTCTGCCTGATGAGCGGCGCGCGGCAGTCCCCCGGTGCCAACGCGCTGTGGCACGCGCTGTCCCGGCACTATGAGCTGGGTTATGTGGATTTGCGCTGCAAGACCTTGAGCTATCTCGGGCGCGCCGTGAGCAGCCAGGTTCACGACGACCTGCACACGCGCATGATCCTGCTGGGCAAGGGCTGGAGCGTCGAGCGACTGTCCGCGGCCACCGGCATGCTGTAGCGCAAGGCGCGCGGCTTCGTGAAAACCGGCTGCCGGACGCGAATCGCCCCGCCAAGTTGTTTCTTGCCGAAACATATCGGCCGGGCGAATCGGTGATTTTTACCAAGTCGCATCTCAAGTTACAGATATGTTGCAACTTAGGCATTCCGTGCCTCTCCAGATTTCCGTGGTTGCGTCGTAATCTTCAAACGTGCCAACCAGGCGCTGCAACCAAAGGAAATCATGTCAGAACGCCTCATCATGCTCGACGTCCCCGGTGTCCTCTATTCGAGCCGCTCCGAGGCTCGGCTGGGCGGAATCCCCGATACGGGCACCCTGCGCGACGTCCGCTTCTTCGATCCCGTCGCCCTCGGTTTTGTGCGGCGGCTGTTCGGCCTGGCCGGCGCCCGCGTGGTGATCTCCGAGGCGTGGCGCCGCGGCATCCCCGCCGCCATCCTGCAGCAGCTGGATCTCCAGGTCGAGGGCATGACGCCCGATGTGCCCGGCGGCCACGCCGCGCGCATCGCGGCCTACTTTGCGCACCGCCCGGCACCGCCGGCCTTCGCCATCCTGACCTGCGACACCGCATCGATGCAAGGCGAGCAATACGCGCACCTGCGGCCCCACGCGGTAGCGGTGAACCCCGCCGAGGGACTAACGCCCGCCAACTTCAAGCAGGCGCTCGATATCCTCGGTGTGGCGTGCCCGTCCACCCTATGCCTCGACACACAGCCCGACGCTGGCCTGGAAGCCCGGCTGCAACGGCTGCGCCGCCTGGCCCGCGAAGCGCCCGCGCGTTTCGAGGTGGGCACCGTCGCCGCACCGCTGTTCCAGGCCGTGCCCGAGCTGGTCTTGCCAACGCAACGCCCGGAGACGATGCTGGCGCACGCCTGATACGCTGCCCCGCTTCGCAAAGCCGGCCCCGGCCCGCTGCGCGCCTTCAGGCGCGTTTGCGGCCGGGGCCGGTTTCGTTACCGGGCGCGCGCTTGTTCGCTGGCTTGTTCGCTGAACACCAGCACCAGCCCGAGCACGATCGCCACCATGCCCCCCATGCTCAACGCGGCAAGGCGATTACCCAGGAACAGGTAATCCATCAGCGCGGTCACGGCCGGCACCAGGTAGAACAGGCTGGTGACGTTGACCAGGTTGCCCGCCTGGATCAGCTTGTAGAGCAGCAGCGTGGCGCCTACCGAAATCACCAGCGCCAGCCACGCGAGCGACAACACAAAGCCGGCCGCCGGCATCACGTCCATCGGCTGGAACGGCACGAACAGCAGGCACAGCGCCAACCCCGCGCAGTACTGCAAGGGCAGCACGTCGAGCGGCGCCTGCCGAATGTTCTTCTGCAGGATGGCGCCGATCGTCATGCAGGCCAGTGCGGCCAGCGCGAAGCCCATGCCCGGCGCCGAAAAACGCGCCATGCCGATGCCCTGCCAGACCACCAGCACCAGTCCGCCCAGCGCCACGGCAAGGCCGGCCAGGCGGCGCGCGGAAAAGCGCCGCTCCACCAGCAGCAGGGTCAGGATCGGCTGCACGCCCAGCACCGTTGCCAGCACGCCGGGCGTAATGCCGCGCGCCAGCGCCAGCAGGTAGCAGATCGAGTACGCACCGGTCAGCAGCAGCCCCGCCGCTATCACCTGCGGCCGCGTGCCCGCCGCGGGCAACCAGCGGCGGCGCCATGCCGCGAGTACCAGAAGAACGGCCAGCGCGAGCGCGAAGCGCGCGACCAGCAGGGCAAAAGCGGAAGCATATTCAAGCCCCAGGCGCGCGAAGATCGCGCCGCTGCTCCATAGCAGCACGAAGAGCGTGGTCGAGCCATACGCGCTCAGGGCGGTTTTGTTCAAAGCCATGAAATTCACCTGTCACGGGAAATCGATCGGCTCCGGCGCACCCCGGCGTCACGCAGGCGCGAATTGCGCCCTGGCGCCAGTCAGGGAAAAAGCCGGAGCAGGATAAGACCGGAAAAAGCCGGAAAAGACAGAGCTGCGGATCAGCCCAGCACGGCAACGGGCGGCGGCGCAAGGCCAGCCCCCGCGCGCGGCGGCGAGGTGACAGGAGGAGCGAAAGCGGCAGCACACGGCCGGACCGCACCCGGAAGGGTGGCGATGGCGGCAAAAGCGCTGTGCGCGGCGTGGATCATGATGGTCCGTTGAAGATGGGATACCTGGCCCGCGGGCCGAAGGATGCCGCAACGTTACACCATGCCAAAGCGCAAGACAACGCCGCCTGCTTCCCGGTTGCCGGTTGCCGGTTGC
>JYOD01000003.1:126138-132210 GCA_000955785.1 Burkholderiaceae bacterium 16
TTGCCGGTTGCCGGTTGCCGGGCTATACGGCTGGCTCGGGATCCACCGCCAGCCGGCTGGCGATCGCGAACAGCCACACCGCCAGCAAGGCCAGCGCCCACAGCACCAGCGCCCGGCCCGCCACCAGTTGCTCGTCGATCAGGTAGGTGCTGCATAGTTGCGCATCCGCCTCCTGGTACAGCAAGCCGGCAGTCAGCATCATCCAGACGCCGTTGATGACAAAGAAGCCTTGCAGCACGGGGCCGGCAGCCTGCCAGGAAGCGCGCGCCAGCAAACCCGCGAGCACCATGCCCGCGACCTTGGCCATGCCAGCCGGGGCCGACAGCGTGGCCTCGTCAAGCGCCACCGGCAGCATCCAGTAGCTGGCGATGCACCACGCTGCCAGCAGGCCCGGCAGGCCGGCGGCATTCCATGGGGCCAGCCAGTCCGCCAGCCGCCGGCCGGCGCAGCGCGCGGCCCACCAGCCCAGCAGCGCGAGCAAGGGCAATTCCAGCCCCATATGCCTGGCCATGTTGGCCTCAAGCCACGGCCGGAACAACGCGGCCAGCGCCAGCAGCACGCCGGGCAGGCAGGGTAGCCAGCCGCGCGCCGGCGCCTTCACAGCCGGCTCCGCAGTACGTCGGCCAGCGCCAGGTCCGGCCGCTCCACATCGTAGGCGGCAGCCAGCCGGCCGTCCCCGTCGACCAGGAACAGCGCGGCATTGTGCGAGTAGCCGCCCAGGCCATCGGGCAGCACGACGATGCCGAAGGCGTCGAGCAGGCTGCGCAGGCGCGCGGGTTCGGCCACCGTGGCAAAGGTCCAGAGCGCCGGATCTGCACGCAGGGTGCGTGCATAGGCGCGCAGCACAGCGGGCTGGTCATGCACTGGGTCGAAGCTCAGCGTCAGCAGGCGCACGCTGTCCTGCAAGCGGCGCTCGCGCAATTGCTGCTGCAGCCACGCCTGCCCCGAAGCACTGGTGCGGCAAACCGCCGTGCACTGCGTATAGACGAAGGTCACCAGTGTGAGCGGAGCGCCGCCCTTGGCCGCCGCCGGGCCGCCGAATGCGTGGCGCGCGCCGGCCTGGTCGAGCAGCACCAGCGCCGGCAGCTCGCGCGGTGCGCGGGCAAGATCAAGGCGGCGCGCGCCATCGGCGCTGACCGTGCGCAAGCCGCGCGTGGTGGCGAACACCGCCGCGCCGGCCGCCGCCAGCACCAGCGCCACCATCAGCAGCGTCTTGCCCCACGCGCGCGTCATGGCTTGGCGGCACCTCCCGCCCGGATGAATGCCTGTAGTGCCTCGCCGCCGTGCCAGGGCTCCTTTTGCGCGGCGGAAGCGGCACGCGCCGCCGCTACCTGCGCGGCCTCCACCGGCGCGGCGCCGTTGCCCCACTGGCTGCGGATATGCGTGGCCAGCGCCGCGATCTCCGCGTCGGAAAACTGCTCGCCAAAAGCGGGCATGGCGCCGTTATAGGTGGTGCCGAGCACGTCCAGCGGCCCGGTCATGCCGTGCAGCAGGATCTGCGCGAGCTGGTCCGCCTCGCCCGTGACCCAGGGCGAGCCGGCCAGCGGCGGGAACACGCCGGGAATGCCTTGCCCGCTGGCCTGGTGGCAAGCCTGGCAATTTGCCGCGAACAGCTGCTTGCCGTCGGCCACGGTGCCCTGCCCTGCCGGCGCCGCCAGAGCGGCGATATCGCGCCGGTCGCCCAGCGCGGCGCTGCCGTCGGCCCGCTCGATGGCGATATAGCTGACGGCCCAGACCAGCAGGCCGCACACGAGCGCCAGCACCACCTTGGGCACCGGGTTGTGCTGCTCGTGCGGATCGGCGTTCTCTGTCTTATGGCTATGGGCGGGTGGTTTCATCGGGGCGGAGCCACGCCGGCGGCGGACGGCGCCGGCGAGCTGGAAGTGGATTGGGTAGAAGCGGCCGTACCGCGCGGGATGGACGGTGCGACCGAAAGGGAGGCAAGCGTGGTGCTGCCGGGTGCTTGCGCGGGAACGGCGGCCGCGGCGGACTGGTCCACCACAGGGTACGTGTGGCGCATGCCGATGAGGTAGGCCACCAGGTCCAGCGCCTGGGGCGTGGCCACCACCACCTTGCCGGGCGGCACCGTGCCGCCGGGCAGCGCGACAACCTTGTCGCTCCTGCTCACCGCGCCTTCCGGCTTCAGCTCGAACAGGAACGGATAGCCCGGCATGATGCTGTCCGCCACGTAAGCGCGCGGCTGGTAAAGATGGCCGAGGTGCCAGTCGGCGCTGGGCTGGCGCACGCCGATATTGAACAGGTCCGGGCCGGTGCGCATGGTGCCGAGCAAGGGCGGGCTGTCGTAGTGGTAGTCGGCCGCCACCGATGGGCGGCCCCAGCCGCGCTGCCCGTCGGCACGCCCGGCGCCGGTGGAACTGGGCTGCTGGGTGTGGCAGGCAATGCAGCCGTTGGCGAGATAGACCTCGCGGCCGCGCAACTGCTCGCTGGTATAGGGCGCCAGCGCAGCGGGCGCGGGCACATCCTTGAGTTGCAGGAAGGGCACCACGATCATGGCCGAGGTGGCGAGCGAGAGCGTGACCATGGCCCCGCCCACAAGTTTGAGTTCGTTTTCCATGTTCAGGCAGCCGCTTGGGAAACCATGCGATCGGTCTGCGCAAGCGCGGAAGGACGCAAGACCATCAAGGCAAAGTGGAAGGCAAAGACAAGGTGCCCCAGCGTCATCAGCGCGCCGCCGAGCGAGCGTCCCTGCAGCCACGGCAGCGTGACCGCCACCGATTCCATGAAGGGGCGCGCCGGGTCCAGCAACGCCAGGCCCTGCAGTACGCCGCCGATGCTCAGCGTGATGAGGTAGGTGAGGAAGCCCGCCACCACCAGCCAGAAATGCAGCGAGATCAGCGCGGGCCGGGGCCACGGCGCATCGACCATGCGCGGCAGGGCAAAGTAGACGCCGCCGAAGATCACCATCGACACGAAGCCGTACATGCCAAGGTGCGCGTGCGCCACGGTGAAGTGCGTGAAGTGCGTTACCGCGTTGAGCGAACGCAGCGCCTCGAACGAGCCCTGCACCGATGCCAGCGTGTACATGATGGCGCCGAACACGATGAAGCGCAGCGTGGCCGAGTGGCGCAGCGCGCCAAAATGCCCCTTGAGCGTCAGGTGCTGGTTCACCGAGAACGCGGTCACCGGGATGATCATCATCACGCTCTGCACGATCGACAGCGTGATCAGCCACGGGGGAATCGGCCCGCCGATCAGGTGGTGCGCGCCGACCTGGCCATAGAAGAATGCCAGCGTCCAGAAACCCAGCAGCGACAGGTTGTACGAACGCACCGGGCGCCCGATCACCTTGGGCAGGAAGTAGTACACGGCGGCAAGTGACAGCGGCGTATAGAACAGCCCCAGCACATTGTGGCCGAACCACCAGTTCATGGTGGCCTGCTCCACGCCGAAGTGCACGCCGGGTATCTTGGCGACCACGTACAGCACCGGAAACCAGAACAGCGCCGCGCCGATATACCAGACCGACACGTACAGATGGTGCACGCGGCGCTTCTGCAGCATGAACGCCAGCGGCAGGCCGATCAGCATCCCGCCCAGTGCGAACAGCAGGCCCACCTGCCATGGGATCTCCAGCCATTCCATGCCGGCATTGATGCCCACGGCAATGGCACCCAGCCCCGCCACCAGCCCGGCATTCCAGACCAGCGCGCCGATCATGGCGAAGCGCCCGCCCAGCAGCGGCGTGCGCAACAGCCTGGGCAGCATCCACAGCGTCAGCCCGAGCAGCCCCATCGGCGCCCAGCCGTAGGCCACCGCGTTCAGGTGCATCGTGCGCAGGCGGCCGAAGCTCAGCCAGGCCTGCCCGGTCAGCAGGTCGGGCATATGCAGCTTGAGCGAACTGAGCAGCCCGGCGGCGGAAGCCACCACCAGCCACACCACGGCACAGCTCAGCATCAGCAGGGCCGGCAGGGAACTGGAGCGATCGGCCTCATGGCGCGCGGCCAGTTCGGCTTCGAGATCGGCGCGGGCCGCGGCGGCGGCGGACGCCGGCTGCCGGCTGGACGCGGCGCCGGTCCACAGCGCCTGCTGCTGCGCGGCATCGCTCGATGGCTCCTCCGGATGGCCGATCTCGCCAGCCGCGAAGATGGTGCGCGCGCCGGCCGACTCAAGATCGAACAGGCCCTTGCGCAGCGACCAGATAAAGGCAAACAGCCCACCTACGGACAGCAGGAAGGTAGCTAACAACAGGCTTGTGGGATCCATGGGTTTCCTTGCACTCCCCACGACGGCAACAGGGCCGCCGCAGTCAACTGACAACGGTGAATGCTAAGCAGGCAAGGCAGGACCGAACAGAAGCAGATCAAGACGAATCGACCGGATCAGGGGAATTTGCGCGCGACAAGTTGCCGCAGCGCGCACGTGCCGGCTGATTCCTGATTCATCGGACTTGTCTGATTCGTTGCTGGCGCCGCAGCGCCACTTCACCGTGCCCCGCGCTGATACGGTACAGTCATCGGAATCAGGCCATGTGCCAAACAGTGGATCTCCCAAACCGCCGATGCCGCGCAGCAAACTACCCACCTCCGGCCAGCCCGAGATGCCTCCCCCTATCGGCACGCTCTATGAATTGCTGGCCGACGACATCGCGCAATCGATCCAGGCCGGCACGCTGCGGGCCGGCGACCGCCTGCCATCGGTGCGGCAGGCCAGCGCCAGCCGCTGCCTGAGTCCCTCCACCGTGTTCCAGGCGTATTACCTGCTGGAGGCGCGCGGCCTGATCGTCGCGCGCCAGCGCTCGGGGTACTTCGTGGCGAGCACTACCCGCGTGCTGCCGCCGGAGCCCGAGGTGGCATCGCAGCCGGAAGAAGGCTCGACCGAGCTGAATGTGAGCGACCTGGTCTTCGACGTGCTGGCGTCGGCCAAGCAGCGCGACCTGGTGCCGCTGGGCTCCGCGTTCCCGAGCCCGCTGCTGTTCCCGCTGGAACGCCTGGCCAAGTCGATGTCCGGGGTGATCCAGCACCTGGACCCGTGGAGCTCGGTGGACGACATGACGCCGGGCAATGCCGGCCTGCGCCGCCAGATCGCGCTGCGCTACCTGATCGACGGGCTCACCGTGCACACCGATGAGATCGTCATCACCAACGGCGCGCTGGAAGCGCTGAATCTCTGCCTGGCGGCGGTCACGCGGCCGGGCGACGCGGTCATCATCGAGTCGCCCACCTTCTACGGCGCGCTGCAGGCGCTGGAGCGCCACGGCCTGCGCGCCATCGAAGTGCCCACGCATCCGCGCGAAGGCATCGAACTCGACGCCCTCACCCGGGCGCTGGAGCGCCATCGCCCGAGCGCATGCTGGCTGATGACCAATTTCCAGAACCCGCTGGGCAGCCTGATGCCCGACGCCAAGAAGCGCGAGCTGGTGAAGCTGCTGGCGCGCTTCGAGGTGCCGCTGATCGAGGACGATGTGTACGGCGAACTGTACTTCGGCAACAAGCGGCCGACGCCGGCGAAGGCGTTCGACACCAAGGGCCTGGTGATGCATTGCGGCTCATTTTCCAAGTGCCTGGCGCCGGGATACCGGATCGGCTGGGCCGCGCCAGGACGCTTCGCGCGCGAGGTGGCGCGGGCCAAGCTCACCAGCACGTTGACGGTGGCCGCGCCGACGCAGGCGGCCATTCTCAATTATCTGGAAAAGGGCGGGTATGACCGTCACCTGCGTCAGTTGCGGCAGGCGCTGGCGCAGCGGCAGGACGCGTTCGCGCAGGCCATCGCGCGGCATTTTCCGGCGGGTACCCGGGCCACGCGGCCGGCTGGCGGCTATTTCCTGTGGATTGAAATGCCGGTGGGGACCGATAGCCTTGCATTGCATCGTTACGCGCTTTCCCATGGGATCAGTATTGCGCCCGGGCCGATTTTCTCCGCGCATGGGGGGTTTCGGCATTGCTTGCGGATTAATTGCGGGCATGATTTTGATGAGCGGAGCGACGCTGCGCTGGCTACGTTGGGAAGGTTGGCCAGGTTGACGATGGAGTAGGAGTTTGATGCATGGGGTGGCGTCGTCTTGCGCTCGGTTGTGGTTTTTTTGGTGGCGGACAGCGATGTTCATCGCCTGGA
>JYOD01000030.1 GCA_000955785.1 Burkholderiaceae bacterium 16
CCAAAAAAACGGGTCAACTTCAATATCGCCCAAAGGCGGGGACGCTCGCCTTTGGGCGAGTTCTCTGTAAACAGCCGCTCGAAAGAGGGGCTGGGTGATCCATCGACTCATGTCGGGGAGCGCCACATAGCTTTTGTACCGGTCAGATTGACCGGCGCTACGTTCTTTGGGACGGATGGGAACACCTCTGGGAGTTCACGTCGGTCAAGTATGCCCCTACGGGGGTCATATTGAGTTGAGAGGTCCCGGATGTAGAGCGAAAGCTCTGCACGTTATGGTTCGGTCGGACTCATCCGCAAGGGTGTTCCGATATAGAACCTGCTATGCGACTAGCAGTAGCCTAGGGAGACATGCGTCACTGGTAACGGTGGGGTGTGAAGCTCTCCTGACAATGTAGCCCCCGCAAGGGTGCCAGTTTGCCGTGAGGTGGACTGGTAGAGATTCCGAGTAGCAACGGGTCGAGGAGCTAGGCTGGCTGGTATGGGTAATGTAAGTGAACTGCTGATAAACGTCGTAAGGATTGCGGTGCCAAAGCTGCTGATAGGCACTAACCAAAATGGTACGTGGTCGGTTGTCCCGCTCAAAACTCGGGACACGTCGCTTCTGGACCACCGGCGAATAGGCAGGCCCTAACCCGGTCTTGTAACGTGCAGGGAACGTGGTAAGCCCGTATGGCTGCCAGAGTGCAGTTAGCTCCGGCAGGCGAACCGCAAGGAACGCTGTTGGCTGTGCGGGTATGGGAGGTTGGAAAAAGCGAATGCCGGGCTGTAATGGTTCAGATAGGGGTTGAAACATCATCCCACGCGAAAGCGGGCAGACTTCCAACTGGTCAATCGTCGCAGGACGGCTGACAGATCTCGCTTGATGTTCAACTTTCTTCCCTTGAGGGGCAATATGTCCCTCAAGGGGCATGTTGTCGCTCGATTTTGGGGGAAGAGTCTCAAGATTCGGAGGACAGCATGGAAGCATTGATCCGTGAGGATGAATCTGCGCCCTCCGGCGTACCGCAAAGCTGGGGTGCCATCGATTGGCGCCGGGTGGAACGGAATGTTCGGGAAATGCAGATTCGAATTGCGAAGGCAACGCAGGAAGGGGACTGGCGCCGGGTGAAAGCCCTGCAACGGTCCCTGACCCGCTCGTGGTCCGCCAAAGCATCGGCGGTAAAGCGAGTGACGGAAAACCGTGGCAGAAAGACGGCAGGCGTAGATCGCGTGCTGTGGGACAAGCCTGAGACCCGGTGGGCAGCCATCGGGCAGTTGAAGCGTCGGGGGTATCGACCGCTGCCGTTAAGGCGGGTCTTTATTCCAAAGGCCAACGGGAAGGAACGCCCTCTGGGCATACCGACCATGTTGGACAGAGCCATGCAGGCGTTATACCTGCTGGCGCTGGAACCGGTGTCTGAAGGAATGAGCGATCCGAACTCTTATGGGTTCCGGATTAATCGCTCTACCGCGGATGCCATGTCTCAGCTATTCGTCTCTCTATCCCAGAGGGCCTCGGCTCAATGGGTGCTAGAAGCGGATATCAAGGGCTGCTTTGACCATATCAGCCATGACTGGTTGGTGCGCCATGTCCCTATGGACAAGGCAATCCTGCGGAAGTGGTTGAAGGCTGGCGTGGTATTTCAAGGCCAGTTCCAGGCGACCGAAGCTGGAACGCCGCAGGGAGGCATTATTTCCCCCACGTTGGCAAACGTGGCGCTGAACGGATTGGAACGACAACTAACTCAGCATCTCACCGCTAAGTTGGGGGTTACCCGATTCAAGAAGTTGAAGGTCAATGTAGTGCGGTATGCGGACGACTTCGTGATCACCGGCAACACGCCGGAGATGCTAGAAAGCGAGGTGAAGCCGTGGGTCGAACAGTTCCTAGCAGTACGGGGACTGGCACTGTCCATGGAGAAAACGCGGATCACCAACATAGCCGAAGGCTTCGACTTTCTAGGGTGGAATTTCCGAAAGTATTCGGGAAAGCTGCTTATAAAGCCAAGCAAGAAGAATGTGCAAACGTTCTATCGCGCGGTGAAGGAGGTCATCGGCCGTCACAAGGGCGTGAAGCAGGAGGTGTTGATCCGAATGCTGAACCCCATGCTACGAGGTTGGGCGCAGTATCACAGCCCGGTGGTGGCAAAGGCGACGTTCACCAGATTGGAGCACGATTTATTTCGGGCTATATGGCGGTGGGCAAAACGGCGACATCCGAAGAAGAACACTGACTGGGTGCGGAAGAAATATTTCACGACGGTCGGCGGTCGAAATTGGGTGTTCGGAACCACGGTAACAAACGCGGGGGGTGAAGTGGACTGGATGGCGCTTTATTCGCTTGAAGGTACGCCCATCCGACGCCACAAGAAAGTTCGAGGGGACTACCATCCTTTCGATCCTGCGCAGGAAAGGTACGGCGAGAGCTTGCGGCAGGTACGCATGTTGCATAACATGTCGCACCGAAAGCAGTGGGTTAAGTTGTACATGTCCCAGCGGGGCTTGTGTGCGGTGTGCCAGTGCAAGATTACCAAGGAGACCGGGTGGGAAGACCATCACATCGAGTACCGTGTACACGGCGGCTCTGATGCTCTAGGGAATCGAGTGCTGCTGCATCCAAACTGTCATATTCAAGTTCATCATCACGGTCGGCCCGTTGCGAAACCGGTACAAATTAACGTACTTTGAGCGGCTTGAGCCGTATGCGGGGAAACTCGCACGTACGGTTCTTAGGGGGGGACGGGGTCAGTAATGACCTTGTCCCTACCCTACATTCGGCTACGACCGCAGGCTAGATCAGCCACCCATGCGGCCCCGACCGATGAATTGGACTCCGGGCAGGGCAGGGGAACGTATCCCGCTCACCGGCAACCGGTTTTTCGCCGCAAGGGCATTTTTGGGGTAGGCAGCAGCATGCTGATCTGGTTCGTCATCATCTACTGGGTAATCTCTGTCGGCATCGGCCTGTGGGCCGCGCTGCGCGTACGCAACGCCACCGACTTCGCGGTGGCCGGCCGCAGCCTGCCGTTCTACATCGTCACCGCCACCGTGTTCGCCACGTGGTTCGGCTCGGAGACGGTGCTGGGCATCCCCGCGGTCTTTCTCAAGGAAGGCCTGTCCGGGGTGGTGTCCGATCCCTTTGGTTCCTCGCTCTGCCTGATCCTGGTCGGCTTGTTCTTCGCGCGTCCGCTATACCGGATGAACCTGCTCACCATTGGCGATTACTACCATAACCGCTACGGGCGGCTGGCCGAGGTGCTGACCACGCTGTGCATCGTGATGTCCTACCTGGGCTGGGTCGCCGCGCAGATCAAGGCGCTTGGCCTGGTGTTCTTCACTGTTTCGGATGGCACCCTGTCGCAGGAAACCGGCATGATGATCGGCGCCGCCAGTGTGCTGGTCTACACGCTGTTTGGCGGCATGTGGGCGGTGGCGATAACCGACTTCCTCCAGATGATCATCATCGTGATCGGCATGCTGTATATCGGCTACGAGGTCAGTGGCCAGGCCGGCGGCGTGGCCGCGGTGGTGTCGCACGCGGCGGCGGCCGGCAAGTTCGAGTTCCTGCCCTCGCTGGACCTGATACAGATCATCGGTTTTGCGGCGGCGCTGTTCACCATGATGCTGGGGTCGATCCCGCAGCAGGACGTGTTCCAGCGCGTGACCTCGTCGCGCACCGAGAAGATTGCCGGGCGCGCCTCGGTGCTGGGCGGCGTGCTGTATTTCTGCTTTGCCTTTATCCCGATGTTCCTGGCCTATTCGGCCACCATGATCGATCCGGAGATGGTGCAGAAGTACATCAACACCGATTCGCAGCTGATCCTGCCCAAGCTGATCCTGACGCACGCGCCCATGTTCGCCCAGGTGATGTTCTTCGGCGCGCTGCTGTCCGCCATCAAGAGCTGCGCCTCGGCGACGCTGCTGGCGCCGTCCGTTACCTTCGCCGAGAACATCCTGCGGCCTTATTTCCGCCATCTCGACGACCGCCGTTTCCTGCGCGTGATGCAGGCGGTGGTGCTGGTGTTCGCGGTGCTGGTGACGCTGTTCGCGCTGAACTCGCATCTTTCCATCTTCCATATGGTGGAAAATGCCTACAAGGTCACGTTGGTCTCGTCGTTCGTGCCACTGGCCTTCGGCATGTTCTGGAAACCGGCCACCCGCCAGGGCGGACTGGCCGCCATCCTCCTGGGCCTGACTGCCTGGTTGTGCTGCGAGATCGCCTTCGCCGACGCGGCGGTGCCGCCGCAGATGGTTGGTTTGCTGTTCTCCATCGGCGGCATGGTCTTCGGTTCGCTGCTGCCGCAGTGGATCGGCGACCATCCGCGCGTTGAGGAAGTGCATCTGGCCTGACCGACGCGGTGCCGGGCGTGGTGCGCGTGCCTCTGGCGGCATTTCTGTTCCTTTTTCAGCCGGCCCGCTGTTCTCAGAACGGTTTATAATTCAAGGCTTTGCACCGCAAGGTGGCGCACGGGAGCGGCAACTTCCCCGTCGGCGCGACCGCGCGGTCCCCCCATTTTCCGTTCCAGAATCCTCGCGGAGAGCCACTTATGCCGATCTATGCCTATCGTTGCGACGCCTGCGGCCACGGGCGCGATGTGCTGCAGAAAATGAGCGATGCACCGCTTACTGACTGCACATCCTGCGGCGCAACGGGCACGTTCAAGAAACAACTGACCGCTGCGGGCTTCCAGCTCAAGGGTTCGGGCTGGTACGTCACCGACTTCCGTGGCGGCAGCGGCGGCACCGCCGCGGCGGCCGCCGGCGCTGCCCCGGCAGCCGCCGCCGGCGCGGCCGATAGCGGCAGCGCTGCCGCGGCTGCGCCTTCCTCCGGCGACGCGTCCGGCTCCACCAGCACGGCCTCCGCAAGCGCCGCCGGCGGTTGCGGCAGCGCCTGCGCTTGCCATTGAAGGCAGAACGCACCGTGGCAGCGAAGAAAACGTCCGCCCTCAAGACCTGGTTCCTGACCGGGCTGCTGGTGCTGGTGCCGCTGGGCATCACGCTCTGGGTGCTGAATCTCGTCATCGGCACCATGGACCAGAGTCTGGCGCTGCTGCCGGAAGCCTGGCAGCCCGACAAGCTGTTCGGCCGGCGCATCCTGGGCCTGGGCGCGATCCTGACGGTCGTGTTCATCCTGCTGGTGGGGCTGCTGGCCCACAACTTCATCGGCCAGCGGCTGGTGCGCTGGTGGGAAGCGCTGTTGCGCCATATCCCGGTGGTGGGGCCGATCTACACCAGCGTCAAGCAGGTATCCGACACGCTGCTGTCCTCGTCCGGCAATGCCTTTCGCAAGGCCTTGCTGGTGCAGTATCCGCGTGAAGGCTCGTGGACCATCGCCTTCCTGACCGGCCGGCCCGGCGGCGATGTGCAGAATCACCTGCAGGGCGAATATGTCAGCGTCTACGTGCCGACCACGCCCAATCCGACCTCGGGCTTCTTCCTGATGATGCCCAAGGCCGATACCATCGAACTCGACATGACCGTCGACGCCGCGCTGAAGTACATCGTCTCGATGGGCGTGGTGGCGCCGACCGAGCTGCCGCGCAAGAGCGGCCCGGTGCGCGCTGGCGAGGCGGATGCCGAAGCCCTCGCCGAGTCCGCCGACTCTTCGCATTCAAATTGATCGCCGGCCGCATCGGCGGCCGCGTTATTCCTGGAATTCTCCTATGTCCATGCGTACTCACTACTGCGGTCTCGTGACCGAACAACTGACGGGCCAGGAAGTGGCCCTGACCGGCTGGGTGCAGCGCCGCCGCGATCACGGCGGCGTGATCTTCATCGACTTGCGCGACCGCGAAGGCCTGGTGCAGGTGGTGTGCGATCCCGATCGCCCAGAGATGTTCAAGGCCGCCGAAGAGATTCGCAACGAGTTCTGCATCCGCGTCACCGGCAAGGTCCGTGCACGTCCGGAAGGCACCGAGAATGCCAACCTGACCTCCGGCAAGATCGAGGTGCTGTGCCATGAGCTGACCGTGCTCAACCCGTCGGTCACGCCCCCGTTCCAGCTCGACGACGACAACCTGTCCGAGACCACCCGCCTGACCCACCGCGTGCTCGACCTGCGCCGCCCGCAGATGCAGTACAACCTGCGCCTGCGCTACAAGGTCGCCATGGAAGTGCGCAAGTACCTGGACGCGCAAGGCTTTATCGACATCGAGACGCCGATGCTGGGCAAGAGCACGCCCGAAGGCGCGCGCGACTACCTGGTGCCCTCGCGGACCAACCCGGGCCACTTCTTCGCGCTGCCGCAGTCGCCGCAGATCTTCAAGCAGATGCTGATGGTGTCGGGCTTCGACCGCTACTACCAGATCACCAAGTGCTTCCGCGACGAGGACCTGCGTGCCGACCGCCAGCCCGAGTTCACGCAGATCGACTGCGAGACCTCGTTCCTGAACGAGCAGGAGATCCGCGACCTGTTCGAGGACATGATGCGCACGGTGTTCAAGAACGCCATCGACGTCGACCTGGACGCCAGCTTTCCGGTGATGGAGTTCCGCGAGGCCATGGCCCGTTTCGGTTCGGACAAGCCTGACCTGCGCGTCAAGCTCGAATTCACCGAACTGACCGACGCCATGAAGGATGTCGATTTCAAGGTGTTCTCCGGCCCCGCCAACAGCGAGAACGGCCGCGTGGTCGGCCTGTGCGTGCCGGGCGGCGCCGCCATCTCGCGCAGCGAGATCGATGCTTACACCCAGTTCGTCGCCATCTACGGCGCCAAGGGCCTGGCCTGGATCAAGGTCAACGAAGTGGCCAAGGGCCGCGACGGCCTGCAATCGCCGATCGTCAAGAACCTGCATGACGCGGCCATCGCCGAGATCCTGAAGCGCACCGGCGCCAAGGACGGCGACATCATCTTCTTCGGCGCGGACAAGGCCAAGGTCGTCAACGACGCCATCGGCGGCCTGCGCCTGAAGATTGGCCACTCCGAGTTCGGCAAGACCCACGGCCTGTTCGAGGACGTGTGGAAGCCGCTGTGGGTGATCGACTTCCCGATGTTCGAGTACGACGAGGAAGATGCCCGCTGGGTCGCCATGCACCACCCGTTCACCAGCCCCAAGGACGAGCACCTGCAGTACCTGGAAACCGATCCGGGCAAGTGCATCGCCAAGGCCTACGACATGGTCCTGAACGGCTGGGAAATGGGCGGTGGCTCGGTGCGGATCTTCCGCGAGGACGTGCAGAGCAAGGTGTTCCGTGCCCTGAAGATTGGCGAGGAAGAGGCACGTGCCAAGTTCGGCTACCTGCTGGACGCGCTGCAATACGGCGCGCCCCCGCACGGCGGCCTGGCCTTCGGCCTGGACCGCATCGTCACCATGATGGCCGGCGCCGATTCGATCCGTGACGTGATCGCCTTCCCCAAGACCCAGCGCGCGCAAGACTTGCTGACGCAAGCGCCGAGCTCGGTCGACGAGAAGCAGCTGCGCGAGCTGCATATCCGCTTGCGTGCTGCGGAGCCGAAGACGGCCTGAGCCGGGGTTTCGACTGCCTGAGGAAGGGCCGCGCGCAAGCGCGGCCCTTTTTGTTTTTCCGGGCGTATCAGATGCTCGTCGCGGTCGCGGGCAAGCTGGCCTCTCGCGCTCGCCCTGCCAGCACCACGCACATCAGCGATAGTGCTGCAAATCCCGCATAGAACACCGCCATCGGCCACCACTGCGGAAAGAACCTGTCCGCCAGCAGTGTCGCAAGCAGCGGAGTCAGGCCGCCGGCGAAGGCGCCGCACACCTGGTACGACAGCGAGATTGCGGTGTAGCGGATGCGCGCGGCGAACATGCCGATGACAAAGCCGGCAATGACGGCGTAGTAGCCCGATTCACATAGCGTGGCGATGGCGATGCCCAGGAACACCGTGTGCGGCTGGCCAGTGCGCACCAGGGGCAGCATGACGAACGGTACGGCGATGGCGCATGCCGCAACGATGGCCAGCACGCGCCGGGTGCCGAAACGGTCGGCCAGATGCGCCGCGCCCAGTTGCACGAAGAACTGCAGCACCGCCACCCAGAACATGCAGTCGAGAATCATCCCCCGGTCCAGCGCCAGGTACTGCGTGGCATAGGAGATCATGAAAATGTTGCTGAAGTACACCCCGGCGATGCCGTACACGTTGGCGCCGATCGCCAGCACGATCAACGGCCACGCGCGTAGCGCTTCGGCCAGCGGCTGGCGGGCCACGTCGCCGGTGGCCTGCATCGCCTCGAATTCCGGCGATTCGTTGACCGACAGGCGGATCACGAAGCCAACCGCCAGCAGCACCGCGCTGGCCAGGAAGGGCAGGCGCCAGCCCCATTGCATGAGGGCGTCGTGATCGAACCGGCTGATGGCGCTGAAGGCGAGCATCGACAGGATCAGCCCGCCCGCGCTGCCAAGTTGCGCAAACGAGGCGAAGAAGGTGCGCCGGCCGGCCGGCGCGTGCTCGCCTGCCAGCAACACCGCGCCGCCCCACTCGCCGCCGACCGCGATGCCCTGCAGTACGCGCAACGCCACCAGCGCCACGGGCGCGATCCATCCGGCCTGCGCATAGGTCGGCAGGCAGCCGATCAGCACCGTGGCGATGGCCATCAAGGACAGCGTGCCCATGAGCGCGCGCTTGCGCCCAAGGCGATCGCCGATGCGCCCGAACAGAACGCCGCCAACGGGCCGCGCCAGAAAGCCGATGGCGAACGAGCCGAACGAGGCCAGCAGGCTCAGCAGGCGGCTCTCGCCGGGAAAGAACAGCGGTCCGAAAACCAGCGCCGCGGCTGTGGCGTAACTGTAGAAGTCGTACCACTCGATGGTGGTGCCGACGAACGATGCCAGGGCCGCGCGGCGGGGTTGGGGGGGCAGGCTGCTTGGTCTGCATGGTGGGTCTCCTGTTTATGGCTTTGGCGAAGGCATCAGGCGTCGCGGTATTCGACGCCGGGCAGCACGCACAGCAGTTCGAACGCCAGATTGGCCCCGAGCAGCGCCGTGGTGCCAAACGGGTCATAGGGCGGCGATACCTCGACCAGGTCGGCGCCGACGATATCCAGCCCGCGCGCGCCACGCACGATCTCCAACGCCTGTGGCACCGTCAGCCCGCCGATCTCCGGCGTGCCGGTGCCGGGAGCGTAGGCAGGGTCGATGCCGTCGATATCGAAACTGATGTAGACCGGGCCGCCCCGCAGGCGCGCGCCGACTTCCTCCATCAGGGGTGCCAGCGACCGGTGCCAGCATGCTTCGGCAGTGACCACCTGAAATCCCTGCTGGCGGCACCAGTCGAGATCCTCGGCGGCATAGCCGGTGCCGCGCAGGCCGATCTGCACCACACGGCCGCAATCGAGCAGCCCTTCCTCCACCGCGCGGCGGAACGGCGTGCCGTGCGCGATCTTCTCGCCGAACATGGTGTCGTTCACATCGGCATGCGCATCGACATGGATCAGTCCGACGCGGCCATACCTGGCGTGCATGGCGCGCAGGATCGGCAGCGTGACGGTGTGGTCGCCGCCCAGCCCGACCGGGCGGCACCCCGTGGCGATGATGTCGCGGTACGCTGCCTCGATGCGCGCGATGGAATCGTGCAGGTTGTATGGATTGGTCGCCACGTGGCCGATATCGGCGACGCGCAGCGAATCGAACGGGGCAGCGCGCGTGGCCATGTTGTAGGGGCGCAGCAGCACGGATTCGGCCCGGATCTGGCGGGGCCCCAGGCGCGCGCCGTTGCGGTTGGACGTGCCCAGGTCGAACGGCACGCCGACAAAGCAGGCATCCAGCCCGGCGGTGCTCCCGGCGGCGGGCAGCCGCATCATGGTGGCGATGCCGCCAAAGCGCGGCATGGCGTTGCCGGACATCGGCTGGAAGGGTTCGGCAGCGCCGGCCGGGTTGAGTAGCAGCTTTGCATTCATGGGGATCGATTCATCATGCCGCGCCCGGTGGCATGTCATGGTGGAGAGATCTGAATTCTTGCTGATTGTTTTGACGCGTAGAATGCGAAACTTCTGAACCAAACATTGATCCGGATCGATGTACCAACCATGCTGGGACAACCCTCCGATCTTGACCTGCGCCTGATCCGCGTTTTCCTGGCGGTAGTGGATGCCAACGGCATCACACCCGCGCAGGCGACGCTCAACGTCGGCCAGTCCACCATCAGCACGCAACTTTCAACGCTGGAAACGCGGTTGGGCTACCGGCTGTGTGAACGAGGGCGCAGCGGTTTCCGGCTGACCCCGCGCGGCCGGCAATTTGTCGAATCCGGGCGCAAGCTGCTGACGGCGCTGGATGTCTTTGGCGCAGAAGCGCGCAAGGTGGGGCGCACGCTGGTGGGCACGCTCAACCTGGGCTTGATCGGGCATACGCCGGTGAGCGCCAATGCGCGCATCAGCCAGGCAATCGAGCGCTTCCGCCAGCGGGACGAATCCGTGCACTTCTCGGTGTCGGTGCGTTCGCCGGGGGAGCTGGAAGGATTGCTGCTGGATGGCAAGATCCACATGGGTATCGGCTACTTCTGGCATCGCGTGCCCGCGCTGGACTACACCACCATCTTTCACGAGACGCAGCTTGCCTATGCCGGACGCGGCCATCCGCTTTTTGCCAAGGCCGGATGCGTCGACCCGGCGGTCACGCTCGGCCATGCGTGGGCCTGGCGCAGCTATCCGCTGCCGGAGGCCGCGGGCTCGCCGGCAGACCGGCTGGTGACGGCAATGGCGGACAACATGGAGGCAGTGGCGATGCTGGTGCTGTCCGGCCGGTTGCCGGCACATTTCGCGGCGCCCTACGTGCTGCAGGGCCAGTTGGCCGCGCTCGCGCCGGACGCGATGCGCTATGAGGTACCGTTCGACATGGTGGTGCGCCGCAAGCCGCACGCCAACGATCTTCTGGACGCCTTCATCGCCGACATGAAGGCGGCGCACGCCTGACGCGCGGCTTTTCTGGTCAGGTCAGGCGATCGTCTTCCGCGCGCGCCGGCCATTCGGCACCCCGTGCCTGGTTTCCAATTGTTACATCGCGGAACGAAGCCCCCTCCCGTCCAGTCTTCTCCCTTTATAGCGCCAAGCCGCAAGCCCATTTCGAAGGCACGCCGGCCGCGCGGGAGGAATTTGCCGTGCACCTGGATGTAGAACTGATTCGCCAGTTTTTGCTGGCCCATGCCGAGACCATCGTCACCTGGCTTGTCGCCGGGCTGGCGATGATGCTGCTGGCGCGTTTCGAGTTGCGGCGCGCGGTGCGCCGCTCGGCGGTGGCCATGTCGGAGTCCGTGGCGACCACGGTGGCGGCCTGCGTGCCGGATATCGCGCATGCGGCGCAGACCGGCGGCGGTGCCGTGCCAATGCCGGAGCCGGTGGAGATGCAGCGCGCCGAAGCCCTGCGCCGGGTGGCGCTGGATACGGTGGGAACGGTCATGGCGCGCGGACGCTGGCTGGAAGACCTGGGCAACCTGCGCCTGGCCGACGACGCCCTGGTTCAGGGCAGCCGCGCCGGCGGCGCGGATCCGCTGCTTGTCGTAGCGCCCCAGCCGGTGGTACAGGCTTACCTGCTGGCGCAGCGTACCTTCGACGAGCACGCGGCGCACCTGCGCGACGAGCGCCGCGAGGCGCTACGCCTGCAGGACGGATTACAGGCGCTGGCGGCGGAGGCCACCCATATCGAGCAGGAAACCGGCAGCATCGTGATGCGCTTCGAGCAGGTCAATGCGCAAGCGGCCCAGGGCGTGGAAGCAGGCGACTACCAACGCTTCCTGATCCAGAAGTACAACGCGCTCGGCGTGCGCGAAAAGGAGATTGCGCAGGAACGCTTGCAATTGCAGGCGCAGTTGCGGGAATGCGCCGAACGCCTCGCCGCGCATGCGCACGCGGCTTCGCGCGAGTACACCCAGGCGCTCACGCCGCTGATGCAGCAACTACGCGCCGCATGGGGCCACGGGGACTCTCCCGGCGTCTTCGAGACCTGGCTGCGCGAGGCGCCGGTCCAGTCCAGCGTTCACGCTGCTTGAGTGTCGTCCGGGCGCCGGAAGCCACGGGAAGCGTTGCCAGGTTCCAGCCGCGCCTGATTCGTCCCCTCCCATCATGCATCCAGCCCGCGAAACCGTCCCGGCGACCATGTTTCCCATGGCGGCCGGGTGCATCTGCGGTAAGCTTGGGGACGCCGTTTGTCCTATCCCCATGTCCTACAAAATCCCTGAATCCGTCCTGGTCGTGATCCACACGCCGGACCTGCAAGTGCTGTTGATCGAGCGCGCCGACCGGCCGGGTTACTGGCAGTCCGTCACCGGTAGCCTGGACGCATCCGACGAGCCGCTGGCCGTGACGGCCGCCCGCGAAGTGGCGGAGGAAACCGGCATCAACGCCGCCGAGCATCAACTGGACGACTGGCAGCACACCATCGACTACGAGATCTATCCCCAGTGGCGCCACCGTTACGCCGCCGGCGTGACGCGCAACACCGAGCACTGGTTCGGCCTGAGGGTGGCGCAGCCGGTGCCGGTGACGCTGGCACCACGCGAGCACCTGCAATATCAGTGGCTGTCGTGGCGCGAGGCCGCCGCGCTCTGCTTCTCGAGCAGCAATGCGGAGGCGGTGCTGCAACTGGGCTGGCGCGTGCAGGGGCAGCGCGCGGCCTGTGGAGCGGGTTCATGAGACTGCGCGTCGTTACCTACAACATTCACAAGGGCGTGACCGGCATCAAGGGCAAGTCGCGCATCCATAACGTGCGCGACGGCCTGCATGTGGTCAATGCCGACATCGTCTTCCTGCAGGAAGTGCAGGACCGCAATGACCGCTTGGTGGCAGCCGCCTTGTTCGACCCGGACTATACGCAGCTCAACTACCTGGCCACCGATGCCTACCCGCACTCGGTGTATGGGCGCAATGCGGTGTATGACCACGGGCACCACGGCAATGCCATCCTGTCGCGCCATCCGATCCTGATGTCGGAAAACCTCGACATCTCTGACCATCGCTTCGAGCAGCGCGGCCTGCTGCATGCGGTGGCGGATATGAACGGCGTCGAGGCCCATCTGATCTGCGTGCATTTCGGGCTGTTCGCCCGCAGCCGCGCCCGCCAGGCGGAGGCGCTGGTCAAGCGCGTGTGCGACGTGGTGCCGGCCGATGCGCCGCTGGTGATCGCCGGCGATTTCAACGACTGGAACCACCGCCTCGACAACCTGATCTGCACCACGCTGGGGGCGACGGAGGTTTCCCATGCGGGCGGTGCACGGCTGCACACCTTTCCCAGCCACATGCCTTGGTGGCAACTCGACCGTATCTATGTGCGCGGATTCGAGATCGAGCACGCCAGCGCGCTGACCGGCCGCGAGTGGGCCCAGCGTTCTGACCACGTGCCGTTGATGGCCGAGCTTGCCCGCATTTCCGTCCCGGAGCGGCCGGTTGCCCACAAGGCCAAGGCCGGCATCTCTTCCTGAGGCCCCGCGCCGGCGCGCGGGCTGTCTTCAAGCCCCCATTTTTTTCAACATGATTTCGACGAAGCGCGCCTGCTTGGGCAAAGGCCGCGGGTCGCGCGGGTAAAGCAGGTGCACGGGCCTCGGCGCTGGCGTCGCGTCCTCCAGCAGCGGTACCAGCAGGCCCGCGGCGATGTCGGCCGCCAGCAGCACTTCAGGCTGCATGACGATGCCGCAGCCGGCCAGCGCGGCGCGCCGCAACGCCTGGCCGTTATTCGCAGCGAGCGGTGCCGCGGGCACCCGCCCGGGACCGCCCTCGAATGCCGGCCAGCCCATGCCTTGCGGCCACAACAGGTGGTTCAGGCAGCGATGTCCGGCCAGGTCTGCCAGTGAACGGGGATGGCCCGCCTGCGCCAGGTAGGCCGGCGCCGCGCAGATCGCCATGCGGTAGGGCCGCAAGGGGCGCGCGACCAGGTGGTCCGAACTGGCCAGCGCGCCGATGCGGACGGCAGCATCGAAACCGTCGGCAATCAGGTCGGTAAAGGCGTCGTCAAGCACCAGTTCCACTGTGACTTCCGGATAGTTCAGAAGGAACGCCGATACTGCCTCGGCGACCGCGGTCTCTCCCAGTGTCACCGGGGCAGTGACACGCAGGCGCCCGCGCGGCTGGCTGTGCAGGCGTTCCGCAACGGTTTCCGCGTTGCGTACGCGCTCCAGTATCAGCCGGCATTCCTCCAGGAACAGGCGCCCGGCTTCGGTCAGGCACTGGCGCCGCGTGCTGCGTTGCAGCAGGCGCACGCCCAGATGGCGTTCGAGCTGGCCCACATGCTTGCCCACCATCACTGCCGACAGGCCCAGCGCATCGGCGCAGGCACTGAAGCTGCCGGCTTCGGCGGCGGCGGCGAAGACTTCCATGCTGCGTAGCTTGTCCACGGATTGCTAATCAAAAGTTAGGTATCCGAGAAATCGTAGCCCATTTATCCGTGTATGGCCCACTTCATAATCGGTTCTTGAAGCGGAGGGAAGGAATCCCCCGCACCTTGGGTTAGTGGACGAACGGAGAATGGGATGAAAATTATCGTGATCGGGGCCAGCGGCACGCTTGGCCAGGCGGTGGTCCAGAACCTGTCGGCGCGCCATGAAGTGGTGCGCGTCGGCAAGTCGGGTGGCGATCATCGGGTCGACCTGACGCAGCCCGGGTCGGTGCAGGCCTTGTTCGAATCGACCGGCCGGGTGGATGCCATCGTCGCCACCACCGGGAGCCTGTTTTTCGGCCCGCTCGCGCAGATGCGCGCCGAGGATTTCGCGATCGGGCTGCAAGACAAGTTGCTCGGGCAGGTGCGCCTGGCGCTGGTTGGCCAGCACTTCCTGAACGATGGCGGCTCGATCACGCTCACCAGCGGGATCGTCGGCAGCGAGCCGATCCGCATGGGCGCCAATGCCGGCAGCGTCAATGCCGCGCTGGAAGGGTTCGTGCGCAGCGCGGCGCCTGAACTGGAGCGTGGCCTGCGCATCAACGTGGTCAGCCCGACCGTGGTGCAGGAGTCATGGCCCGCTTATGGCGATTTCTTCCCCGGTTTCGAGGCGGTGCCGGCGGCGCGTGTCGCATTGGCCTACCAGCGCAGCATCGAGGGACCGCGCAGCGGCCACGTTTATCGCGTCTGGTGAGACTGCGCCAGGGTGGCGGCCAGTGCCGGCGTGAGTTCGAGCGCGCCAGCCTGGATCAGTTGGCAGATGGCATCGAGGTCGGACAGGTCCAGCACGGGCAGGGCGGTGAGCATGGCCACCGCCTCCGGTTTGTCGCTGGCGACGGCCACAATGCTCTGCACCTCCGGCCATAGCGGCGGCCTGCCAAGGTCCGGCCGGAATACTTCCAGCTTGGGGAAATCACTGCGCTTGTAGCCTTCCACCAGCACCAGGTCGGTGCCGGCGGGCAGCACGGCAAGCGCGTCGGCCAGTTCGGGCGAGGCTTCGGACTCGGGATAGTGGCGCATCAGCGTCAGGTGGCGCGCGCCCACCAGCACGACATTGGCGCAACCGGCCTGGCGCATGCGCCAGGAGTCCTTGCCAGGGGTGTCGGGGTCGAAGCCGTGGTGGGTGTGCTTGACGCCGGCCACGCGCAGCCCGGCTGCGACGAAACGCGGGATCAACTGATCCAGCAGCGTGGTCTTGCCGCTGCCGGACGAACCGGAGATGCCGAAAACCTTCACGATGTCGGGGCTGTGAGGGGATAAAGCGCCGACGATAGCAGAGAAAGGCGGTAAAGGCCGCAACAGTGCGCCATGCGCGTCGCCTGGAGCACGCATGGGACATCGGCGTGCCTGATAATGTGCCCCATGTCCCCGATTCAGATCCCACACGAGCCATACGCGCTGCCCTGCGGCATCGCGGCCTCGCGCGACGATGCCGATGCGCCGGCGCCCCCGCGCGCGCCGCGGCACGCCGGTCCGCTGCGTTCCGAGTGGCGCCGCGGCAAGCCCATGGGCGGCAACGCCGTGCGCCTGTTGCGTGGCGGCCAGGAATTTTTCCCCGCCCTGATTGCCGCTATCGACCAGGCCGTGTTCTCGGTTTCGCTGGAAACCTATATCTATGCCGATGACGAGGTTGGCACGGCAGTGAGCGATGCCCTGATCCGCGCTGCGGGGCGTGGCGTGATCGTGCACCTTGTCGTGGATGGCTTCGGCGCCGGCGACATGCCGGCCGGGCTCGCCGCGCGCTTGCGCGATGGCGGCGTGTGCCTGAAGATCTTCCGCCCCTTGCGCCGCTTCAGCCTGGCGCGGCGCAACTTGCGCCGGCTGCACCGGAAGCTGGCGGTGATCGACCAGCAGATCGGCTTCGTTGGCGGCATCAATATCATCGACGACCACAACCACGGGCCTTTCGAGAGTGCGGGGCTGGGCCCGCGCTATGACTTTGCCGTGGTGGTGCGGGGCCCGCTGGTCAACCAGATTGCGCTGACCGCCGAACGCCTGTGGTGGCAGCTTTCCCTGCGCGGCGAAATGCGCACCGTCGGCCTGGCCGGCGTGGCCGCCGAGTTCCCGCTGATCACCGACCTGCCGCTGCCGCGCCAGGACCTCGCCGGCGGCATGCGCGCCGCGCTGCTCTTGCGCGACAACCTGCGCAACCGCCGCGCCATCGAGCGCCAGTACCTGCAGGCGCTGGGCGGCGCGCGGCGGGAGGTCATCATCGCCAATGCGTACTTCCTGCCCGGGCACAAGATGCGCCGCGCCTTGCTGGCCTGCCGCAAGCGCGGCGTGCGCGTGCGGCTGCTGCTGCAGGGCATGGTCGAGTACCGCCTGCAGCACTATGCGACGCACGCGCTGTATGCGACCTTGCTCGGCGCCGGCGTGGAGATCCACGAATACGGCGAGAGTTTCCTGCACGCCAAGGTGGCTGTGATCGACGATGCCTGGGCCACGGTGGGATCCAGCAACATGGACCCGTTCAGCCTGCTGCTGGCGCGCGAGGCCAACGTGGTGGTCTACGACGGCGCGTTTTGCGCCGAACTGCGCCAGGAACTGGAGCTTGCCATTGCCTCGCGCAGCGTCGAGATCAAGGCCGCCACCCATGCGCGGCGCTCGGCGTTGCGCCGCATGGGAAGCTGGGCCGCGTATATGGTGCTGCGCGTCGGCGTGATCATCGCGGGCGTGACAGGGCGCTACTGATCGCGGGACAATGCGCCCGGCCGCGCGGGCATGTTGCTTTGCGGCACGGGGGCGGGAAATATCGCTGCCTCGCTGCGCCGCGGCATGTTGCAGCGCAAGAGGCGCGGCCGCTGCGTTTAGAAACCCCGATCTAATTAAAAGCTTGCTGCCGGCGAGCGTCATCACAATAATCTGAACGATCGTTCTTTTTTGCCTTAGACTGCGTGCATTCGCGTCTGCCGGGCGGTGATAACAGGCAGCCAGGCAGCGAAAGCACTACGTCAGGGTCAAACGCTGCGCGATCAGGATCGCGCAGCGAAGAACGGAGAAATAATCATGCGACACCAGTCAGCTCGTCTCGAATCCGGCACTTCCGCGTCCCCCGCGCCCATGCGCAAGGGGGAAATGACGCGCGTGGCGATTCTGGATGCCGCGCTGGAGCTGTCGTCCCGCGACGGGCTCGAAGGCTTGACCATCGGCTTGTTGGCGGAACGCATGCAGATGAGCAAAAGCGGCGTGTTCGCGCATTTCGGTTCGCGCGAGGACCTGCAGGTGGAAGTGGTGCGCGAGTATCACCGCCGTTTCGAGCAAGAGGTCTTCTACCCCTCGCTGCACGAACCGCGTGGCTTGCCGCGCTTGCAGTCCATGGTGCGCCGCTGGATGGAAAAGCGCATCCAGGAAGTGACCACGGGATGCATCTACATCAGCGGGGCGGTGGAGTACGACGACCGCGCGGAAAGCCCGGTGCGTGACGAGCTAGTCAAGAGCGTCACCATCTGGCGCGCCGCGCTCACGCGTGCCATCGACCAGGCCAAGGAACAGGGGCACCTGCGCGCGGACTGCGATCCGCGTCTGATGCTGTTTGAAATGTACAGCCTTGAACTAGGCTTGCATCACGACGCCCGTTTCCTGCGGCTGCCCGCCAGTGCGGAGCTTGCCATGGTCGCACTCAACAAGTTGATTCAGTCTTACCGTACCTGACGCCGCCGCGGCGTCCCGTGCCGGATCGTGCACGGGCGGCGTAGCGGCTTTGCAAACCTCCAAGGAGTCTTTGATGGGCCAGTACACCGCACCGTTGCGCGACATGCAGTTCGTGCTCCATGAATTGCTCGGCGTGGAAGCCGAACTCAAGGCGCTGCCGAAGCACGCAGACATCGACGCGGACACCATCAACCAGGTGCTCGAGGAAGCCGGCAAGTTTTGCTCCGAAGTGGTGTTCCCGCTCAACCAGAGCGGCGACCGCGAAGGCTGCACCTACGTCGGCGACGGCGTGGTGACCGCGCCCAAGGGCTTCAAGGAAGCCTACCAGCAGTACGTGGAAGCCGGCTGGCCGGCGCTGGGCTGCGACCCGGAATACGGCGGCCAGGGCCTGCCGATCCTGGTCAACAACGCCTTGTACGAGATGCTGAACTCGGCCAACCAGGCGTGGACCATGTACCCCGGCCTGTCGCACGGCGCCTATGAAGCGCTGCACGCGCACGGCACGCCGGAGCTGCAGAAGCTGTACCTGCCCAAGCTGGTGTCCGGCGAATGGACCGGCACCATGTGCCTGACCGAGCCGCATTGCGGCACCGACCTGGGCATCCTGCGCAGCAAGGCCGAGCCGCTGGGCGACGGTTCCTACAGCATCAGCGGCACCAAGATCTTCATCTCGGCCGGCGAGCACGATCTCTCCGCCAATATCATCCACCTGGTGCTGGCGCGCCTGCCGGACGCGCCGCAGGGCACCAAGGGCATCTCGCTGTTCGTGGTGCCGAAGTTCATCCCCGACGCCAATGGCAACCCGGGCGAGCGCAACGGCATCCAGTGCGGTTCGATCGAGCACAAGATGGGCATCCACGGCAACGCCACCTGCGTGATGAACCTGGATGGCGCGCGCGGCTGGATGGTGGGCGAGCCCAACAAGGGCCTGAACGCCATGTTCGTGATGATGAACGCCGCCCGCCTGGGCGTTGGCATGCAGGGCCTGGGCCTGACCGAAGTGGCCTACCAGAACTCGCTGGCCTACGCCAAGGACCGGCTGCAGATGCGCGCGCTGACCGGTCCCAAGGCACCGGACAAGCCGGCCGACCCGATCATCGTGCACCCCGACGTGCGCCGCATGCTGCTGACGCAGAAGGCCTTCGCCGAAGGCGGCCGCGCGTTCAGCTACTGGACCGCGCTGCAGATCGACCGCGAGCTGTCGCATCCGGACGAATCCGTGCGCAAGGAAGCCGGTGATCTCGTCGCATTGCTGACGCCGGTGATCAAGGCCTTCCTGACCGACAATGCGTTCACCGCCACCAATGAGGGCATGCAGGTGTTCGGCGGCCACGGCTACATCGCCGAGTGGGGCATGGAGCAGCATGTGCGCGACGCGCGCATCAACATGATCTACGAAGGCACCAACACCATCCAGGCGCTGGACCTGCTGGGCCGCAAGATCCTGGGCGACATGGGTGCCAAGATGAAGGCCTTCGGCAAGATCGTGCAGGTGTTCGTGGAAGAAGAGGGCACCAACGAGGCCATGCAGGAGTTCGTCAACCCGCTGGCGGACCTGGGCGACAAGGTGCAGAAGCTCACCATGGAAATCGGCATGAAGGCCATGGCCAACCCCGACGAAGTCGGCGCTGCCGCGGTGCCTTACCTGCGCGTGGTGGGTCACCTGGTGTTCTCGTACTTCTGGGCCCGCATGGCCAAGATCGCGCTGGAGAAGGAAGCCAGCGGCGACAAGTTCTACACCAGCAAGCTGGCTACCGCGCGCTTCTACTTTGCCAGGCTGCTGCCGGAGACCGCGTCGCAGATCCGCATGGCGCGCGCCGGTTCGGCGACGCTGATGGCGCTGGACGCGGATTTGTTCTGACTGGCCGTCTTGAATTAACACGGTTGTCTTAGCGCGGGTGCAGGCTATCACTGCCAATGGTTGGCTCCCCTCTCCCGCTTGCGGGAGAGGGGAGCAGGCCGCCAGCAAAGCCAGCGCCACGCGCCGCCAACCCACCTCATCTCAACGCTCACTTTCCTAGGAGCGCGCATGTCCAATTTCATCGTCAAGAAGGTCGCCGTGCTGGGTGCCGGCGTCATGGGGGCGCAGATCGCCGCCCATCTCGTCAATGCCCGCGTGCCTGTGGTGCTGTTCGATCTTCCCGCCAAGGAAGGCCCCAAGAACGGCATCTCGCTGCGCGCCATCGAGAACCTGAAGAAACTCTCGCCGGCGCCGCTCGGCATCAAGGACGAAGCCGGCCTGATCCTGGCCGCCAACTACGAAGACGACCTCGCGCTGCTCAAGGAATGCGACGTGGTGATCGAGGCGATCGCCGAGCGCATGGACTGGAAGCACGACCTGTACAAGAAGGTCGCGCCGCACCTGGCCTCCCACACTATCTTCGCCACCAATACCTCGGGCCTGTCGATCACGGCGCTGTCCGACGGTTTCGACGCGGACCTGAAATCGCGCTTCTGCGGCGTGCACTTCTTCAACCCGCCGCGCTACATGCACCTGGTGGAGCTGATCCCGACTGCGGCCACGCAGCCGGCGATCCTGGACTGCCTGGAAACCTTCCTGACCTCCACGCTCGGCAAGGGCGTGGTGCGCGCCAAGGACACGCCCAACTTCATCGCCAACCGCGTTGGCATCTTCTCGATCCTGGCGGTGTTCGCCGAGGCCGAGAAATACGGCATCCCGTTCGACGTGGTCGACGACCTGACCGGCTCAAAGCTGGGCCGCGCCAAGTCCGCCACCTTCCGCACCGCCGACGTGGTGGGCCTGGACACCATGGCCCACGTAATCAAGACCATGCAGGACACCCTGCTGGACGATCCGTTCGCGCCGGTGTACAAGACGCCCGCCGTGCTCAAGGGTTTGGTGGATGCGGGCGCATTGGGCCAGAAGACCGGCGCCGGCTTCTACAAAAAGGAAGGCAAGGCCATCAAGGTGCTGGATCCCAAGACCGGCCAGTACGTCGACTCGGGCAAGAAGGCTGACGAGATCGTCGTGCGCATGCTGAAGAAGGAACCGGCCGAGCGCATCAAGCTGCTGCGCGAATCCACCAACCCGCAGGCGCAGTTCCTGTGGGCCGTGTTCCGCGACGTGTTCCACTATATCGGCGTCTACCTCGAGCAGATCGCCGGCTCCGCCGCCGATATCGACCTGGCGATCCGCTGGGGCTTCGGCTGGAATTCCGGCCCCTTCGAGGACTGGCAGTCGGCTGGCTGGAAGCAAGTTGCCGAGTGGGTGAAGGAAGACATCGACGCGGGCAAGGGCTTGTCCAACGCAGCGCTGCCGTCGTGGGTGTTCGAAGGCCCCGTCGCTGACAACCAGGGCGTGCACGGCGCGCAGGGTTCGTGGTCTCCCGCCGCGCAGGCCTTCGTGCAGCGTAACGCGCTGCCGGTCTACGAGCGCCAGGTGTTCCGCGCCGCGGTCAAGGGTACGGCTGCCGCCGATCCGCGCAAGGCAGGCCGTACCGTGGAAGAAAACGATGCCGTGCGCATCTGGGTGAGCGAAGGCCAGGACGATGTGCTGGTGGTCTCGTTCAAGAGCAAGATGAACACCATCGGGCCGGACGTGATCGACGGGCTGACGCGCGCCATCGACCTGGCGGAAGCCGGGTACAAGGGTCTGGTGGTGTGGCAGCCCACGTCGCTGCAACTGGGGGCGCCGGGCGGCCCGTTCTCCGCGGGCGCCAACCTGGAAGCCGCGATGCCGGCCTTCATGATGGGCGGCGCCAAGGACATCGAGCCCTTCGTCAAGAAGTTCCAGGACGGCATGATGCGCGTGAAGTATTCCGCCGTGCCGGTGGTGTCGGCAGCGTCCGGTATTGCGCTGGGCGGCGGCTGCGAACTGATGCTGCATTCGGCCAAGCGCGTGGCCGCGCTGGAAACCTATATCGGCCTGGTGGAAGTGGGCGTGGGCCTGGTGCCGGCGGGCGGCGGGCTGAAGGAAGCGGCTTTGGCGGCTGCGCGCGCGGCACAAGCCGCCGGCAGCACCAACTACCTGCAGTTCCTCACCAACCGTTTCCAGGCAGCCGCCATGGCGAAGGTTTCGGCTTCGGCGCTGGACGCGCAGAAGATGGGCTACCTGCAGCCGTCGGACACCATCGTGTTCAACGTGCATGAACTGCTCTACGTGGCACAGAACGAAGTGCGCGCGCTGGCCAATGCAGGCTACCGCGCGCCGGTACCGGGCACGCTGGTGCCGGTTGCCGGCCGCTCGGGCATCGCCACCATCAAGGCGTCGCTGGCCAATATGCGCGACGGCGGCTTTATCTCCGCGCACGACTTCCTGATCGCCAGCCGCATTGCCGAGGCAGTGTGCGGCGGCGACGTGGAGGCCGGCTCGCTGGTCAGCGAGGAGTGGCTGCTGGCGCTGGAACGCAAGGCCTTTGTCGACCTGCTCGGCACGGGCAAGACCCAGGAACGCATCATGGGCATGCTGCAGACCGGCAAGCCGGTGCGCAACTAAGGCAAGCGAGGAACCGACATCATGAAACAACTGCAAGACGCATACATCGTTGCCGCGACCCGCACGCCGATCGGCAAGGCACCCAAGGGCGCGTACAAGAACACCCGCCCGGACGACTTGCTGGCCACCATCCTGCGCGCGGCCGTGGCGCAGGTGCCCAATCTCGATCCGAAGTTGATCGAAGATGCCATCGTCGGCTGCGCGATTCCCGAGGCACAGCAGGGCCTGAACGTGGCGCGTATCGGCGCGCTGCTGTCCGGCCTGCCGAACACCGTGGGCGGCATCACCGTCAACCGCTTCTGCGCCTCGGGCGTGTCGGCGGTGGCGATGGCGGCCGACCGCATCCGCGTGGGTGAATCCGATGTGATGATCGCCGCCGGCGTGGAGTCGATGAGCATGGTGCCGATGATGGGCAACTCGCCGTCGATGTCGCCGTCGATCTTCGAGCGCGACGAGAACATCGGCATTGCCTACGGCATGGGCTTGACCGCCGAGAAGGTCGCTCAAAAATGGCAGGTCAGCCGCGAGGACCAGGATGCCTTCTCGCTCGCTTCGCACCAGAAGGCGATCCGCGCGCAGCAGGCCGGCGAGTTCAAGGACGAGATCACCCCGGTGGATATCGTCGAGAAATTCCCCAACCTGGCCAGCGGCCAGGTCGACGTGAAGACGCGCACCCTCTCGCTCGACGAAGGCCCGCGTCCGGAGACCTCCATCGAAGGCCTGGGCAAGCTGCGCCCGGTGTTTGCCAACAAGGGCAGCGTCACCGCCGGCAACAGCTCGCAGACCTCGGACGGCGCCGGCGCGCTGATCCTGGTTTCGGAAAGGATCCTCAAGCAGTTCAACCTGGTGCCGCTGGCGCGCTTCGTGTCGTTCGCGGTGCGCGGCGTGCCGCCCGAGATCATGGGCATCGGCCCGAAGGAAGCGATTCCCGCGGCGCTGAAGGCAGCCGGCCTGACGCAGGACCAGATCGACTGGATCGAGCTGAACGAAGCCTTCGCCGCGCAATCGCTGGCGGTGATGCGCGACCTGCAGCTGGACCCGGCCAAGGTCAACCCGATGGGCGGCGCCATTGCACTGGGCCACCCGCTGGGCGCCACCGGCGCGATCCGTTCGGCCACCGTAGTGCACGCGCTGCGCCGTAACAACCTGAAGTACGGCATGGTGACCATGTGCGTCGGCACCGGCATGGGTGCCGCAGGTATCTTCGAGCGCGTTTAAACGCGCCACAAAGAGCAGGCACGTCGCGGCAGCGAAACACGTCGCTTGCCAACGTCTTGCTCCCCTCTCCCGCTTGCGGGAGAGGGGCCGGGGGAGAGGGCGGGCGCATCAGTTCGGCGCCGGTGATTGAACACCATCCTCTCCCCGGAACCCTCGATCAGGTGAAGAAAGCAGTGCCATAACAAGGAGACAGCTGCCGCCTCGACGCGGCTCACCTGACAGGGAGGAGACAACCAGATGCAGGAGACAGTCATTCTGGCTGACGCCGCGTGCGATATGCCGCGCGCGCTGATGGCCGAACTCGGGGTACAGACGGTGCCGTTCCGCATCCGCGCGGGCGACTGCTTCGTGGCCGACGTGCGCGACGAGCCCGCCTTGCCGTCGCTCTACAAGCAGTACCTGGTGGGCAAGCAGGACCATTACGCCGAATCCGTTCCCTTGCTCGAGCGCGAAATCGAAGACCACATGCTCAGGCATGTGGTCACTTCATGCGATCGCGCGCTACTGCTTACCATCGCCAGCACGCGCAGCAAGCTGTACGCGCACGCCACCGACGCCGTCGTCGGCACCGTGGCCAAGAGCTTCAAGCTGCGCAAGGATGCGGGGCGCACGGGGCTGTTCGAGTTGACGGTGATCGATACGGGTGCGATCGGCCCGGGCCAGGCGCTGATCGTGCGCGAAGCGGCCCGCATGCTGAACGGCGGCGCCAGCGCGCAAGCCGTGGTGGAAGCCGTCGAGTCGCGCCTGCGCGATGCCGCGCACATGTTCCTGGTGCCCGACGAGTTGCTCTACATGTATACGCGGGCCAGGCGCAAGGGCGAGAACAGCATCACGTGGGGACGCTATATGCTAGGCAGCGCGTTCAATATCCGCCCCATCGTGCATATGCATCGCGGCCAGACCGAGCGGGTGGCCAAAGCGCGCGGCGCGGATGAAGGCATGCGCCGCGTGATGGCGCATGCGGAGCATTGCATTCGCAGCGGGCGATTGCTGAGCCCGGCGGTGGCGCTCAGCTATGCGGGGCCTCCGGAGACGATACGCGTCCTGCCAGCGTTTCAGTCCCTAGCGCGCACCGCGCAGCAGCACGATGTGGAACTGATGCTGGCGCCGATGAGCCTGACGGTGGCGCTCAACGTCGGAGCAAAAGCATTCGGGATGAGCTATCTTTGCGAAGGTCCGCCGCCGCTCGAATAAGTGGAAAAAGTGGAATGAGTGGGTTTATTTCCCTGAAGGGGAAGGCAGACAAGTCAACCAGGCAGTAAGGAGAAGACGATTTCATGAGCATCCTGACCACTATCGAACAAGGCATCCTGACCATCGAGTTCGATCGTCTCGACAAGAAGAACGCCATCACCGCGGCGATGTACCAGGCCATGGCCGACGCACTGCGCGCCGGCGATGCCGATCCCGCCGTGCGCGTGATCGTGATCCGCGGCAAGGCGGAAGTCTTTACCGCGGGCAACGACCTTGAGGATTTCATGCAGCGCCCGCCCACCTCGGGCGAAGGCGAGCAGCCGGCACCGGTGTTCCAGTTCCTGCAGCAGATCAGCCAGGCGAGCAAGCCGCTGGTGGCGGCGGTAAGCGGCCCGGCAGTTGGCGTGGGCACCACGATGCTGCTGCATTGCGATCTGGTTTACGCCTCCGAGACGGCGAAGCTGTCGCTGCCGTTCGCGCAACTGGGCCTGTGCCCGGAAGCGGCATCGAGCATGTTGTTGCCGCGCTTGCTGGGTCACCAGCGCGCCTCGGAGAAATTGCTGCTGGGCGAGGCCTTCGGCGCGCAGGAAGCGCTGCAGATCGGCCTGGTGACGCGTGTGCTGCCGGTGGCGGAGTTGCACGATTTCGTGCAGCAGCAGGCGCGCAAACTGGCCGCGCTGCCGGCTTCGTCGCTGCGGGAAACCAAGCGGCTGATGAAGGGCGGCGACAAGGCGGCCGTGCAAGCGAAGATGGCGGAGGAGGGCGAGGTGTTCCGGCGCATGCTGCAGGCGCCGGAAGCCAAGGAAGCCTTCAAGGCGTTCTTCGAGAAGCGCCGTCCGGACTTCTCGCGCTTCAGTTGAGCCTGCGGGCATCCCTGGCCGATACGGCGGATGGACCGCCCCTGCCGCCATTTGCACGGCATCAAGGCCGAGGCCAGGGTTAGGGCGTCGCCCATTCGCGCAGCAGATTGTGGTAGACGCCGGTGAGGCGCACGACGGTGGCGTGTCCATGGCCAAGCGCATGCCCGATTTCCTGGATGGCGGTATCCAGGTCGAACAGGAGGGCGCGCTGGCGGGCGTCCCGCAGCAGGCTCTGGATCCAGAAGAACGCGCATAGCCGCGTGCCCCGGGTCACCGGGCTGACACGGTGCAGGCTGGAAGCCGGATACAGGATCATGTCGCCGGCGGGTAGCTTGACCGCGTGCGTCCCATAGGTGTCCTCGATGATCAGTTCGCCGCCGTCGTAGTCGTCGGGCCCGCACAGGAAGAGCGTGGCCGAGATGTCCGTGCGGATGCTGTCCGAGCCGTCTGGAAGGTAGCGGATGGCATTGTCGACATGCGTGCCGAAGGATTGTCCGCCCGCATAGGCGTTGAACAGCTTGGGGTAGATCCTGGCCGGCAGCGCCGCCGAGAAGAACAGGGGATGGCGCCGCAAGGCCTGCTCGATCATCGCGGCGATGTGCCTGCCCTGCGGGGAGTCGTGCGGCAATTGCAGATTGTCCTTGGCGAGGGAGGACTGGAATCCCGCGGTCGCCTTGCCGTCGGCCCAGTTGGCCTCCGTCAGCAGGCTTACGCTTTCCCGTACCTGTTCCGGCGTCAGCACGCCCGGTATGTGAATCATCATTTGGCTGACCCCGGCGCGTGGCGTTAGAAGGAGTAGACGGCCGACAGCACCGCGAACCGGCCATCGCCATACTCGATCGCGGACGAGCGCGATGCGCTGCCAAGCGTCTGGCGCACCCGCTCCACATAGGCCTTGTTGAACAGGTTGTCGATGTTGAGCAGGAACTTGAGGTTCTTGTTTGGGGCGTAGCCGAGCATGGCGTTGTGCACCAGGTAGGCACCAAGCGTGCCGTCCCCCACCGACGTCACGTTGCGCCAGCCGAAGTAGGCGTGCCGGCTGACGCCCGCGAGCCGCTGGCCGTTCAGCGCCGGCACGCCGTAGTCGGGCAGGTTGTCGTCGCGCTGGTGGAAATAGCTCAGCGTCAGGCGCGTCGGCGATTGCATGCCGAAGGTGATCGACGGCGCGATGCCCCAGCGGCGGCGTTCGAGGACGTCGCGCCCCCGCACGTCGTTTTCGTGCGCCATCAGGTTCAGGCGGACGACTGCTGCGGGCCCGTCCCACGGCAGCGGCTGGTTGGTATCCAGGGTCAGGCGGTGGAAGCTGGCCGTGCCGAGCCCGCCGCCGACGTGCGTGAACTTGTCCGCCTTGGGTTGCTTGCTGATCATGTTGATGCTGCCGCCGGTGGTGCCGGCGCCGCCGAAGACCGAATTCGGCCCCTTGATTACCTCGACCGCTTCGAGGTTGAAGAGGTCGGAACGGTTGTTCTGCCCGCTGTCGCGCAAACCGTCGATCTGCATGTTCGCGTTGGCGGCTGAAGCCGCGGATATTGATGCTGTCGCCGGAGCCGCCGCCGCCCTCGCCGGCGTTGAAGGTGATGCCGGAAACGTTGGAAAGCGCCTGCCGCAAGCTCAGGGCGTTCTGCTCCTCCAGCACGTGCTGCGGCACCACCGTGATGGTCTGGGGCGTATCGAGCAGCGGCGCCGCGTATTTGGCCGAGCCGGAGGCTTCGACCTTGGAACTGGGTGCCTGCGTTCCCGTGACGGTGACCGGCGCCAGTTCGATGTGTTTGCCCTGCCGCTGCAAATCGTCTGCCAGGACTGGTGTGGCGCAGGCCGCGGCCAGGACGACGGAAGCGAGGGGGCGCCGCGGCGGCAGCGCGGCAGACCTGATGTACGAACGCATGCAATTCTCCTTAAATGAAAATGCTAATCATTAGCATTTAAGGATCTGAGGCGAGGCAATCAGAAGTCGCTGCATGTGCTTGCGGAAATTTCCGCTTTTCCTCGCGGGCGTTCAGAGCATTCAGAGCCGACGCTGAATCCTCGCGCCGGCGCCCCGCCAGGAATGCCTGACAGGGGAGCCGGCTTCAGGCGGCCGCTTATATCGTTGGCAACACCCGCGGTTGCCTTGTGTCGTCCGTCGCCACATAGGTCAGGATGGCTTCGGTCACCTTGACGATCTCGTGGCTGTGGCGCATGCGCTGCGCATAGACCTCCACCGACACGGTGATCGAGGTGCGGCCCGTCTTCTCGATATCGGCGTAGAAGCTCACCAGGTCGCCGACAAAGACCGGATGCTTGAACAGGAAGGAGTTCACCGCCACAGTGGCCACGCGGCCCTGGGCGCGTTCCACCGCCGGGATCGAGCCGGCGATGTCCACCTGGGCCATGATCCAGCCGCCAAAGACGTCGCCGTGCACATTGGCGTCCGCCGGCATGGGGACCACGCGCAGGGCGGGATTCTTGCCAGGAGGCAGGCAGGGGAGGGCGTTGGCTTGGTTCATGATGGCTTGAGGCTGGATAGGGTTGGGGCGGGGTAGCAAGGGCTGCGGCGGGGTGCCGGCGTGCCGGTGCGCATGCCGGAGTGACCTTGCCGCCGTGCGGTCCGGGCGTCGAGGCGGTTCCGTGACGGGGATAAGCGGCGTGGCGCCGGCTAACAATGACGATCTCTGCCACAATCGCGTATTCGCCCGAATTCTAACGTATGCGACGCTACTCTACGTCGGCCGAGCCGTCCCCCGCCCAGCCTTCCTCCCTCTTCGGCAGTTCCAACGTTCCACGCAGCGACTGGCAGACCGTGCGCAACCTGTTGCCCTATGTCTGGCACTACAAATGGCGCGTGATGCTGGCGCTGGTGTGCCTGGTGGCGGCCAAGGTGGCAAACCTGGGCGTGCCGGTCCTGATGAAGAAGCTGGTGGACAACATGAACGTGCCCGCCGGCAGCGCTACCGCACTGCTGGTGGTGCCGGTCGGGCTGATCGTCGCCTATGGGGTCTTGCGACTGTCGGGGACCTTGTTCACCGAATTGCGCGAGATCCTGTTCTCCAAGGTCACGCAGAGCGCGGTGCGCGAGATCGCCTTGCAGGTGTTCCGCCACCTGCATGCGCTGTCGCTGCGTTTTCACCTGGACCGGCAGACCGGCGGCATGAGCCGCGACATCGAGCGCGGCACGCGTGGCATCCAGTCGCTGATCTCGTATTCGCTCTACAGCATCCTGCCGACCCTGGTCGAGATGGGGCTGGTGATGGGATTCTTTATCCTGCACTACGACATCTGGTTTGCCGCCATCACGGGCTGCGCGCTGGTGAGCTATATCGTGTTCACCATCGTCGTGACCGAGTGGCGCACGCATTTCCGCCGCAGGATGAACGAACTGGATTCCCGCGCGAACCAGAAGGCGATCGATTCGCTGCTCAACTTCGAAACCGTCAAGTACTTCGGCAATGAGGAGTACGAGGCCCGCCGCTATGACGAGAACCTGCTTACCTACCGCGCGGCGGCGATCCGCTCGCAGAACTCGCTGTCGTTCCTGAATTTCGGCCAGCAGGCCATTATCGCCACCGGGCTGATCCTGATCCTGTGGCGCGCCACCGTGGGCGTGGCGGCAGGCAAGCTCACGCTGGGCGACCTGGTGCTGGTGAACACGCTAATGATCCAGTTGTACATCCCGCTGAACTTCCTCGGCGTGATCTACCGCGAGATCAAGCAGGCCACCACCGATATGGACCGCATGTTCGTGCTGCTGGGCACCAACCGCGAGGTGGCGGACGCGCCGGGCGCGCGGGCCCTGCGCGTGAGCGGCGCCGCCGTGCGCTTTGCCCATGTGGGCTTTGGCTACGAGAGCAACCGCGTGATCCTGGACGACGCGGACTTCACCATCGCGGCGGGCACCACCACCGCGGTGGTGGGACATAGCGGCTCCGGCAAGTCCACGCTGGCGCGGCTGCTGTTCCGCTTCTACGACGTGGGCAGCGGCGGCATCGAGATCGACGGCCAGGATATCCGCGCGATCACGCAGGACAGCCTGCGCCGCGCCATCGGCATCGTGCCGCAGGACACCGTGCTGTTCAACGACAGCATCTACTACAACATCGCCTACGGCCGTCCCGACGCCAGCCGCGACGAGGTCATCGAGGCAGCGCGCGCGGCCCAGATCGACGCCTTCATCCGCGAATTGCCGCAGGGCTACGACACGCCCGTGGGCGAACGCGGCCTCAAGCTGTCGGGCGGGGAAAAGCAACGGGTGGCGATCGCGCGCACGCTGCTGAAGAATCCGCCCATCCTGGTCTTCGACGAAGCCACCTCGGCGCTGGATTCGCGCACCGAACAGGCCATCCAGGCCGAGCTGATGCGGCTGGCGCAGAACCGCACCACGCTGCTGATCGCGCACCGGCTTTCCACCGTGGTGCACGCCGACCAGATCCTGGTGATGGATCACGGCCGCATCATCGAGCGCGGCACGCATGCCGAACTGATGCGGCTGAATGGCCGCTACGCTGAGATGTGGCGCATCCAGGCCCGCAGCGCGGCAGATGGCGAGACGCCAGTGGAGGATGTCTCCCTGGCCATTGAAGCAGGCGACGCCACGCAGGACGCCTGATCCGCGCCGCCGAACCCGCCGGCGCGGACGCCAGCATAAATTGTCGACGATTCATGTTGGCAAACCGTATCGACATATCCGGTTGCACGAATTTGGTTCGACAATAAGTGGCGTAATCGCCCAGTGTTGGTGCGCGATTACATGGCACGCGCCTTGCAGACGAACTCTCCAGGAAGACGACCAACAGGGGAGAGTTCAATGCCGCTATTCCGCGCCGCCACCCAGTTCGATGCCATTGCCGCCCACGTTGGCGCCCGGCGTACCGATGCCGCAACCGGCGCGGCCGCGTCCCCGGCGCGCCGCCGCCTGTTGCAGCTTGGCATGGCGCTCGGCACTGCCCTGGTGCTGTCGACACAATTCGCCGGCGAGGCGCACGCCCAGACCAAGGTGCGCTTCCAGCTCGACTGGCGCTTCGAAGGCCCGTCGGCGCTGTTCCTGCTGGGCGAGCAGAAGGGCTACTACAAGGCCGAGAAGCTGGATGTATCGATCGACGCCGGCAACGGCTCGGGCAACGTGGTCAACCGCGTGGCCTCTGGCACCTACGACATGGGCTTTGCCGACCTGGCCTCGGTAATGGAGTTCTACGGCAACAACCCGGATGCGAAGAACAAGCCGGTGGCCGTGATGATGGTCTACAACAACACGCCGGCGGCCGTGCTGGCGCTGAAGAAGTCCGGCATCAAGGCCCCGCACGACCTGGCCGGCAAGAAGCTCGGCGCACCGGTGTTCGACGCTGGCCGCCGTGCCTTCCCGATCTTCGCCAAGGCCAACGGCCTGCAGGCAGCAAGCTTCAACTGGCAGGCCATGGACCCGACGCTGCGCGAAACCATGCTCACGCGCGGCGACCTGGACGCCATTACCGGCTTTTCCTTCACCTCCATCCTCAACCTCAATGCGCGCGGGGTGAAGGACGAGGACATCGTGGTGCTGCCCTATCCGCAGTTCGGCGTGAAGCTGTATGGCAATGCCGTGATCGCCTCGGAAGACTTCCTCAAGAAGAACCCGGACGCTGTGAAGGCCTTCCTGCGTGCCTTCGCGAAATCGGCCAGGGACGTGATCGCCAGGCCCGAAGACGGCATCAAGGCCGTCAAGGCGCGTGACGGCATCATCGACGAGAAGCTCGAGACCAGGCGCCTGAAGATGGCGCTGGACAGTGTGGTCAGATCGCCCGACGCACGCGCCGAGGGCTTCGGCCGGGTCAACAAGCCGCGCCTGTCTCTGATGGCCTCGCAGGTAGCCGACGCCTTCGGTACCAAGGGCCGCATCAACCCCGATAACCTGTGGACCGACGCCTACCTGCCGTCGGCCGCCGAACTGGATGTGCTGCGATGACGGTAGCCAACGCATTCCTGCGCGCAGGGGCCGCGGCACCGTCGGAACTGTCCGCCGAACCGGTTGCGCGACCCTTCGTCGATTTCAACCGGGTCTGGCTCGCCTATAACGACGAGCTTGCCCGCAAGGGTGAGTTCGCGATCGAGGACATCTCGCTGCAGGTGGAGCCGGGCGAGTTCATCGCCATCGTGGGGCCCTCCGGCTGCGGCAAGTCCACCTTCATGAAGCTGGCCACGGGGCTCAAGCCCGCCACGCGTGGCGTGGTCAAGATCGCCGGCGAGAAAGTCACCGGGCCGCTCAAGATGGTGGGCATGGCCTTCCAGGCGCCGACGCTGCTGCCGTGGCGCACCACGCTGCAAAATGTCATGCTGCCGCTGGAGATCGTGGAGCCTTACCGCTCCAAGCTGCGCCAGAAGCGCGGGGAATACACGGCGCGGGCGCGCGAGTTGCTGCGCACCGTGGGGCTGGCCGGCTACGAGGACAAGTACCCGTGGCAACTCTCCGGCGGCATGCAGCAGCGCGCTTCGATCTGCCGCGCGCTGATCCACGAGCCGCGCATGCTGCTGCTCGACGAGCCCTTCGGCGCGCTCGATGCGTTCACCAGGGAGGAGTTGTGGTGCGTGCTGCGCGACCTGTGGCAGGCGCAGCGCTTCAACGTGATCCTGGTGACTCACGATTTGCGTGAAGCCGTGTTCCTGGCCGATACCGTCTACGTGATGAGCCAGCGCCCCGGCCGCATCCTGACGCGCAAGGGGATCGACCTGCCGCGTCCGCGCGACCTCGATCTGACCTATACCGAACCCTTCGCCGAACTCGTGCACTCGCTGCGCGAGAAGATCGGCCACGTACGGCAGCACTGACCATGAGCACGTTTTCTTCCCCGATGAGCGCTGCCCGGCAGCGCCGCGTGCAGCGCGTGGCGCCGTGGCTGCTGCTGGCTACGTTTCTGTTGCTCTGGCAGGGCGCCTGCCAGGTGTTCAACGTGTCGGACTTCATCCTGCCCAGCCCGAGCGCGATCGTCTCATCGCTGTTCGCGTATTGGGACGTGATCGCGGGCCATGCATGGCGGACCTTCTGGACCACCATGGTCGGCTTTGGGCTCGCCATTGTCGTGGGCGTGGTGCTGGGTTTGCTGATGGGGTCGTCCAAGCTGGTCTATGCGGCGGGCTATCCGCTGATGACGGCGTTCAATGCCCTGCCCAAGGCAGCGTTTGTGCCGATTCTGGTGGTGTGGTTCGGGCTTGGCGCCGGCCCGGCGATCCTGACGGCATTCCTGATCTCGTTTTTCCCGATCATGGTCAATATCGCTACCGGGCTGGCTACGCTGGAGCCGGAACTGGAGGATGTGCTGCGCGTACTTGGTGCAAGGCGCACCGATGTGTTGCTCAAGGTTGGCCTGCCGCGTTCGATGCCTTACTTCTTTGCTTCGCTGAAGATGGCCATTACTTTGGCGTTCGTGGGGACTACCGTGTCGGAGATGAGCGCCGCCAATGAAGGCATTGGCTATCTGCTGGTCTCGGCCGGTTCGGCGATGAAGATGCCGCTGGCATTTGCCGGCCTAGTGGTCATCGCCGTGATGGCGATGGTGATGTATGAGTTTTTCGCCGTGGTGGAGAAGCGGATGACGGGGTGGGCGCATCGGGGATGATGCAGGCCGACCCGTGGCCCGCCGCCGCCTACGCGTAATCCAGCGGCAGCGCCGTCGTGTACTTGATCTGCTCCATCGCAAAGCTGGAACTCACGTCCGCCAGTTCGGCGCCCTGGATCAGTTTCTTGTACACGCGGTCATAGGCGGCGATATCCGGCACCACCACGCGCAGCAGGTAGTCGGTATCGCCCGCCATCCGGTAGAACTCCGTGACTTCGGGGATCGATGCGACCAGGTCGTGGAAAGTCTTCAGCCACTTGACGCTATGCTGACTGGTCCGCACGGACACAAACACCGTCACCCCCACATTCAGCAACGCCGGATCCAGCAACGCCACGCGCTTGCGGATCACGCCGCTTTCCTCGAGTTTCTGCACGCGCCGCCAACATGGCGTGGAGGTCAGCCCAACCCGCTCTCCCAGCTCGGCCACCGGCACGGTGGCGTCTTCCTGAAGGGCGGCGAGTATCTGGCGGTCGTAACGGTCCATGGCAATTCCTGTCGGCGCGCAGCGTTGTTCCGGTGTCTGGCTGCACGCTGGCCGAAAAGTCAAGCCACGTCCACCAGCAGGTTCACACCGCTGCCGATGTGTTCCTGGTCCACCCCATAGATATGCAAGGACACCGCCACCTCGTCGCTGTCGTTGCCAAGCGCATGGATATGGCGCAGCCCCGCCGGTACGCTGAAGGTGTCGCCCGCCGTGCGCGTGATCTCGCCACACGGCCGTGCCTGGCGCTCCTGCGCATCCCAGCGGTAGTGGCGCTCATGTAGCGTGCCGCGCAGCACCCGGTAGGCACACCAGGTCTGGTGCCCGTGCACCGGGCTGCGCTGGCCCGGCCGCCAGACGATCAGCATGGCGGAGTAGCGTGCGAGCGGATCGGCGTGCACCAGGTGGCGCACATAGCCCCGGGCCGAGCCCTCGCGCAGCGCCTCGGGCAGCAGCGCCAGCAGCGTGGCCGCATCCGGCAGGCTGGCTTCGATGCCTTGCGCCACCATGCGCGCGCTCGCCGCAAAGGCCGACGACATGCCCTCGGAAAGCGGAGCGAAAAGGCCCGGCCGGCCGTCGATCGCGTCGAGGGTGCCAAGAACGGTAGCGCTACGCGCATGGTTGGCAATATCGGCGGCGCTGGCTTGCTGGGTGGCCATGATGGGCTCCTTGTTGGTCTGCGACCATCATAGCGTCCGGCCCGTAGCAAACACGTGCGTCTTGTCGTGCAAATCTGGCTATAAGTGTAATCACATTCCAATAATTATCAAGTTTATGGAATTTTATTCCTGACGGTGGCGAAAACGCAGGAAGCCGGTGGATAATGCCGCCTCATGGAAATCAAGTGGCTTGAAGACTTCGTCAGCCTGGCCGAGACGCACAGTTTCTCGCGCTCGGCCGAGCAGCGTCATGTGACGCAGCCTGCGTTCTCGCGCCGGATCCAGTCGCTCGAGTCCTGGGTGGGCACGGAACTGATCGACCGCTCCAGCTATCCCACCAGCCTGACGCCGGCGGGCAAGGTGTTCTACGAGCAGGCGCTGGCCATGCTGGCCCAGGTCAGCGAGACCCGGGCGCTGATGCGCGGGCAGCGCTCGGCCAATGCCCAGGTGCTGGAATTCGCCGTACCGCACACGCTCTCGCTGACCTTCTTTCCCGAATGGCTCAAGGCCGTGGAGCGCGAGATCGGTACGCTGCCGTGCCGCTTGCGCGCGCTCAACGTGCACGACGCGGTCCTGGCGCTGGTTGACGGGGGCTGCGACCTGGTGATGGTCTACCACCATGCCCGCCAGGCCATCCAGCTCGACCCGGCACACTACGACATGCTGGTGCTCGGCATCGAGCGGTTGTCGCCGTACAGCGTGCCGGACGCCGCCGGCAAGCCGCTGTACCGCCTGCCAGGTACGGACAAGAAGCCGGTGCCTTTCCTCAGCTATACGCCCAATGCCTTCCTTGGCCGTATGGTCGACATGCTGCTGGCGGAAACCACGGACGCGCTCAAGCTGGACAAATGCTACGAGACGGACATGGCCGAGGCGCTCAAGGTGATGGCGCTGGCGGGGCACGGCATGGCCTTCCTGCCGGAGAGCGCGGTGCGCGAGGAACTGGCCCAGCACCGGCTGGTGCGGGCCGAAGCGGCGCGCGGGGCGCCGATGTCGATCGACATGGAAATCCGCCTTTACCGGGAGAAGCCGGGTGAACACGTCAGCGAGCGGCGCAGCGCGCAGGTCCGCAGCAAGCGCCAGCTGGTGGACCGGGTCTGGTCCTCGCTCGCGGCGCAGAGCTTGCCCGCGCAGCCGGGCACCTGATCCGGCGCGGTTGCCATGTTGGGGGGCTGCACAGGCCCGCCGGCAAGGTTATGCAATCCGTGCATAACGGGATGATCAAACGGCATTGGCTTCGGCAGTACCGCCTCCCCTAAGCTGGCGGCACCTTCACACCGGAACCAAACGATGTCTTCCGCAGCACCGTCCAATCCTGCCGTCAAGAACCATTCCCTGCCTTCTTACCTGAACGCCGAGGACCTCGGCCCCTGGGGCATTTACTTGCAGCAGGTCGATCGTGTCACGCCGTATCTGGGTTCGCTGGCCCGCTGGGTCGAGACCCTCAAGCGTCCCAAGCGCGCCCTGGTGGTCGATGTGCCCATCGAGATGGACAACGGCACCATTGCCCACTTCGAAGGCTATCGCGTGCAGCACAATATGTCGCGTGGCCCGGGCAAGGGCGGCGTGCGCTTCCACCAGGACGTGACCCTGTCGGAAGTGATGGCGCTGTCGGCATGGATGTCGGTCAAGAATGCTGCAGTCAATGTGCCTTACGGCGGTGCCAAGGGCGGTATCCGCGTCGATCCGCGCACGCTGTCGCGTTCGGAACTGGAGCGCGTGACGCGCCGCTACACCAGCGAAATCAACTTCATCATCGGACCCAACAAAGACATTCCGGCACCCGATGTCAACACCAATGAACAGGTGATGGCATGGATGATGGATACCTATTCGATGAACTCCGGCAGCACCTCCACCGGCGTGGTCACGGGCAAGCCGATTTCACTGGGTGGCTCGCTGGGCCGCCGCGAGGCCACGGGCCGCGGCGTGTTCGTGGTGGGTTCCGAGGCTGCTCGCAACCTGGGCTTGGACATCAAGGGTGCACGCGTGGTGGTGCAGGGTTTCGGCAATGTGGGCGCCGTGGCCGCCAAGCTGTTCCACGAAGCCGGCGCCAAGGTGGTGGCGGTGCAGGACCATCGTATCGCGCTGTACAACCCGGCCGGCCTGGACGTGCCCGCCATGATGGAATACGCCTCGCATAGCGGCACCATCGAAGGCTTCCAGGGCGAGACCATTTCCGCCGAGCAATTCTGGCAGGTGGATTGCGAAATCCTGATCCCGGCCGCGCTGGAAGGGCAGATCACCGCCCGGAACGCGCCCCACATCAAGGCACGCATGGTCATCGAAGGTGCGAACGGCCCGACCACGCCCGAGGCCGACGACATCCTGCGCGAGCGCAATATCCTGGTGGCGCCGGACGTTATCGCCAATGCCGGCGGCGTTACGGTTTCCTATTTCGAATGGGTGCAGGATTTCTCCAGCTTCTTCTGGACCGAGGAAGAGATCAACCAGCGCCTGGTACGAATCATGCAAGAGGCATTCCGTGCGATCTGGCAGGTCGCTCAGGACAACAAGGTTACCTTGCGCACGGCCGCCTTCATCGTGGCCTGCACGCGGATTCTGCAGGCGCGCGAAATGCGCGGCCTCTATCCCTGATGCAAGGCGCGGCTTGCCGCCGCGGCATCGTTGAGTAGCGATGCTGCGTTGCAGCAACCGATTTGGCATTGGTAACGCGGCTGCCGGGCTTCCCGGCAGCCGCGTTGTCGTATGTGCCCGCTTCCCCCTCGCGCGTGGGGCAAGCGGAGCCCGCGCTGCCGGATTGGCCGCCTGGCGCGCAGGAATAAGGGCTTTGCGGGAGTGGAGGGAGGCCTCGGTTTTGCCCCGCAAACCATGCCCTGATTGGCTCTGTTAGGGGAAAAACCCGTTGTCTTGAGTGCGTGCGTGCGCAATACTATTTCGTCGGCGGGTGGTTTTTTGTTAGAGTCCCGCCTTTCTCTTCATGGTCAAGGAGATGTTATGAATGTTGCCAAGTTGGCTTCCCTGATGATTGCTGCTGGCGTGCTGTGCGGAACCGCGCAAGCTGCCGAGCAACTGACGGGCACGCTGCAGAAGATCAAAGACACCGGTGTGATTACGCTTGGCGTTCGTGAGTCGTCGATTCCGTTCAACTACAACCTCGGCGGCGTGCGCCAGGTCGGCTATTCCTACGACATCAATGTCAAGATCGTGGAAGCCATCAAGGACCAGCTGAAGCTGCCGAACCTGCAGGTCAAGGAAATCCCGATCACCTCGCAGAACCGCATCACCCTGCTGCAGAATGGCACGATAGACATCGAGTGCGGTTCCACGACCAATAACCTCGAGCGCCAGAAGCAGGCTTCGTTCACCACCAGCATCTTCATCATCGGCACCCGCATCATGGTGAAGAAGGATGGCGGCATCAAGGACTGGGCCGACCTCAAGGGCAAGAACGTGGTGACCACCGCCGGCACCACCTCGGAACGCCTGCTGCGCAAGATGAACGATGACCAGAAGCTGGGCATGAACATCATCAGCACCAAGGATCACGGCCAGTCGTTCCTGACGCTGGAGTCGGGCCGCGCCGTCGCCTTCATGATGGACGACGCGCTGCTGTACGGCGAACGCGCCAAGGCCAAGAACCCGGCCGACTGGATCGTGGTGGGCAAGCCGCAATCGCGCGAGTCCTATGGCTGCATGATCCGCAAGGATGACGCACCGTTCAAGAAGCTGTCGGACACCGTGATCAGCGGCATGATGAAGGATGGCTCGATCAACACGCTGTACACCAAGTGGTTCCAGCAGCCGGTACCGCCCAAGGGGCTGAACCTGGACTTCCCGCTGTCGGAAGACATGAAGGCGCTGTTCAAGACGCCGAACGACAAGGCGCTTGACTGATACTGGGATTCCGGTTGTGTGAAACGGAAGGCATGTCCTTCCGTTTCTTTTTGAGGACACATCATGAACTACAGCTGGCATTGGGGTGTATTCCTCGAACAAGCGGCCCAGAACGAGACCTACCTGGACTGGATGATTTCCGGCCTGAAGGTCACCCTTGCACTCGGCCTCTCGTCGTGGATCATCGCCCTCGTCATCGGATCCGTGCTCGGCGTGCTGCGCACGGTGCCCAACAAGTGGCTGTCCGGGCTGGCCGCCACCTACGTCGAAATCTTCCGCAATATCCCGCTGCTGGTGCAGTTGTTCATCTGGTATTTCGTCATGCCCGAGCTGTTGCCCGGTGGCGAGGCCATCAAGCAGATGAACCCGTTCGCGCAGCAGTTCATTGCAGCCATGCTCTGCCTAGGCACCTTTACCGCGGCGCGGGTCTGCGAGCAGGTACGCTCGGGGATCAACTCGTTGCCGCCCGGCCAGAGGAACGCCGGCCTGGCGATGGGTTTCACCCTGGCCCAGACCTACCGCTACGTGCTGTTGCCGATGTCGTTCCGCGTCATCGTGCCGCCGCTGACCTCCGAGTTCCTGAACATCTTCAAGAACTCCGCGGTGGCGTCGACCATCGGCCTGCTGGAACTGGCCGCCCAGGGCCGCCAGCTGGTGGACTACACGGCGCGCCCGTATGAGTCCTTCATTGCGGTGACGTTGATGTACGCGCTGATCAATATCGTCGTCATGCTGCTCATGCGCTGGGTCGAAGGCCGCACCCGCGTGCCTGGCTTCATCGGCAGCAAGTAAGGGGAGACGTCATGGCATATTCATTCGATTTCAGCTCGATCAACCCGACCACGCTGGAAGTGCTGGGCGAGGGCATGCTCATCTCGCTCAAGATCACCGTCACGGCGGTGGTGGTCGGCATCGTCTGGGGCACCATCCTGGCGATGATGCGGCTGTCTTCCGTCAAGCCGCTGAACTGGTTCGCGCAGGGCTACGTCACCATCTTCCGGTCGATCCCGCTGGTGATGGTGCTGTTGTGGTTCTTCCTGATCATCCCGCAGCTCCTGCAGAAGACGTTCAACCTGTCGCAGGCGTCGGACCTGCGCATGACCTCGGCGCTGATCGCCTTTGCCTTGTTCGAAGCGGCGTACTATTCCGAGATCATCCGGGCGGGTATCCAGAGCGTGTCGCGCGGGCAGATGTTCGCCGCGCAGGCCATGGGCATGACCTACGGGCAGGCGATGCGGCTGGTGATCCTGCCGCAGGCCTTCCGCAACATGGTGCCGCTGCTGCTGACCCAGGGCATCATCCTGTTCCAGGATACGTCGCTGGTGTACGTGAGCGCGCTGGCGGACTTCTTCGGCCAGGCCTACGGCATCGGCGAGCGTGACGGCCGCATCGTGGAGATGCTGCTGTTCGCCGGCCTGGTGTATTTCATTATCTGTTTCTCCGCATCGCTGCTGGTTAAGCGTTACCAGAAAAAGGTGGCCGTATGATCGAAATCAATAACGTCTCCAAGTGGTATGGCGCCTTCCAGGTGCTGACCGATTGCACCACCAAGGTCGCCAAGGGCGAGGTGGTGGTGGTGTGCGGCCCGTCGGGTTCCGGCAAGTCGACGCTGATCAAGACCGTCAACGCGCTGGAGCCGTTCCAGAAGGGCGACATCATCGTGGATGGCACTTCGGTGGGCTCGCCCAAGACCAACCTGCCCAAGCTGCGTTCGCGGGTTGGCATGGTGTTCCAGAACTTCGAGCTGTTTCCCCACCTGTCGATCACCGAGAACCTGACCATCGCGCAGATGAAGGTGCTTGGCCGCTCGAAAGAGGAAGCCACCGCCAAGGGCCTGAAGTACCTGGACCGGGTGGGCCTGAAGGCCCAGGCGGCGAAGTATCCTGGCCAGTTGTCCGGCGGCCAGCAGCAGCGCGTGGCGATTGCCCGCGCGCTGTCGATGGATCCGATCTGCATGCTGTTCGACGAACCCACCTCGGCGCTGGACCCGGAAATGGTCAACGAAGTGCTGGACGTGATGGTGCAACTTGCGCAGGAAGGCATGACCATGATGTGCGTGACCCACGAAATGGGTTTCGCCCGCAAGGTGGCCAACCGCGTGATCTTCATGGACCAGGGCAAGATCGTCGAGGACTGCGCCAAGGAAGAGTTTTTCGGCAATATCGAAGCGCGCTCCGAGCGGGCCAGGCAGTTCCTGTCGAAGATCCTGCATCACTGACGATGCGCCAAAACCATCAGCCATGACGACGGCTGTCACTCCCTCTCCCCTCAGGGGGAGAGGGGTAGCCAACGGTTTTATCCAGCGCGCGGCGGGTCTTGATGCGCCCGCCACATTCGCAGATTCAACTCCCGCGGCAATCGCGGCTCACAGTATCCGGCTCGCCGACTGGAAATCGGCCGCCTGCAGCGTCAGTTCCCGCATGGCGCCGACCAGCGGTCGCGAATCGTCGCGCCGCCATTGAAAAGAGTAGGCAAGGGGAGGCAGCGGTGGATCGCTGCGCAGGACGCGCAGCGCCCCGCGTTTCGCCAGCGATTGCGCCCAGCTCTGGGGCAGGATGCCGACACCTATTCCTTCGACCAGCATCCCGGCCACGGCGCCCCAGTGATTGCAGACGATGCGCCGTTCCGGCAGGCTGCCCCGGCCATCCAGCCATTCATCGAGCAGGCGCGTCACGCCCGAGCCGGTTGGCAAGGTCACCAGGGGCCTGTCGCCGAGGGTTTCCGGGCTGATCGGGGCGGAGCGGCCAGTTGCCTGTGCCGACATGCACCAGACAAATTTCGCCTGTGCTATCGCATGGGAAGCAATGGTGCCGCGCGTGGACTTGCCGGCCACCACGGCGAAATCGAGCTCGCCGTCTTCGACGCGCTTTTCCAGTGCCTCGCCAATGCTGACATGGGTTTCCAGTTCCAGGCCGGGATGTGCCTCGGTGATCATCCGCACCAGCCGTGGTAGCCAGGTCAGCGCGGTGAGTTCTCCCACGCCGAAGCGGCATTTGCCGTGCAGGCCCGCCACGGTGCCGATCTCGACGCGCAGTTCGTCGGCCGCGCGCAGCAGCGCATGGGCGCGCGGCACCAGCCGGTTGCCGGCGTCGGTGAGGGCCGCCTTGTGCCCGCTTCGATCGAACAGGGCCTGACCCAGCGAATCCTCAAGCTCGGCGATGCGCTTTGAGAGCGATGACAGGGAAAGATGCAGTCGCTGGGCCGCAATGGCGAAGCTCGAGCAGGTGGCCGCCCAATAGAATGCCTCGAGTTGTTTGAGGGTCATGATCTGGCGAGATCAGGCCGGCCGGCGCGTGGTGCGCGGGCTTCTCCGCAGCGGTTTACCTGGCCGGCGATGCCTGATACTGATTGAATAAAAGAGAACATACTATCGGAAATAAATTCGCTTTATGGAATAAAGTGGCCGGCATAGAGTGCGTGTCATCGATCCCCCCCCATACCCCGACCATGACTTCAGCTACGGATGCCGCCGCCTCCACCCGGCCTACCAACCGCGGCTTCGCCGCCCCGCTGAAACAGGCCTCGCGCGAGTTGCAGCGCATCCTGTCCCTGGATGATTTCGAGCACGCCGCCAGGCGCCGCCTGCCACGGCCAATCTACGGCTATATCGCGGGCGCGGCGGAAGACAACCGCTCGCGCCAGGAGAACCGCGCATCCTTCGACGACTACGCGCTGAGCACGCGCGTTCTTGTGGACGTATCCCGGCGCACCCAGAGCGTGGAGCTCTTCGGCAAGACCTATGCCTCGCCCTTTGGCATTGCGCCGATGGGACTGAGTGCGCTGTCGGCTTACCGCGGCGATATCGTGCAGGCGCGCGCGGCGCGGGCGGCTTGCATCCCGATGGTGCTGAGCGGCTCGTCGCTGATCCGCCTTGAAGACGTGTTCGCGCAGGCTCCGGATGCCTGGTTCCAGGCCTATGTGCCGGGCGACGCGGCACGTATCGATGCCCTGCTGGACCGCGTGCAAGCCACCGGCTGCCGCACCCTTGTCGTCACCGTGGACATTCCGGTCGCGGGCAATCGCGAGAACAATGTGCGCAGCGGGTTCTCAACGCCGCTGCGGCCCAGCCTGCGCCTGGCGTACGACGGCATCACACGCCCGAAGTGGCTGGCCGGCACGTTCGCGCGCACGCTGCTGCGCCACGGCATGCCGCATTTCGAGAACTCTTTCGCCGAACGTGGGGCGCCGATCTTGTCGGCCAATGTGCTGCGCGACTTTTCCGCGCGCGACCATCTGGACTGGAGCCACCTCGAGCATATTCGCCGCCGTTGGAAGGGGGTGCTGATCGTGAAGGGAATCCTCAGCGCGCAAGACGCCACGCTCGCCCGCGTCAAAGGTGCCGATGGCATCGTGGTATCGAATCACGGCGGCCGACAGCTCGACGGCGCAGTGGCCCCCTTGCGCGTGCTGCCCGAGATCGTGGCGGCGGTTGGCAAGCTGCCGGTGATGATGGACGGCGGCATTCGCCGCGGCACCGACGTCCTGAAGGCACTGGCGCTCGGCGCGAAGCTGGTATTCGTCGGGCGGCCCTTCAACTACGCCGCATCCGTGGCGGGCGAAGCCGGCGTGACGCACGCGATCAACCTGCTGCGCGACGAAGTCGACCGGAACATGGCCATGCTGGGAGTTCGCCAGTGCGCCGAGCTGAGTCCGGCGTTGCTACATCACCGCTGACCGCTGACCGCTGACCGCTGACCGCTGACCGGTCGTCGGTCCATTCCAGACTACTATCAAGGAGACCGCATATGAACAGGCTTTCTTTTCTCAAGCTGTGCACCATTTCCATCTGCGCCGCCGGTGCGCCGGCGATCCATGCCCAGTCCTACCCCACCAAGCCGGTGCGGCTGGTGGTGCCGTTCTCTCCCGGTGGCACGACCGATATCGTGGCCCGCGTGATTTCGGCGCCGCTGAGCAAGGAACTCGGGCAAACGGTTGTGGTGGAGAACAAGGCCGGGGCAGGCGGCGTGCTCGGCGCGGCTGAGATCGCGCGGGCCAACCCGGACGGCTACGCGCTGGGCGTGGCGACGGTGTCCACCACGGCCACCAATCCTGCCATCAACCCGAAGATTCCCTACGATCCGCTCAAGGACTTCACGCCCATCATCAATATCGCGGCGACGCCCAACGTCCTTGCGGTGCATCCTTCGTTCCCGGCGAAGAACTATCAGGCCTTCATCGCCGAGCTGAAGAAGAACCCGGCCAGGTACAGCTATGGCACGGCAGGCACCGGCTCCATCGGGCACCTGCAAATGGAGCTCTTCAAGAGCCTGGCTAACCTGTCGATCATGCATGTGCCCTACAAGGGCTCGGGTCCGGCGCTGAACGACGCCGTGGCCGGGCAGGTGGGTGTCGTCTTCGATAACCTGCCGTCCGCGCTTCCCTTTATCAAGGATGGCCGGCTGATTCCCATTGTCGTGTCCGCGCCGGCGCGGGTGGCACAGCTGCCGAACGTTCCCACCTTCAAGGAAGTCGGCCTCGAGCCTGCCAACCGCATGGCGTTCTACGGTATCTACGGACCGAAGGCGCTACCGCAGGCCGTGGTGGAGCGCGTCAACGTGGCGGTGAGGAAATCGCTCCAGGATCCCGCCGTGCGCAGCCGCATCGAAGCCACGGGATCCCTGGTGGTGGCCAATACGCCCGAGCAGTTCCGCCAGCAGATCGCGCAGGAATACGAAATCTACAAGCGTACGGTAGCCGTGCAGAAACTCACGCTCGACTGAGGGCTGGCGGGGAGCGGTGCCGCAGGGGCATTCGGGGGGACGGTTCAGGCGCAGGCGCTGTTGGCGGCGTTCTTGGCCTGGACTTCGGGCGGGATCGGCACGGTCAGCGTCATCACCGCGCGGCCCTCCTCGAACATCATCAGCTCGCCCGGCGCGAAGGCGGTCCAGGTCTCGTTGTCGGTCAGCGGCGCGGTGGCGATCACCGCCACGCGGTCGTCGGGCGTGGTGACCTGGGCAAAGTCGATCGACAGGTCGGCGTCGATCAGGTGTGCGGTGGAGAACGGCCACTGGCGCACGATGTAGTACAGGCGGGTGGAGCAGTGGGCGAACAGCGCCTGCCCGTTCGACAGCAGGAAGTTGAAGACACCATGCAGCGTGATCTCGCGCGTGATGTCGGCCAGCGCGTGGCAGAGTTCGTTGAGCGGCGGCTGCGAGCCGGGGAAGCGCTTGCGCAGCCCCTGCATCAGCGTGCAGAAGGCGAGTTCGCTGTCGGTATCGCCTACCGGCTGGTAGACCCCGGACAGGAAGGGCGAGAAGTCCCTCAGGTCGCCGTTGTGGGCGAAGATCCAGTGCCGGCCCCAAAGCTCGCGCATGAAGGGGTGGCAGTTCTCCAGCAGCACCGTGCCCTGGGTCGCCTTGCGGATATGCGAGATGACATTCTTGGACTTGATCGGGTAGCGCTTGATCAGGTCGGCCACCGGTGAGGTGCCGGCGGACTGGTTGTCGATGAACAGGCGGCAGGCCTTGTCCTCGAAGAACGCCACGCCGAAGCCGTCGGCATGGTGATCCGTGACGCCGCCGCGGGCGGCGAAGCCGGTAAAGGAGAACGTCACGTCGGTCGGCGTGGCGCAGTTCATGCCGAGCAGCTGGCACATGGCGGGGCACCGGACCGGCAGCGGGCTGCCGGATTGCAATAGAATGTTCCATTATCCGGCCTGCCCGGGTTATCTGCCAAGCGCATCGCGTTTTGCAGTGCGTTCCCTCCCGATTTCAAAACCTGTTCAGCGGGTCTCCGAGACATGAGCAAATACAAGATCGCAGTCATCCCAGGCGATGGCATCGGCACCGAAGTGATGCCCGAGGGCCTGCGCGTGATGGACGCCGCCGCGCGCCGCTTCGGCATCGACATACAGTTCGACCACTTCGACTTCTCCAGCTGCGACTATTACGCCCGCCACGGCAAGATGCTGCCGGACGACTGGTTCGACACCTTGGTCAAGTACGATGCCATCTACTTTGGCGCGGTGGGCTGGCCGGACGCCGTGCCCGATCATGTCTCGCTCTGGGGCTCGCTGCTGCAGTTCCGGCGCTCTTTTGACCAATACGTCAACCTGCGCCCGGTGCGGCTGATGCCCGGCATCCGCAGCCCGCTGGTGGACCGCGACGGCAATGCGCGCAAGCCCGGCGACATCGATTTCTACGTGGTGCGCGAGAACACCGAGGGCGAGTATTCCAGCATCGGCGGGCGCATGTTCCCCGGCACCGACCGCGAGGTGGTGATCCAGGAGACAGTGATGACGCGCACCGGCGTGGACCGCATCCTCAGGTTTGCCTTTGAACTGGCGCAAAAGCGGCCGGGCAAGCATCTGACTTCGGCCACCAAGTCCAACGGCATCTCCATCACCATGCCGTACTGGGATGAGCGGGTGGAAGCCATGGCAGCGAACTACCCCGGCGTGAAGGTCGACAAATACCATATCGACATCCTGACCGCGCACTTCGTCCAGCACCCGGACTGGTTCGACGTGGTGGTCGCCAGCAACCTGTTCGGCGACATCCTGTCCGACCTGGGCCCGGCCTGTACCGGCACCATCGGCATCGCGCCCTCGGGCAATATCAATCCGGACCGCACCTTTCCCAGCCTGTTCGAGCCGGTGCACGGCTCGGCGCCGGACATCGCCGGGCGCGGCATAGCCAACCCGATCGGCCAGATCTGGTGCGGCGCCATGATGCTGGAACACCTGGGCCAGCCGGAAGCCGGCGCGGCCGTGCTCGGTGCCATTGAAAAGGTGCTGTCGGCAGGGCCGGACCATGCCCCGCTGACCCGCGATATCGGCGGCAAGGCCGGTACGCCCGACCTGGGCCAAGCCATCGCGGAGGCCCTGTGAACGCGATCCCCCAATCCCTCCCGGCCAGCGCGGCCGATGCGCGCGCCTTGCTGCTTGATACCTTCCACGCCGCGGTGGCGGCGGCCGACCCGTTGCGCATCGTGGCGGACCACCTGCCGCCGCCCCAGCCAGGCGGGCGCACCCTGGTGGTCGGCGCGGGCAAGGCGGCGGCCTCGATGGCACTGGCGGTGGAGCAAGCTTATGCCGCGCTGGACCGCACCCACGTAATCGAGGGCCTGGTGGTCACGCGCTACGCCCACGGCCTGCCGACCGAACACGTTCGCGTGATCGAGGCCGGCCATCCGGTGCCGGACGAAGCCGGCGAGCGCGCCGCCGCCGAGATCCTCGCGCGGGTGAGCGCACTCGGCCCCGGGGACAGCCTGATCGTGCTGGTTTCGGGCGGTGGCTCAAGCCTGCTGTCGCTGCCCGCCGAGGGCATCGCCATGGCGGACCTCAAGGCCACGACGCAGGAACTGTTGCGCTGCGGCGCCCCTATCACGGACATGAACATCGTGCGCAAGCACCTGTCGCGCATCCAGGGCGGGCGGCTTGCCCAGGCCAGCCGCGCTCCCGTGACCACGCTGATCGTGTCCGATGTGGCCGGGGACGACCCGAGCGCGATTGCGTCCGGCCCCACCGTCCCGGATCCGAGCACCTATGCGGATGCGCTGGCTATCCTGCGCCGCTACGGCGCGGTGGTGCCGCCGGTGGTGCAGGACTACCTCGAACGCGGCGCCCGCGGCGAAGTGGCGGAAACGCCCAAGCCCGGCGATCCGCTGTTCGCGCGGGTCGAAAACCGCGTCATCGCCACTGCCCATGGCAGCCTGGTGGCCGCTGCGGATCACTTCCGCGCGCAGGGTATTCAGCCGGTGGTGCTGGGCGACACGGTGACGGGCGAGGCACAGGAAGTGGCGCGCGTCTATGCTGCGCTGGTCCGCGAGATTCGCGCGTACAATGCGCCGTTCGCGGTCCCGGTGGCACTGATTTCCGGCGGTGAATGCACCGTCACGCTGCCGCAGGGCGGTGGCGGGGCGGCCGCAAAGCCCCGTGGCGGGCGTTGCTCGGAGTTCCTGCTGTCGCTGGCGCTGGAACTGGACGGCGCCGATAATGTGTACGCCATCGCGGCCGACACCGACGGCGTTGACGGCTCCGAGGACAATGCCGGCGCGTTGCTGGACCCGTCCACGCTAGACCGCGCGCGGGCCGCCGGCGCCCCGGCACGTGCCCGGCTCGACGCGCATGACGCCTGGGGCTTCTTCGAGTCCGCGGGCGATCTCGTGGTGACCGGCCCCACGCGCACCAATGTGAATGACTACCGCGCCATCCTGATTCTGTAATCCCAAGAAAAGAGCCAGCCGTAACCGGCGGCTGGTTCCCTCCGAAGCCATGACCCAGACTCTCACCATCACCCGCCCGGACGACTGGCACCTCCACCTGCGCGACGGCACGGCCCTGGCGGCCGTCCTGCCCGACACCGCGCGCCAGTTTGCCCGTGCCATCATCATGCCCAACCTGAAGCCGCCCGTGACTACGGTGGCGCAGGCCGCGGCCTACCGCGACCGCATCCTGGCCGCGCTGCCGGCGGGGCTGGCATTCGAGCCGCTGATGACGCTGTACCTGACGGACAAGACCAGTGCCGAGGAGATCGTCGCGGCCAAGGCCAGCGGCTTCGTGCACGGGGTCAAGCTGTATCCCGCCGGCGCCACTACCAATAGCGATGCCGGCGTGACCGACCTGCGCCACTGCGCCGCCGCGCTCGAAGCCATGCAGCGCGTTGGCCTGCCGCTGCTGGTGCACGGCGAAGTGACCGACCCGGCAATCGATATCTTCGACCGCGAGGCCGTCTTTATCGACCAGGTGATGATGCCGCTGCGCCGCGACTTCCCCGCCCTGAAAGTGGTCTTCGAGCACATCACCACCAAGGACGCCGCTGAGTACGTGCGCGACGCCGAAGGCCCGGTCGCCGCCACCATCACCGCGCATCACCTGCTGTACAACCGCAACGCCATCTTCACCGGCGGCATCCGCCCGCACTATTACTGCCTGCCGGTGCTCAAGCGCGAGACCCATCGCGAGGCCCTGGTTGCCGCGGCGGTATCGGGCAGCCCGCGCTTCTTCCTCGGTACCGACAGCGCACCCCACGCACGCGGCCTGAAGGAACACGCCTGCGGTTGCGCCGGTTGCTATACCGGGCTGCACGCCATGGAGTTGTACGCGGAAGCCTTTGAGGCGGCGGGCGCGCTGGACAAGCTGGAAGCCTTTGCGAGCTTCAATGGCCCGGCCTTCTACAGCCTGCCGCGCAACAGCGGCACGCTCACCCTGAGCCGCGAGAACTGGCAACTGCCGGCCGAACTGCCCTACGGCGATACCACCCTGGTCCCGCTGCGTGGTGGTGAAACACTGCGCTGGAAGGCCCGCTAAGCCGCGCTGGCAAAGCGGAAGCGGATGCTGTAGTGGAAGTGAAGAACCAAGGCCGGGCCACCTCAGCTTCACATGATGCGGCCGCCGGGACCCAGCTGGCCGCAGCGGTGGCGGAGGTCGACTGGGCCCGGCCATGGTTCCGCCCCTTCGCCGCGCACGGCACGGCGCTTGCCGCTGCGCTGCAGGGCGGCGCCGACTTGCGCGCTGCCCTCAGCGAAATAGCCGCGCGGCTCGCGTTGCGCAATGCCCGCGGCGTGCCCTTGCGCTTCGTGCCGCAAGCGGAGCTGCCGGCAGGCACCGCCTACGAGGCGTATATTTTCGCTACCGGTGCCGTGCCGACGCGCGACAACCTGCACGACTTCTTCAATGCCCTGATCTGGCTGCATTTTCCCCGGTCCAAGCGCGTGCTGAACCGGTTGCAGGCCCACGCCATCGCCGCGACTGGCGTGCAAAGCCGCCGCGGCAGCCTGCGCGATGCCGCCACCTTGTTCGACGAAAACGCTGTCCTCTTCCTGAGTGCCGATAGCGGCATGGAATCCGTGCTGCGCGGCTTTGGCTGGGAGCATCTGTTCGTGGCGCGGCGAGCGGTCTGGGTGGGTGGCGGCGACGCGGACGGCGACGGCGCCAGCTGCAGCGTGGTGCCCTTCGGTCACGCCCTGATGGAAAAACTGGTGCGGCCCTACAAGGCCCTGACCGCGCACGCCTGGCCGCTGGCCGTTCCGCCGGAAGCCGGCGCGGCGCTGCCCGGCTCGCTGGACGATTCCGTGTGCGCCTCGCTCGAGGCCGCCGAACTGCACAGCGGCCGCTTTGCGCCATTACCGGTGCTGGGCATCCCCGGCTGGTGCGAAGCCAATTGCGATCCGGCCTTTTACGCGGATACCAGCGTGTTCCGCAGGGGGCGCCGCGCCCAGGCGGCCTAGCGGGCAAGGCGCGCGGGTGGCGGTTTTGCGGGCCAGGCGGCCAATCGGTGTTAGACTGCGGGCCGCAAAGCAGGCCAGACAATCGCTGCTTGCACCCGCAAGGTGTGCAAGGGGAGGAAAGTCCGGACTCCACAGGGCAGGGTGTTGGCTAATAGCCATCCACGGCAACGTGCGGAATAGGGCCACAGAGACGAGTCTTGCCACCGGGTTCGCCCGGTGGGAAGGGTGAAACGCGGTAACCTCCACCTGGAGCAATCCCAAATAGGCAGGCATTGAGGCGGCCCGCTGAGCCTGCGGGTAGGGAGCTTGAGCCGGTCGGTAACGGGCGGCCTAGAGGAATGATTGTCACGTGCCGGCAACCGCAAGGAAGCCGGTGCGCACAGAATCCGGCTTATCGGCCTGCTTTGCTTCTCGAATTTCCTGGCGTGGCCAGCCGCCCATCCGCATGGGCGCGCGCTGGCCGGGCCTGCCGTGTGGGGCTTATGCCTCGACGATCTCCACCGTATGCGTGATTTCCGCCGTCTTGGCCAGCATGATCGAGGCCGAGCAATACTTGTCGTGCGACAACTGGATGGCGCGCTCGACGGTGGTGGGGTTCAGGTTCTTGCCGCTGACCGTGAAGTGGAAGTTGATCCGGGTGAACACCTTGGGATCCTCGCCGGCACGCTCGGCTTCGAGCTTCACGCTGCAGCCGCGCACGTCTTGCCTGCCGCGCTTCAGGATCAGCACCACGTCATAGGCGGTGCAACCCCCTGTACCCAGCAATACCATTTCCATCGGACGCGGCGCCAGGTTGTGGCCACCGCCTTCGGGCGCGCCGTCCATGGCCACGATATGGCCGCTGCCCGTCTCGGCCACGAAGCTCATGCCGTCGGTGCCCATCCAAGTCACTTTGCATTCCATTTTGTTCGTTCCTGCGTTCTGGTGGGTGCGCATTCGATCACGAACACGCGATTTCGAAACTTGCTTTTTTGAGTATAGGGCACTTGTCCGGAAGTGCCGTAATTCGGCTATTTTGCCGAAAACTGAAGTTTTCCTCTAAGATGACAGTACGCTGATAACGAACATCTCATCTAACTATTTGATTGTATTGGATAAAAATTTCAATCCTGTGCTCTGATAATTTTTTACAATGCGGAATGACATTTCGCACTGCAAATTTCCTTGCGCTGCGAAGGCGCTCGTGTATAATTTGAATCATTGAACGACGGCGCACACGGCGTCGCAGAGTGCGAAAGCGAACCGCACCACGAGCCAGCCCCGTCGATCTCCCAGTGTCTCCTCCACCCTCCTCCTTTGGTGGATTCAAACCCAAGCTCGATAGCTTGGGTTTTTTTTATTCTGCGCCCGCCTGCGCAAGCGCGCCGGGCCAGCCAAGTGCTCGTTGCGCTGCTTCTGGCCGTCGCTATCGGTTTGGCGACGAACCACCGGCGGCAGGGATGGCACCATCTTGACGCAATCCCCCAACTTTGCTTGTACTTGTGCCTGATTCCGCAGTATACTCGTCGGCTTTTCCGTCATGCCCGCGGGAAAGAATTCAGGGAGAGCCTGCACACACAAGCAGGAAGGTCAGATCCTAAGGGTCGACCGACGACGCAAGTCATGTTTCGGGCAGGTTCTACAAAGTCTCAGGAAAAATCATGAAGACCTTTTCCGCAAAGCCTGCAGAGGTTAAGCGCGACTGGTACGTGATTGACGCGACGGACAAAGTCCTCGGCCGTGTTGCCAGCGAAGTGGCACGCCGACTGCGCGGCAAGCACAAGCCGGAATTTACTCCGCACGTCGACACGGGTGATTACATCATCATCGTCAACGCAGCCAAGCTGCGTGTCACGGGTACCAAAGAAACCGACAAGAAGTATTATCGTCACTCGGGCTACCCGGGCGGCATTTACGAAACGACGTTTGGCAAGATGCAGCAGCGTTTCCCGGGCCGCGCCCTGGAAAAAGCTGTCAAGGGCATGTTGCCGAAGGGCCCGCTGGGCTATGCAATGATCAAGAAGCTGAAGGTTTACGCCGAAGCTGATCATCCGCATGAAGCACAGCAGCCTAAGGCGCTGGAAATCTAAGGGGGCCATCCATGATCGGAAATTGGAATTACGGTACTGGCCGCCGCAAGAGCGCCGTGGCTCGCGTCTTCATCAAGTCGGGCAAGGGCGATATCATCGTCAACGGCAAGCCCATCAGTGAATATTTCGCTCGCGAAACCTCGCTGATGATCGTGCGCCAGCCGCTCGAACTGACTGCCAACGTAGAGACCTTCGACATCAAGGTCAACGTGACCGGCGGCGGTGAAACGGGTCAAGCCGGCGCAGTGCGCCACGGCATCACCCGTGCACTGATCGACTACGATGCCACTTTGAAGCCGACGCTGTCCAAGGCCGGTTTCGTCACGCGCGATGCGCGTGAAGTGGAACGTAAGAAGGTTGGTTTCCACAAGGCGCGTCGTCGGAAGCAATTCTCGAAGCGTTAATGTGTGTTCGGCGGATCCGGTGCAGCCGGATCTGGCTGCGCAAGAAAAAACCGCACGGTTCGCCGTGCGGTTTTTTTTTGCCGTGCAGGACGCGGGAGTTGCGCTCAATGACGGGTTTTAACCACCTTTTACAAATACTTTGCATCTCCCCGGATACAATCCCTGCTCCTGTCGCCCGGAGAACCCGCCGATGAGCCGTTGGCCAGACAACCCGCACCGCGCCGGCCTGCCTGCGCTGTGTACCCGTGGCGCATGAAGTACCGTTTGCTGCGCCCGCGCCGGAGCTCGCTGTCCAGGCGCCTGGCGGTGCGTTCGCATCTGCCGTGGCCGTTGCGCGCGCTGGCTGCGGTGCTGTGTCGTTGTCGGGGCGCTTGTCGCAGGGTGGGCGTAGGACGCCGGCCGGCGGCTGACGGGCGCGGCGCCGGACCTGACGGCCGAGAACGCGGCGCTGCGGCAGCAGGTGGCGTCGATGGAGGCGCAGCGTGAACGCTTGCAGGCGGTGGCCAATACGGCTGAAGCGCAGCTGCAGATGGCGCGTGCCGCCCAGGAAGGCCTGGCCCAGCAGTTGAAGGCGGCGGAAGGCGAGGTGGCCCAGGTCAAGGAGGATCTGGCCTTCTTTGAAAGCCTGCTGCCGGCCAGCGGCAATACCTCCGGCATCCATGTCCGGAGTTTTCGCGTCAGTCTCGATGAAGCCGACACACGGAAAGTGCATTATCGCTTGCTGATAATGCAGGGCGGATCCAAGGCTTTTTCATCCTTGCCGGAGTTCCGGGGTGAGTTACAGTTGGTCGTTTCGCTGGTGAGGGATGGCAAGCCGGTCACTATGAGCCTGCCCGAAGCCGGGACCAGCGCGCTGCCGGGCTTGCGCCTGACGCATTACCAGCGGATCGAAGGCGCTTTCGCGCTGCCCGCCGGTGCCGTAGCGCGGGCAGTGACGGTACGAATTTTGCAAAACGGTCAGTTGCGCGCGACCCAGACGGCAATGCCGTGAGGCTTGCGCTGGGCCAGCAACGAGAAGAGGGACCTATGTTGTTTTCCAAGAAGAAAGGCCTGGCGATCGATACCCTGATCGGCCAGCACAGCGTGATCGAGGGCGACCTGACATTCTCGGGTGGCCTGCGCCTGGATGGACGGGTGCGCGGCAATGTGACGGCTGCCGCTGATCAGACCAGCATGCTGGTCATCAGCGAAAAAGGCGTGGTCGAGGGCGAAGTCCGCGTCGGCCACCTGATCCTGAACGGTACCGTCACCGGCCCGGTGCACGCTACCGAACTGCTGGAGTTGCAACCGCACGCGCGCGTGCAAGGTGAAGTGCACTACGCTGCGCTGGAAATGCACCAGGGCGCGTTGGTGGAGGGACGTCTGGTGCCGCTGGGCGGCGGCGAACCCAAGGCACTCCCCAACCTGCTCCTTGCCTCGGGTGCGCAGGAATCCGCCTGATACCGCATTCCCGGTCAGTCCAGGCAGCAGAACCCCTTGAATTCACAGGGTTTCGGCACGATCTTGCTAGAGCGCTTAAAATACAGGCGTATCTAAATAGGAGAACCCCATGAACGCAGTCGCAGAGGCACCCGTTACCGAGGACATGCCGGCCCCGTTCGTCTTTACCGACAGCGCTGCCGACAAGGTCAAGCAGTTGATCGAGGAAGAGGGCAATGCCGATCTGAAACTGCGCGTGTTCGTGCAGGGCGGCGGTTGTTCCGGCTTCCAGTACGGCTTCACCTTCGATGAAGAGGTGAACGAGGACGACACCACGCTGGACAAGAACGGCGTCACGCTGTTGATCGATTCGATGAGCTACCAGTACCTGGTGGGCGCGGAGATCGATTACAAGGAAGACATCAACGGCGCCCAGTTCGTGATCAAGAACCCCAACGCAAGCACCACCTGCGGCTGCGGCTCTTCGTTCTCGGTGTAAGGCTCGCCAGAGCGCCGCGGATTCCGCGGCAATAAAAAAGCGCACCTCGGGTGCGCTTTTTTATCGCTCAGGACCGCCGAGGGCTTATTGGGCCCGGCGCCACACAACCGGAAACCAGTCCTCGCGCATCCGCTCGCCGCTGCGCAGCCCGATTCCAGGGAAGGGCGGCGAGGTGCGCCCCGGCCGCTCCAGGTAGCGCACGTCGTCGCCCAGGAAACGGGCCGAGAAGGCGCGGCGGCGCCCCGTGCCGGTATTGCCCGCGGCGCCATGCACCGTGCGGAAGTCGAATACCACGGCATCTCCCGGCTCCAGTTCCGGCATCAGGATGGCGTGGCTGCCGTCGTCCACGTCCGGCATCTCCATGAACTGGTCGTCGCCGGCATAGAAATTCTCATTGCTGGCCCAGCGCTTTGGCCGCACCAGTTTGGGCCAGCGGTGCGAGCCCAGCACCACGCGCAAGGTGTTGGCCGTGGTGACCGGGTCCAGCGGGATCCAGTAGCTCGCGGTCTGCAGTCCGTCCACGCAGTAATAAGGCAGGTCCTGGTGCCAGGGCGTGGGCTTGGCCGTGCCGGGTTCCTTGACCAGGATGTGCTCGTGGAACACCTGGACCGCCTCGGCCTGCATGATCTGCCCGGCGATCGCAGCGGCCGGGGAGTGCTGGATGAATCCGGCGAAGGGCGCGATGCGCTGCCAGTTACAGTAATCCTCGAAGAAGCGGCCGCGTTCGCCGGTACCTACGTTCTCGATGGCGAAGGGGCCGGGCTCGGCGAGATTCTGCTCGAACCCTTCAAGCAGCGAAGTCACCCAATCGGCGAAGGCGCCGCGCAGTACCAGGGCGCCGTCGCGCTGGTAGGTCTCGATGTCGGCTGCAGTGATTTGCATGATGGTCCCTTGGGTGGCTGGTCTGGGACGAGTATCGGGCCAGGGCATTAATAGGAAAAGAATATATTTCCTATGTTGTAGTATAGGAAATCATGATCGCGTTCTCCTTCCGCCAGCTTGAGTACTTCGTCGCCGCCGCAGAGCACGGCAGCATCAGCGCCGCGGCTCGCGCCCGTCACGTATCGCAGCCCTCGGTGTCACAGGCGGTGGCCCAGCTCGAAGTGGTGCTGGGCGAAACCTTGTTCCGGCGTCAGGTGAGCCGCGGGCTGGAATTGACGCCGGCGGGACAAAGGCTGCTCGGGCGCGCGCGCGATATCCTGGCGCTGGCGGCCGGCCTGGCCACGGAGGGTGCCGGAGAGGCGGCGCGTGGCCTGAGCGGGCAGCTTTCGCTGACGTGTTTCCAGGACCTCGGCGCCTATTACGCGCCCCGGCTGTTGGCCGGATTCCGCCGCCTGCATCCGCACGTTGCCGTCACCCTGTTCGAAGCCGACCTGGCCATGGTGCACCGCGCGCTCACCGCCGGAAAGGCGGAACTGGCGCTGACCTACGATCTTGGTTTCGACCAGCGCATCCCGCGCTGGATACTGGCCCGGCTGGAGCCCTACGCGTTGCTGCCCGCCGGCCATGCACTGGCCGGGCAGCCGAGCGTGAGCCTGAAGGACCTGGCAGGCGAGCGGCTGATCCTGGAGGACATCGCGCAGACACGCGAGTACTTCCTCTCGCTGTTCTGGGCACATGGCCTGCGGCCGCAACTGCACCAATACACGCAGACCTTCGAGATGCAGCGCGGGCTGGTGGCGCATGGCTATGGCGTAGCCCTGTCGTGCACGCGGCCGGCGGGCGATCACAGCTATGACGGCCGACCCATCGTCTGCCTGCCGTTGCGCGAAGCCGTGGCGCCCCAGCGCGTAGTGCTGGCGCGTTCGCCGGCAATGCGGCCTTCGCCGGTCGCCGAGGCGTTCATCCAGTGGGCTTGCGAGGCAGGGCACGCCGAGCCGGCATAGCGGTGGAGATGCCCGCGCGCTATCGCGGGTAGAGCGCGCCCAATACGCGCGGACCGGCCGCGCCGGTGACGGTCGGCACATTGCCGGGTGCGCGCCGCAGCATCTGGCGCGCCAGCCAGGCAAAGGCGATGCCTTCCACTTGCGATACCGGTACGCCGAAGTCGTCCGAGCTTTGCACCGTCACGCCGGGGAGCGCCCGCGCGAGCAGCGCCATCACGAAGCGATTGCGGGCGCCGCCGCCGCAGACGATCAGCCGCACGGCGTCGGGCGCGTGCGCGCGGACATCGCGGGCGATGGCCTCGGCCGTCAGCGCGGCCAGCGTGGCTTGCACGTCGGCGGGATCAAGCAGCTGGCCGAGCAGGGCGAGATGGCTCTCCAGCCAGGCGGGATGGAAGAGGTCTCGGCCGGTGCTCTTGGGCGGGGCCACGCTGAAGTAGGGCTCGGCAAGCAGGCGCGCCAGCAAGGCCTGGTCAACCTTGCCGCTGGTTCCCCACGCGCCGTCGGCGTCGTAGGGCAGGCCGTGGTGCCGGTCGATCCAGTAGTCGAGCAGCACATTGCCCGGGCCGCAGTCGAAGCCGGTGACGGGACGTGCCGCATCGTTTTCGCCAGTGGCGGGCAGCACACTGATATTGGAAATGCCGCCGATATTGCAGGCCACCCGCGTCTCGGCTGCATCGCCGAAGAGGGCCTGGTGCAGCGCTGGTACCAGGGGCGCGCCCTGACCGCCGGCGGCCACGTCGCGGCTGCGGAAATCGGCCACCACATCGATGCCGGCAAGCTCGGCCAGCAAGGCCGGCTGCTGGCTCTGGCGCGTATAGCCGATGCCATCATAGAGGCCGGGCCGGTGGCGCACGGTCTGGCCATGCGCGCCGATCGCCGCGATGGCGGACGGTGCCATGCCGGCATGGCGCAGCAGCGTCGCCACACAAGCTGCATAGACGCGCGCCAGCCCGTTGGCGGCCAGCGCCTCGCGGTGGATTTCATCGTCGCCGGGCTGCTGCAGCGCCGCGAAGGCCTCGCGCAGTTCGGCCGGGAAGGGCTGGTGGGCGGCCGCGAGGACCGCGGGACGCGGTCCCGAGAAATCCACCAGCACGCCGTCCGCGCCGTCCATGCTGGTGCCGGACATGATGCCGATAAAGCAATCCGGGGGTGCGGTCTGCATGCTGGCTGCGGCTCGTTTAGTTGTTGGCGGAAGCCACGTTGTAGGTGCGCAGCGCGTTGATGCGGCTCAGCATCTCGCTCGTATAGCTCAGGAACTGCTGGCGCGCCGGGCCCGACAGCGCGGGCGTGTCGAGCGCGGCGATGGCCAGCGGGTTCAGCGGCACGTCGTTGACGCGGAACTCATAGTGCAGGTGCGGGCCGGTGGCCCAGCCGGTCTGGCCAACGTAGCCGATGATCTGCCCCTGCGACACGCGCTGCCCGCGCTGCATGTTGGCAAAGCCGGACAGGTGGGCGTAGAAGGTGGAGTAGCCGCTATGGTGCTTGAGGATGACGATGTTGCCGTAACCGTTCTGCTGGCCGACAAACTCGACCTGGCCGTCGCCCGCGGCCATGACCTTGGTGCCTGAAGGCGCGGCAAAGTCCACGCCCTTGTGCTGTGCCCATTGATGGTGCAGCGGGTGGTCGCGTCCGCCGAAGCCCGACGATACGCGCGAGAACTCCACCGGCGAGCGCAGGAACGGCCGCTTCATGCTGCGACCGTCAAAGGTGTAGTAAGCGCCCTGCGTGCTGCCTTCCGGGGCATACCAGAGCGCCTGGTGCAGCTGGTTGTTGTTGATCAGCTCGACCGCGACCACCCGGCCATTGCGCACAAAAGTGCCGTCGCGGAAGCCGGCTTCGTACACGATGCGGAAGCGGTCGCCGCTGGTGATGTCGTGATGGAAGTCGATTACGCCGGAGAAGATCGAGAGCATCTGCTGCACGATGTCGTCGGGCACGCTGGCTGCATCCATGGCCTTGAAGAAGCCGCCTGTGGCGATCGCGCCGGACAGCATCTCGTAGTGCAGTTCGTTTTTCACCGATTGCACGCGCGCCTTGTAGACCGGTTCGTCGTCGCCTACGCGCTCGATGACCAGTTCGCGCGAGGCCTTTGCGTCACCCCCGAGGTTGGCCTGCAGCGACATCAGCAGGTTGTTCTCGTCGACCTCGGCCTGCACGGTCTGGCCGGGGTTGAGCGCGAACAGGCCGCGCGCCGTGGTGTTGCGGCGGATAAAGGCCTGCGCATCGGGGTCGTCCACGCCGAGCCGCTTGAGCAGGCTGGCAATGGTGTCGCCGCGCTGCATGCGCTCCTCGCGCACAAAGGTGGCGTCGGTTTCGGTAAGCTGTTCAAGCTGGGCGCGCAAATCCGGCAGCCGGATGGCCTCCCGTACACGTGGAGCATGGGGGTCGTCGTAAGCGTTACGGGGGGCCACGCCCATGGCGGCGGCCATGCCCAGCGTGAACACCGTGCCAACCGCTGCCGTCAACTGCTTGCGCCTTCGGGCGTGCAGGGCGTTGGTCGGATCGACTAGAACCACCAGTTCACGCGCGAAAACTTCGCGGAGTCTGGACCACATCACGTAAAATTCACTCTTTGGTTCGGGCTGCGCTGCCGCGACGATTTTTTGCCTCGTCTGCCTTCCTCCCCCGAGGTGCGGCGCCTGCCATATTGGTTTGCCGCCTAGAATGGCGGTTGGCCAACGGGATTGTTCCCGTCTGCACAAGAAGCGCGGATTATACCAAAACCGGCCGCAAGCCGTTTTTGAGCCCCCGTCTGAATTCTCATGTTTTTCAAAGACTTACGTCATGACTGAAGTTTCCTCCGGCGCTGCCACCTCCTACCCCCTCACGCCCTCCGTGATGCACGCCCTGGAGGTGTCCAAACGCGGTTGCGACGAACTGCTGGTCGAATCCGAATGGCTGGCGAAGCTCGCGCGCAGCGAGGCCACCGGTGTGCCGCTGCGCATCAAGCTGGGCCTGGACCCGACCGCGCCCGATATCCATATCGGCCACACGGTGGTGCTCAACAAGCTGCGACAGTTGCAAGACCTGGGCCACCAGGTGATTTTCCTGATCGGCGACTTCACTTCCACCATCGGCGATCCTTCCGGGCGCAACGCCACCCGTCCGCCGCTGACCCGCGAGCAGATCGAGGCGAATGCCCAGACCTACTACAGCCAGGCCAGCCTGGTGCTCGATCCGGCCAGGACGGAGATCCGCTACAACAGCGAGTGGTGCGACCCGCTGGGCGCGCGCGGCATGATCCAGCTGGCCGCCAAGTACACCGTGGCGCGGATGATGGAGCGCGACGACTTCACCAAACGGTTCCGCACTGGGATTCCCATTTCGGTGCATGAGTTCCTTTATCCGCTCATGCAGGGCTACGATTCCGTCGCGCTCAAGGCCGACCTGGAGCTTGGCGGCACCGACCAGAAGTTCAACCTGCTGGTCGGACGCGAACTGCAGAAGGAATACGGCCAGGAGCAGCAGTGCATCCTGACCATGCCGCTGCTGGTGGGCCTGGACGGCGTGGAGAAGATGTCCAAGTCCAAGGGCAACTACATCGGCGTGGCCGAAGCGCCGGGCGAGATGTTCGGCAAGCTGATGAGCATCTCGGATGACCTGATGTGGAAGTACTTCGAGCTGCTGTCGTTCCGGCCCATGAGCGAGATCGACCTGATGAAGCAGGAGATTTCCCTGGGCCGCAACCCGCGCGACTGCAAGGTGATGCTCGCGCAGGAGATCGTCACGCGCTTCCACAGCGCCGCCGATGCCGACCGCGCGCTGGAAGATTTCAACCACCGCGCGCGCGGCGGTGTGCCCGACGATATCCCCGCGGTCAGTCTGACCGGCGCGCCGCTGGGCATCGCCCAGTTGCTCAAGCAGGCCAACCTGGTGCCGTCCACCTCGGAAGCCAACCGCAATATCGAGCAGGGCGGCGTCAAGATCGACGGCGCCATCGTCACCGACAAGGGTTTGAAGGTGGCTGCCGGCACTTATGTGGTACAGGTGGGCAAGCGCCGTTTCGCGCGCGTGACGCTGGCTTGAGCCCGGCCGGGAACCGCGCATGATCGCGCTGATCCAGCGGGTCGCACAGGCCCGCGTCACCGTCGGCGGACGGACCACCGGCGAGATCGGCGCCGGGCTGCTGGCGCTGGTGTGCGCCGAGCGCGGCGATACCGAGGCGCAGGCCGAGCGCCTGCTCGCCAAGTTGCTGACCTACCGCGTGTTCTCCGACACCGACGGCAAGATGAACCTGCCGGTGCAGGACATCGATGGCCGCGGTACGCGCGGCGGCCTGCTGGTGGTGTCGCAGTTCACGCTGGCCGCCGATACCAACAGCGGCACGCGGCCAAGCTTCACACCGGCCGCGGCGCCGGCGGCCGGCGAACGCCTCTACAACCATTTCGTGGCCAGGGCGCGTGCCGCGCACGGCGAGGTGCAGACCGGCGAGTTCGGCGCCATGATGCAGGTCAGCCTGGTCAATGACGGGCCCGTCACGTTCTGGCTGCGGGTACCGCCCGCCGCCGCGCGCTGATGCCGTAGCCGCCGCGCCCACCGGATCGCCCATGACCCAGAACGTTACCCTTTTCATCGCCACCAGCCTCGACGGCATGATCGCCTCGCCCGACGGCGGGGTGGACTGGCTGTTTACCGCCGGCGACTACGGCTTCGAGCCCTTCCTCGCCAGCGTCGACCGTATCGTGTCGGGCCGTGTCACCTACGAGCAGAGCCTTGGCTTCGGGCCGTGGTCCTATGGCGACCGCCCCTTCCATGTATTCAGCAGCAGCGCCGGGCCGCTGGCACGGCCCGAAGGCGGCCCCTGGCGGATCGAACAGGAGGCCGAGCCGGTGCAGCAATGGCTGGCCCGCTTCAAGCATGAGCACAAGGACCGCGACGGGCACATCTGGCTGCTCGGCGGCGCGCAGGTGGCGCAGGCTTGCCTGGCCGCCGGCCTGGTCGATGCGATGGAACTGTTCGTCCATCCCATCGTGCTGGGGCGGGGCATTGCCCTGTTCGCCGGCAGCGGGCGTTCTGACTGGCGCCTGGAGGCGCATCGCGCTTTCGACGACGGCCTGCTACAACTCAGCTACCGCCTTACCTCACCGCCGGGACCGGCCACGGCCTGATCCCGCACGCCGCGCCGCGCGCGGCGCCTACCAGCAAGGAGAGACACATGAAACTCTGGAGCAAGGCCTTTGCCGACAACGGGCCCATTCCCGTCGAATTCGCCTTCTGCGCGATCGATCCCGCCACGCACGTGACGCTGTCGAGCAACCGCAATCCCGACCTGCACTGGGATGAAGCCCCGGCCGAGACGCGTTCCTTTGTGGTGATCTGCCATGACCGCGACGTGCCCAGCCGTGGCGACGACGTCAACCAGGAAGGGCGCGAAGTGCCCGCCTCGCTGCCGCGCGTGGACTTCTTCCACTGGGTGCTGGTGGATATTCCGCCCGGCCTGCGCACGATCTCGGCCGGCAGCCACAGCGATGGCGTGATCGCTCGCGGCAAGCCGGGCCCCGAGGCAGCCGGCGGCACCGCCGCCGCGGGCGGCCTGCGCCACGGCGTGAACGACTACACCGGCTGGTTCGCCGGCGACCCGGACATGAAGGGCGATTACTACGGCTACGACGGCCCCTGCCCCCCGTGGAACGACACCCTGGTGCACCACTACGTGTTCACGGTCTACGCGCTTGACCTCGACCGCCTGCCGCTGGAGGGCACCTTCACGGGGGCGCAGGTGCGCGAAGCGATCCAGGGCCACGTGCTGGCGCAGGCAGCGATCACGGGCACCTATACCCTCAATCCGAAGCTCGCCGGCCACCCGGCACAGTAAGCTACCGGCAGGCGGTGCGAAGGTACTGTCTGCCAGGGCCGCCACGAGACCGCGTAGCGTCGCGTAAAGGAAACGGCATGTCGCAATTGCCCGGGCCGCATTCGCTGGCCTTCACCCACCTGATCCTGATCCGTCACGGTGAGACCGCCTGGAACCGCGAGCGGCGCCTGCAAGGGCAGCTCGACATCCCGCTCAACGCCACTGGCGTGGCACAGGCGGGTGCGCTGGCCCAGGCGCTGGCGGCAGAGCCGATCGACGCGGTCTACGCCAGCGACCTGTCGCGCGCAATGCAGACGGCGGCGCCGCTGGCCGAGGCGCTCGGCCTCGCAGTGCGGCCGGATCCCCGCCTGCGCGAACGCTGCTACGGTGCGCTCGAAGGCATGACCTACGCGGAAGTGGCCGAACAATTGCCCGAGGATTTCGCCAGGTGGCAGGCGCGCATCCCCGACTATGCGCCCGATGGCGGGGAGTCCTTGCTGGCCTTCCATGAGCGCGCGGTGGAAGCCGCGCTGGCGCTGGGGCGCCGCCATCCCGGCGAGCGCATCGCGCTGGTGGCGCACGGCGGCGTGCTGGACTGCCTGTATCGCGAGGCCAACGACATGACGCTGGAGGCGCCGCGCCGGCACGAACTGCTTAACGCCAGCATCAACCGCCTGCGCTGCGACAGCGTGCGGCTGACGGTCATGCAATGGGCCGACGTGGGCCACCTCGAAGCGCTAACCCTGGACGAGGTCGACCGCCGGGTCCCTTAGCCGCTGGCCGCTGGCCGCTGCCCGTCAGACGCGCAGGCGGAAGGGCGTGAAATTGGTGTTGCGGTCGTAGTAGTCTTCGCGCTCGGCGTGCTTGAGGAATCGCACCACCTTGTAGGTGACCGGCGTCATCACCACTTCCCAGCCGGTCTTGAGGATGTACTGGGCGATGGCAACCTGGATCACCTTTTCCAGCGGCCAGATGCCGTAGAAGGCGATCACGTAGAACAGCGAGGAATCGACCAGTTCGCCGGCCAGCGTGGAGCCGATGGTGCGCGTCCACAGCCAGCGGCCTTCGGTCCACAGCTTCATCCTGGCCAGCACGTAGCTGTTGGCGAAACTGCCGCAGCAGAACGCGATCAGCGAGCCCAGCGCGATGCGCCAGGTATTGCCGAATACATCTTCCAGGCTTTTCTGGTAGTCGCCCATGAAGGGCGCCACCGGCATCTTCAGCACCACCAGGCTCATGAAGGTGGCGAACGCCAGGGCGGCGAAACCGGCCCAGACCACGCGGCGGTCGCGCCCGTAGCCGTACACTTCGGTCAGCACGTCGCCAAAAATATAGGAAATCGGGAAGAACAGCACGCCCGCGCCGAAGGTCACCGGGCCGATCCACGGCAGCGTGACCTGGGCCGCCTTGGCCGCGCCGATCAGATTGGAGCAAAGCAGGACCGTGACGAACGCCACCATCACGAGGTCGTAGTAACGGTAGACGCGCCCGGTGTGACCGGGCGTGGCGGTGGACGTGGTCATCGGGGTGTTCCGGGGGCGGCTTTGCCGCGATTATGCCAGCCACGCAAACACCGTGCCTGTCACGCAGGCGAACGTAGCCCTGGCCCGGAGGCCAGGGCTGACCGACATGGCCCGGAGCTAGATGCTCAGCTTGCCGATCTTGGCGCCATCCAGCGATATGTCGAACATCAGGCCCGCATTGGTCTGCACGAAGCCGATCACCGGCTGCTGGCCGGAAATGGTATCGATCTTGCCATTGGCCCCGACTTTGGCGAGCGCCACGCTGGCATCGGCGCCGACCGTCCAGCCGCTGCTGTTGACGAACTTGTTGTAGGCCTCGGGCGTCATGAACATCAGCACCATGGACTTGGACTGGCCGCCTGCCGTCAGGCCGATCATGCCCGAGGTGGTGCGGTAATAGCCCACCGACGCTCCCTTGGAGCGCAGCACCCCTTCGCCGTATTCGCCGCCGATCCCCAGGCCCGCCGACAGCACGCGCGGGAAAATCAGGATCCCTTGCGCGCGCGAGGCCAGTTCGCGCGAGCCATCGACCGTCGAAAACAGCCGGTTGATTGCGCCATCGGCGCCCGCGTCGATCTCTTGCCTCTTTGCCGCGGCATCGGTTGGCGAATTGGTGCCGGTGGTGGTGCAGCCCGCGGTGAAGGCGGTGGCCACGACCAGGCCCGATCCCGCCATCCGGGTAACAAACTGGCGTCGATTCATGTGCTCTCTCCTGTCTGGGAAAAGTCAGCCGGCCGTCTGGCGTCTCGCGTCGCCTTGCCTCGGCGGTCGGGGCTAAGTCATTGTGGACAAGGTGGCAGCCGCCGGCAATGCACGACAAAAGAATTGTCTGCGGGGCTCGAAAGTATTTAATGCGGGGAGAGGCAGGAGGAGTCCTATACGCCGCCCGCGGTGGCCCGGCTGCAGGAAGCGGTCGCAAAGGCTGCGGGGAGACCGGGCTGCAACCGGCTGACTTCAAGGTCAAAGTCNNGGGGGGGGGGGGGGGGGCGAGTGGTTGCAAGCGATTGCTATTTCCGGCTTACGCCGGCGGCAGCTCTCCGCTTTCGACGCTCTCGCCGGGCGCGGCCAGGCCGAAGTGGCGGTAGGCGGCGGCAGTGGCCATGCGGCCCCGTGGCGTGCGCTGCAGGTAGCCCTGCTGGATCAGGAAGGGTTCAAGCACATCCTCGATGGTGTCCCGCTCCTCGCCGATGGCGGCGGCAAGGTTGTCGACGCCTACGGGGCCGCCGCTGAATTTGAGCAGGATCGCTTCAAGCAGCTTGCGATCCATCAGGTCGAAGCCGACTGCGTCCACGTCTAGCATGGCGAGGGCGGCGTCGGCAATGGTGCGGGTGATGTTGCCGTCTCCTTTGACCTCCGCATAGTCGCGCACGCGGCGCAGCAGGCGGTTGGCGATCCGTGGCGTGCCGCGCGCGCGGCGCGCGATTTCCAGCGCGCCCATCGGGTCGATGCGGGCACCCAGCAATTGCGCGGAGCGCGTGACGATGCGGCCCAGTTCCTCGGCGGTGTAGAACTCCAGCCGCGCGACGATGCCGAAGCGGTCGCGCAGCGGGTTGGTCAGCATGCCGGCGCGGGTGGTGGCGCCGACCAGCGTGAAGGGCTGCAGATCGAGCTTGACCGAGCGCGCGGCCGGGCCTTCGCCGATCATGATGTCGATCTGGTAGTCCTCCAGGGCCGGGTACAGGATTTCCTCGACCACCGGCGAGAGGCGGTGGATCTCGTCGATGAACAGGACGTCGTTGGCTTCCAGGTTGGTCAGCAATGCGGCCAGGTCGCCGGGGCGCTCCAGCACCGGGCCGGAGGTCTGGCGCAGGTTGACGCCCATCTCACGGGCAATGATGTGCGCCAGCGTCGTCTTGCCCAGTCCCGGCGGCCCGAACAACAGGACATGGTCGAGCGCTTCGCGGCGGTTGCGCGCGGCATGCATGAAAATGTCCAGCTGGCCGCGCACTTTCTCCTGGCCGACGTATTCGTCGAGCAGCTTGGGGCGCAGCGCCCGCTCGAAGGCCTCCTCGTTGGGGGAGACGGCGGTGGGGGCGATCACGCGATCGGCGCTCCGGTCGGTGGCTAGCTTGTCGGTTTCGATCATGTTTCTGGTGCGGGCAAAGTGGTTGGATTGTAGCCCTTCCGGGCACGGCGCCGGCCGCACGGGCCCGGTGCAGCCAGCGCAGTCTCAATCCTGGAAGCGCCCCCGGCTTGCCCTCGATCCGGCCCGGTCAGCCCTTGGACAGGGATTTCAGCGCCAGCTTGATGCCGTCCGACACGCCGGTGCCCGCCGGCACTTGCTTGATGGCCAGCGCCGCCTCTTTCTCCGAATAGCCGAGCGCCAGCAGCGCGTTGAGGATATCGACGGCGTTGTCGTGCACCGGCGTGCTGCCGGGCGCGTGGCCAAGCTCGGCGCCGAGCTTGCCCTTGAGTTCGAGCAGCAGGCGCTCGGCGGTCTTCTTGCCGATGCCCGGCACCCGCGTCAGGCGTCCGGCTTCCTGCAGCGTGATCGCCTGTGCCAGCTCGCTGACCGACATCCCCGAGAGCACCGCCAGCGCCATGCGCGCGCCGATGCCTGTGATCTTGATCAGTTCGCGGAAGGTGTTGCGCTCGGTGGCGCTGCCGAATCCGTACAGCAGGTGCGCGTCCTCGCGCACGATCTGCTGCGTCAGCAGGGTGACGGGCTGGCCGACGGCGGGCAGGTTGTAGAACGTACTCATCGGCACGTCGATCTCATAGCCGACGCCGTGGCAATCGACCAGCAGGTGCGGGGGATTCTTCTCGATGAGTGTGCCGGCGATGCGTCCGATCATGGTGTGGTGTCTGCTGCGAATTGCGGCGCGCGCGCCTGGAATCAGTGAAGTGCGACAGGAGCGGCGCCCGAAGCGCCTCGCCATCGCGAAGCCCGCCAGTGTAGCCCAGCGTGCGGCGCGCCGGCGATCCGCGCGCCGCTTTCCCGGTTTGCTCCGGGCTAGCGTCCCGGCGTGTCCACCGCTTGCCGGCCCAGCGCCGGATCATCAGTGAAGAAACCGTCGATATCGGCGGCGAGGAAGGCCTGTACCTCGCGCACCATGCCGGCGGGACTGCGCGTGGCATCGTCGCCGCCGGTGCGCAGGTTGCGCGGCAGGAAGCTGTTCTCCGGGCGGAAGGTATAGGGATGGACCAGCAGCCCGGCGGCGTGCGCGCTGCGCACCAGCGCGGTCGGCGTGCCGAGGTTGCCGTTGGCGTCGCGCGGCACCACGTTGGATTTCTCCGGGCCGATGCCGTTGGCGTAGCTGGCCACCTCGCGCAGCCCGACCGGCGTCATCATGTCGGCGAACGTGCGCGTATCGCCGGCCAGGCGCCAGTCGGCCGGGCGGTTCCTGGCGCCGCCCACCAATTGCACGAGCTTTACGTTGGGCATGCTGTTGCCCAGGCGCTGGTGCAGATCGCGCAGGTTGCCGGTCTCGAACGACTGCACGAAAACCGGCGCGCTGCGCGTGTATGCGTGTGCCCGCAGCGTGGCCACCAGTTTTTCTTCCAGCGGCAGACCGATGCCGCGGAAATAGCTCGGGTGCTTGGTTTCCGGATAGAGCCCGATCACCCGTCCGCTGCGCTGCGAAGCCTTGGCAACCATCTCGATGATTTCATCGAAGGTGGGGATGTCGTACTTGTCGTTGTACTGGGTATTGGCCTTGCGCAACTGCGGAATGCGCTCGCGCGCGCGCAGCGTCTTCAGTTCGGCCAGCGTGAAGTCTTCGGTGAACCAGCCATCCAGGCGCTCGCCGTCGATCACCTTGATGCGCTTGCGGCTGGCGAACTGAGGCAGCTCGGCTACGTTGGTCGTGGTGCCGATCTCGTTCTCGTGGCGGGCCACCAGCACGCCGTCGCGGGTCATCACCAGGTCAGGTTCGACCACGTCGGCGCCGTCGTCGATGGCACGCTCGTAGGAAGCCAGCGTGTGTTCCGGGCGCAGCGCGCTGGCGCCGCGATGCCCGATCACCAGGGCCTTGGGTGCGGCAGGCGCCGGGCCCGGAGCCGGGGTTGCGGGCGCGGTGGCAACAGGCGGCGCCGCGCAGCCGGCGAGGATCGCGGCGGCAAGCGCGGACAACAGCGCAGGCAGGCGGAGGGATCGGGACGAACTCAAGGCGCGGAACGAGCGGGGCATGCGGCATCCATTGGCAGGGAACCGCTCGATTGTAAGAGACTTGCCGGTGCAGGCCGGGCTTAGCCGATCAGGCGGCCGCGCCGTACGCGCATGCCCTTGCGTATCAGGTCCGGAGCCAGCCCGGTCAGCGCGTCGAGCGTATTGCTGCCATTGGCATGGCAGATGGCCATGCCAAGCGCATCCGCGGCGTCGGAGCTGGGCCGGCCCGTCAAGCTCAGCAGACGCATCACCATCTCCTGCACCTGTTCCTTGTTGGCGCGGCCGTAGCCGACGACTGCCACTTTCAACTGGAGGGCGGTGTACTCGAACACCGGCAGGCCGTAACTCACCAGGCCGCAGATTGCCGCGCCGCGGGCCTGGCCCAGCAGGAGCGTGGATTGCGGGTTGACGTTGACGAACACCTTCTCGATCGCTGCGCAATCAGGGGCGTAGGTGCGGGTGACTTCGCTGATGCCGTCGAAGAGGGTCTTCAGCCTTGCAGGCAAGCCGCTGTCGCCGTCGCTCTTGATGGTGCCGGAGGCGATGTAGGTTAGCTTGTTGCCGTGCTTTTCCAGCACGCCGAAGCCGGTGGTGCGGAGGCCGGGGTCGATGCCGAGGATACGCATGGGGTTTGTTGCTCGGCTAATGAGGGTGATTGCGTGATTGGGGGATTGTAGCGCCGAGTTTGCTTTTGGGGATTTTGGGGGGGGCGTAGCTAAAGGCAACTGCTTGACTTCAAAGTCAAAGGCTTAAAGTCAAAAGCAGTTTCACCACCCCTGCGGGGCGGCGGCCTACTTTCTTGTCTCGCCAAGAAAGTAGGCAAAGAAGGCGCCCCATACGGGATAGGCAAACCTTCACGGCTCGCTTCGCATCGCGGGGCCGTGTGGCCCGCCCCTCGGGCGCTCCACACGGCTACACCCATGGTGATCTGGCGCTATCGCTAATCCTTGCCGCCGGTTGGCTCCCCCCTCCCGCTTGTGGGAGAGGGGCCGGGGGAGAGGGCGGGCGCTTGCTATGCCACGATGGGTTGTTTGCCCAGCCCGTGACAACCGCCCGGACCGGGCCCGGACCTCAATGCCGGAAGTGGCGGACGCCGGTCAGCACCATCGCCACGCCGCGCTCGTCCGCTGCGGCGATCACTTCGTCATCGCGCATGGAGCCGCCCGGCTGGATCACGCAGGTGGCACCTGCATCCACCACCACGTCCAGGCCGTCGCGGAACGGGAAGAAGGCGTCCGAAGCCACCGCCGAGCCCGCCAGCGTGAGACCGGCGTTCTGTGCCTTGATGCTGGCGATCCGGGCCGAATCGACCCGGCTCATCTGGCCCGCGCCAACGCCCAGCGTCATCCCGCCGCCACAGAACACGATGGCGTTCGACTTGACGAACTTGGCCACGCGCCATGCAAACATCAGGTCGGCCATTTCCTTCGGGGTCGGCTGGCGCTTGGTCACCACGCGCAGTTCGTCCTGTTGCACATTCCTAGCGTCCGGGCTCTGCACCAGCAGGCCGCCGCCGACACGCTTGAAGTCAAACGGGTTGAGGCCCGCGCCCAGCGGGATTTCCAGCAGGCGCACGTTCTGCTTGGCGGTGAACACCGCGCGCGCGCCGGCGGTGAAGGACGGGGCGATCAGCACTTCGACGAATTGCTTGGCCACGACCTGCGCGGCGGCTTCGTCAAGTTCGGCGTTGAAGGCGATGATGCCGCCGAAGGCCGAGGTCGAGTCGGTCTTGAAAGCCTTTTCATAGGCTTCCAGCGCGTTGGCGCCTACCGCCACGCCGCACGGGTTGGCGTGCTTGATGATCACGCAGGCTGCGCCGATGGCAGGGTCGAAGGACTTGACGCATTCCCACGCGGCGTCGGCGTCGGCGATGTTGTTGTAGGACAGTTCCTTGCCCTGCAGCTGCTTGTAGTTGGCCAGCGCGCCTTCGGGTGCCTTCAGGTCGCGGTAGAACGCGGCCGACTGGTGCGGGTTCTCGCCGTAGCGCATTTCCTGCACCTTCTCGAAGGCCAGATTGAGCGTCTGCGGGTAGGCGCTGCGGGTCTGGTGCGACTTGTCCGCGCCGAGGCTGGTCAGGTAGTTGGTGATTGCGCCGTCATACTGCGCGGTGTGGGCGAACACCTTGGTGGCCAGGCGGAAATTGGTCTCGTAGCCGACGCTGTTGGCGTTGGCGCGCATTTCGGCCAGCACCGGCGCGTAGTCGGCCGGGTCCACCACGACGGTGACGTCGCGGTGGTTCTTGGCGGCCGAGCGCAGCATGGTGGGGCCGCCGATGTCGATGTTCTCGATGGCGTCCGGCAGCGTGCAGTCATCCTTGGCCACGGTCTGCTGGAACGGGTACAGGTTGACCACCAGCAGGTCGATGGTGGGGATGTTGTGCTCGGCCAGCGCGGCCATGTGCTCGGGCAGGTCGCGGCGGGCCAGGATTCCGCCATGCACCTTCGGGTGCAGGGTCTTGACGCGGCCGTCGAGCATTTCGGGGAAACCGGTGTAGTCGGCCACTTCCGTGACCGGCAAGCCGGCTTCGGCGAGCAGCTTGGCGGTGCCGCCGGTGGAGAGCAGCGTGACGCCGAGCGTGTTGAGCTCGCGGGCAAATTCGACGATGCCGGTCTTGTCGGATACGGAGAGGAGGGCTTGCTTGATCATGGCTGTGGGGAACACTTCAAAGTAAACCGTGCTGCTGCAACTTCTTGCGCAGCGTATTGCGATTGATGCCCAGGTAGGCGGCGGCGAGCGACTGGTTGCGCTCGGCGCGCGCCATCACTGCTTCAAGCAGCGGCCGTTCCACGGCTTCGAGCACCATGTTGTACATATTCGACGGCTCTTCGCCGTCCAGGTCGCGAAAGTAGGCACCCAGGCTGTCCCGGATGCACTGGTCGATAGCGTTGCGGCTCATGCGGCAAGCAACTCCCCGTTATTGTTGTTGTTCGACTCGTTGCGTTTCTCTTCGTCGGCGTCGTCCGCGCCTTCCTCCACATAGACCAGGCGCTCGGACAGCTGCGCCTGCTCGTCGAAGAAGGCGTTGACCGCGGCCAGCTGGGCCGTGGTGCTGTCCAGCGTGTTCATGCGGTGGCGGAACAGGTTGGCGCCGGCCAGGCCGCGCGTGTACCAGGCAATGTGCTTGCGCGCGGTGCGCACGCCGGTGAACTCGCCGTAGAAGTCGTAGTGATCTTCCAGGTGCGCGTTCATGATGGCGCGGATCTCTGCGACTTCCGGTGGCGGCAGCAGCTCGCCGGTGGCCAGGTAGTGCTCGATCTCGCGGAACAGCCAGGGCCGGCCCTGCGCCGCGCGGCCAATCATGATGGCATCGGCGCCCGTCACGGCGAGCACATGCTTGGCTTTTTGCGGCGAGGTGACATCGCCATTGGCGACCACGGGAATCGAGACCGCTGCCTTGACCGCGGCAATGGTCTCGTACTCGGCTTCCCCCTTGTACAAATCGGCGCGCGTGCGGCCGTGCACGGTGAGCATGCTGATGCCGGCATCCTCGACCATGCGGGCCACGCGCAGCGCATTGCGGTTCTGGCGGTCCCAGCCGGTGCGGATCTTGAGCGTGACGGGCACGCGGTCGCCAACCGCGGCGACCACCGCCTCGACGATGCGTACCACCAGCGGCTCGTTCTGCAGCAGCGCCGAGCCGGCGGCGACATTGCACACCTTCTTCGCCGGGCAGCCCATGTTGATGTCGATGATCTGCGCGCCGCGATCCACGTTATAGCGCGCCGCCTCGGCCATCATGGCGGGCTCCGCACCCGCGATCTGGACCGAGATCGGCTCGACTTCGCCGGTGTGGTTGGCGCGGCGCATGGTCTTCTCGCTCTTCCACAGCTGTGCGTTGGAGGCGACCATCTCGGACACCGCATAGCCCGCGCCGAGCTGCTTGCAGAGCTGGCGGAAGGGCCGGTCCGTCACACCGGCCATGGGCGCGACGAACAGGTTGTTGCGGAGTTGGTGCGGTCCGATTTGCACGATATAAGACTGGCGAGGGCCGCCGGGCGGCCCGCAACGAGACAAAAATGAAAATGGCATACCCTGCCGAAACGTTGCTCGGCGTCATTCAGTGGGCATGTGCGAGGGCAGGATTTTACCGCCAAACGGCCCGGGTTGCTCAAGATTTGAGCAAATATTGCTCCGGTCCGGGTGGCAGGCGAGGGTGCCGGCGCCGCCGCTAGCGGCGCGTGCCGTACATCATCTGGCGCGCCAGCGCGTCCTTGAGCGGGCCCAGGCAGGCAAGCGCCGCCAGCGACGCGCCGCGCGCGTGGGCGGCGAGCGGGTAGGAGACGCCGAACACGCGGGGCAGCAGGTCGGTTACGCCGATGGTGATGGCGCGATCCCGCTTTTGTTGCGCCGCAAACGCCAGCAAGGCCTGCGGTCCGCAGTCTGCGCGCAGGGCGCCAGCCAGGGCAAAGGCGTCGCGCAGGCCCAGGTTGAGGCCCTGGCCGGCGACGGGATGGAGTGTCTGCGCCGCATTGCCGACCGCGACGATGCGGCCCTGCACGGTGACTGGCGCGGCATTCAGCCCGAGCGGGAAGGCGTGCCGCTTGCCGATGCCGGTGAAGCGGCCCATGCGCGGGCCGAAGGCTTGCTCCAGCTCGGTGAGGAACTCGGCCTCGGGCAATGCCAGGCGGTGCGCCGCCTGCTCCGGCGGACAGCACCAGACCAGGGCGTAGCCGGGCGTGCCGTGCTCCTCATGTGGCAGCAGCGCCAGCGGCCCTTCCTCGGTGAAGCGTTCCCAGGCCCAGCCCGGCTGCGGGCGCGAGCACGCCACATGGGCAACGATCGCGGTCTGGCCATAGTCGCGCCGGTATTTTTGACCCTGGATGCCGCGGGTGGACTGCTGGTGGAACAGCCCGCCTTCGGCTTGCACAGCCAGGCGCGCGTTAAAGACGACGGGCTGGCGGTCATGCGTATGGCCGCTCAGGTGTACCAGCCCGCCGCTTTCGTTTGCAATGCGGTCTGCGCCGGCATGCGGGGAGCGCTGCTCCAGGTGATCGATGCGCGTGTCGTAGGCTCGCGCCAGGCGCTCGCCGTCGGTGCCGGGGGCGTCATGGATCGCCTGGCCCAGCGCGCGTTCAAGTGATTCGCACAGATCGCCGTAGCGCACCACGTAACCGAGCGCGGGAACATCGTAGTCGTCCCGGTGCAGCTTGACGTGGCCAAAGCGCCCGCGTTGCGATACGTGGATATGCTCGATCGGCGTGACCGCCCGGGGCCAGGCGCCGATCTGCTCCAGCAACTGGCGGCTGCCGTAGGACAGCGCAATGGCGCGCGGGTCGCGCGCCGCGCGCGCCGGGGTGGCGGCGTCGATCAGCGTCAGGCGCCACGGACTCCTGCGCAGCAGCAGGCATGCCAGCGCCAGGCCTACCGGCCCCGCGCCGACGATGGCGATATCCGCGAGGTCCGCGCCGGGGGAGCGTTCAGTGCTTGCCGGACTCATGCGCGCTGTCAGGTTGGGCGGCCGGGTGACTGTCGTTGCCCGCCTTGCCCGCGTTGTCCGAACTGGCCTCCACGGCCTGCGCGCCCCGCTTCCAGCAATTGGCATCCGTGCGGTGCTTGCCCGCCGCGGCATCGCGCAAGGCGTTGTCCAGCTTCTGCTGGCTGAAACCGGGGAAGGCCTGCAGGCGTTCCACCAGCGCTGCGTGATTGACCGCATTGAGCGGCACCACGCAGCCCCGGGGCGTGCCGTCGGCGGCCGGGTTGCCGACCAGGATCAGCCAGGCCGGGCCAGCCCACGGTTCACGGTTCGAGACCCGCACCACCACGCGCTCGATCGCGTCCCACTCAAGCTCTTCGCGCTGGCCGTCGGGCCGATGCACCACCACGCGGTCATCGTAGAGATTGACCACGAACGGTTGCGCGGGATCGTAGGAGGACGCGCGGCTGGTTTCCGCGCGATTGCCTACCGGAAGTACCTTGCGTAGCCAGCCAATCATCGTGCACCTCCCGCGTCGCGCATCAGCGCTTCAATCTCGTCAGCCTTGACCGGGGCGCCGCGCGTCATCAACTCGCAGGCGCCATTGGTCACCACGGCATCGTCCTCGATGCGGATGCCGATATGCCAGAAGCGCTCCGGCACATCCGGTGCCGGGCGCACGTAAATGCCGGGCTCCACCGTCAGCACCATGCCGGGCTCCAGCGGGCGCCAGGGACGCTCGCCCTCGGCCGGCGCGGCGCCGGGCACGCGGTACTCGCCCACGTCATGCACGTCCATGCCGAGCCAGTGGCCGGTGCGGTGCATGTAGAACTGGCGGTAGCTGCCGTTGGCGAGCACATCGTCGATGCTGCCGCAGCGGTTGCGGTCGAGCAGGCCGGTATCGAGCATGCCCTGCGCCAGCACGCGCGTGGCGGCGTCGTGCGGCACGTTGTAGGGCACGCCGGCGCGGGTCTCGGCAATGGCGGCTTCCTGCGCGGCCACCACCAGGTCATACAGCTCGCGCTGGGCCGGCGAGAAGCGGCCGGAGACGGGGAAGGTGCGGGTGATGTCGGAGGCGTAGCCATCGAGCTCGCAGCCCGCGTCGATCAGGCACAGTTCGCCGTCGCGCAGTTCCGCGGGGCCGGCGCGGTAGTGCAGCACGCAGGCATTGGGTCCGGCGGCGACGATCGAGTTGTAGGCGACGCTCTGCGCGCCGTGGCGGCGGAACTCATACAGCAGCTCGGCTTCCAGGTGGTACTCGCGCAGCCCCTGGCGCGACGTGCGCATGGCGCGCACATGGGCCTGCGCCGAGATCTCGGCGGCGCGGCGCATGGTGGCTATCTCGCCAGCGTCCTTGAACAGGCGCATCTCGTCGAGGATGGTGCGGATGTCGATCGCCGTCGACGGCGCCGTTACGCCGGCGCGTCCTTGCATGCGTACCGTATCCAGCCAGCGGCGTACCTGCATGTCGGTGCGGGTATTGGAGGCCAGCGGGTAAGCCACCACAGCGTGGTTGGCCAGCAGCGGTGGCAGCAGCGCATCGATTTCCTCGACCGAATGGGCTTCGTCGAAGCGGAAGGCGGCCTGCGCGCCTTCCGGGCCATAGCGGAAGCCATCCCAGATCTCGCGCTCCTCGTGCTTGGGGCGGCAGAACAGGATGCTGCGCTCGGCGCCGGATGCCTGTGCCACCAGCACCAGCACCGCCTCGGGCTCGGTGAAGCCGGTCAGGTAATAGAAATAGCTGTCGTGGCGATAGGGGTAGTCGCTGTCGCGGTTGCGCATGGCTTCCGGCGCGGTGGGCAGGATCGCCACGCCGCCGCCGGCGGCGCGCAGTTGCTGCAGCACGCGGGCGCGCCGGTCGCGACAGGCGAGAAGGAGGGCGGAGTCGGGTGCGGACATGTGTGGGGCCACGTGGATGGGGAATAGGGCAGATTCTACCGCCGCCGGATTGCCGGCGGCGGTACTTGGCCTGGCAGGCCGGTCAGTGCAGGGGCGCGGCGGCCGCGCCGCGCCGGGCTTGTACCTGGGCATCCAGGGCTGCCAGTTGGGCCGGCGTGCCGACGTTCTCCCAGATGCCGTCGAAGCGCTCCCCGCTGGCCAGGCCGGCGGCCACCGCCGCGCGGTAATAGGGCGTCATGGCAACTTTCTGCTCCGGCTCTATGGCGATGAACAGCCTGGTGTCGTACAGGCCGATATTGCCGAAGGTCAGGGCCGGTGCTGCCGGCGTTGGCGCGGGCAACAGCACGCCATCCGCACCCAGCGCGAAATCGCCGCCCGGATGGAATGGCGGATTGGGCACCATCACCAGGTGCATGCGTGGCTCGGGCGCGCCGGCCATGGCAAGCGCGCGGGGCAGCAGGGCGCGGAAGTCGAAATCGGTGAAGATGTCGCCGGATACGGCCAGGAAGATCTCCCCGCGCGCGGGCGCGGCCGACAGCAGCGGCAGCGCCTGGGCAATGCCGCCGGCGGTTTCCAGCGCGCTGGACTCGGCCGAGTAGGCCAGGCGCACGCCGAACCGGCTGCCGTCGCCGAGCGCTTGTTCGATCTGCCCGCCAAGCCAGGCGTGATTGATCACGATGTCCTTGAAGCCGGCACGCGCCAGCGCCTCGATCTTCCAGACGATCAGCGGCTTGCCGCCGACCGCCAGCAGCGGCTTGGGGCAGGTATCGGTGAGCGGGCGCATGCGCTCACCGCGCCCGGCTGCAAAAATCATGGCTTTCAATGCACGGTCTCCGGCGCTTATTTCAGCGCGTGGTTCAGCAGGTACGTCATCGCGGTCAGGGTGGCCATGCCGCCGGCGATGGTCCAGCCGATGCTGCGTGTTCTCGCTGCAATGACGATGGCCACCAGGCCGGCCACCAGGCGCGCATTGCCGGGGCCGATATCGATCTGGCCGCCGCGCATCAGCAGGTCGGGCGCAATCAGCGCGGACAGCATGGCGGCCGGCACGAACTGCAGCGCGGTGCGGAACCACGACGGCAGCCGCACGCGGCCTTCCACGGCGATGAACGACAGACGGATCAGGAAAGTAGCGAGACCGGCACCGAGGAACACCAGCAACAAGGTCATCTGGCTCACGCTGCGGGCTCCGTGGAGGCCGGCTTGGGCTGCCTGCGGTCCTTGCCCAGCAGCAGCATGCCGGCGGCAATGCCGCCGAGTGCCGCCACCATCAGGCCAAGTTTGTGCGGCATGCCGAAACAGACCACGGCCAGCGCCGTCGCCACCAGCGCCGCGGCGGCGTGGGAGCGGTGCTTGATGCCCGGCACGATGATGGCGATAAAGGTGAGCGGCAGGAAGAAATCGAGCGGCCAGTCGCGCGGGACCTGGGCGCCGACCAGCACGCCCGCCAGCGTAGAAACCTGCCAGCTGGCCCACAGCGCGAAGCCCGCGCCAAAGAAGAACCAGTGGCGGTAGCGCTTGTGCGCGTCGTCGTCGGACAGGCGTCGCGTCATGGCGGCGAAAGCCTCGTCGGTCAGCAGGTAGGCGATCAGCGCCTTCCAGCGGCCCGGCAGGTGCGCCAGCGCGGGAGCCAGGGTGGCCGAGTACAGCGCATGGCGCAGGTTGACCATGGCCACGGTCACGGCGATCAGCACAGCCGGCGTGCCCGCCGCCCACAACTGCGTCAGTATCATCTGCGAGGCGCCGCCGAATACGATCGCGCTCATGGCGCAGGCCAGCCATGCGGGCATGCCGGCGTTGACTGCCAGCACGCCATAAATCAGACCGAACGGCGCCACGCCGAGCAGCATGGGCGCCAGCGCGCGCACGCCCGCCCACCATTCGCCCCGGCGGGTGAGGGTAGGCGGAGGTTCGCTACCGGGCGTGATGGGCGTGATGGGCGTCACATGCGTCACTGCGGGATATCAGAACGTATAGCCGACCGGTCGCTCGACGTCGTCGAGCGCGTCGAACAGGCGTACCAGCTTGCGCAGTTCGATGTAGCGGCCGGCCACCTGGCGGGCGTACTTCAGCACTAGCGGCAGGTTGGCCAGGTAGCCGTCCTTGCCGTCGCGGTGGTACAGGCGGGCAAAAATGCCGAGTACCTTGAGGTGGCGCTGCAGGCCCATCCACTCGAAATCCCGGTAGAACTCGCCAAAATCGGCGGCTACCGGCAGCCCGGCCTTGCGCGCGCGCTCCCAGTAGCGGATCAGCCAGTCAAGCTGCTCCTGCTCGTCCCATTCGATGTAGGCATCGCGCCACAGCGAGACTGCGTCGTAGGTGATGGGGCCGATCACCGCGTCCTGGAAATCCAGGATGCCGGGATTGGCCCCGCCGTCCAGCACCATCAGGTTGCGCGAGTGATAGTCGCGGTGGACATAAACCTGCGGCTGCGCCAGGTTGTTGGCCAGGAGCGTCTGCATCACTTCGGCCAGGCCGGCTTCCTGGTCGGGCGTCAGCGTGACGCCGAGGTGCCGGGCTACATACCACTGCGGGAACAGGTCGAGTTCGCGCTGCAGCAGCGCGCGGTCGTAGGCGGGCAGGGCGCCGGGCCGGGTCGCGAGCTGGATTTTCACCAGCGAAGCGGATGCATCGTCATACAGCTGGCGCGCGCTGCCAGCGTCCAGGCGGGACAGGTAAGTGGTGTTTCCGAGGTCGCTCAGCAGCAGGAATCCTTGCTCGAGATCCTGCGCCAGTACCCTGGGCACGGTCACGCCGGCTGCGCCGAACAATTCCGCCACATGGATGAAGGGCCGGCAGTCCTCCTGCGCGGGAGGCGCATCCATCACGATGACGGTGGAATATTCCGGGTGGCTGGTGGTGGCACGGAAGTAACGCCGGAAGCTGGCATCGGCGGATGCCGGGGTGCAGGAATCGGGGTTGACGGGCCAGGATGGACCGAGTCCGGACACCCAGACTTTGAGCTGGTCGAGACGCGGGTCGAGTGGATGAGCTGCCATGCCGGAAAGGGAGAATAGGATGCCCCGTATAATACCCGACCAGACCCGGGCCCCGGGGCGGCTCCCAGGCGGGCCGTCCATGGCCCGACAGCCTGCTCCGGCGGTGGCTGGCGGTTGCTGTGCCGCCGCCGCCGCTCTGACTCATGACCCGCTCGCATGACCGAACAACGACGATCACCGAACCAGAAGGCAAGCAAGACATTGGCGCGACGCCCCGGAAGCGCATTGCGCCCGCTCGTGTTGGCCATGGCCGGCTGGTCGGTGGGCGTTCACGCGCAGGCCGTGAGTTCCGCCATCCCCGACCTGCCGGTGGCCGAGCCCGCCGCCGAACAGGTGCCCGAAACCCCGCCGGTATCCGGCGAGCTGGTGCCGCGCCTGGCCGAACCGGGCAACGCCAAGACCAGGCCCGCCGAGCCGGACGACAATCCGCCCACCTTTGCCTCGGGCGACCGCATGACCGGCTATAACCAGCGCGGCGTGGAGCTCGAAGGCAACGCAGAGCTGCGCCGCGCGGGCGGCGTGGTCAAGGGAGACAAGCTCACTTACGACCAGGACAGCGACGAGGCTTTCGTCCACGGCAACGCCCGTATTTCGCGCGACGGCTCGCTCGCGGTCGGGCCGGAAGCCCGGTTGAAGGTGGAGGCCAACGAAGGCTACATGCTGTCGCCGGACTACTATTTCCAGGAAACCGGCGGCTCGGGCAAGGCCGAGCGGATCGATTTCATCGACAAGAACCTCAGCACGATCAAGCGCGCCACCTATACGACCTGCTCGCCCGACAATGCGGACTGGTATTTCAGTGCCCGCGAGCTCGATATCGACAGCGATCGCCAGGTCGGCACCGCCTACGGCGGCGTGCTGCGCTTCTTCGACGTGCCGATCATGGGCGCGCCGGTATTCAGTTTCCCCTTGAACAGCGAGCGCCGCAGCGGCGTGCTTCCGCCGCTGTTCGGATATGGCTCCAAATCCGGCGCGGACCTCACGGTTCCGTACTACTTCAATATCGCGCCCAACCGCGACCTGACGATATTCCCGCGTGTGTTGACTTCCCGCGGGGTGCAGCTGGGCTCCGATTACCGCTATATCGGCGAGGGCTATTCGGGACGCATCCGCGGCGAATTCCTGCCGGACGACCAGAAGACCAAGACCAACCGCTGGGCATACTCGGTCCAGCACTACCAGAATATTGCCAAGGGCCTGAACGCGTACGTCAACCTGAACAAGGTATCGGACGACCAGTACCCCGACGACCTGACCCGCTCGGTAACGCAGGCAACCCTGCGCCAGTACACGCAGGAAGGCGGCGTCAGTTACAACTGGCAGGATCTGACCGTATTGGCGCGGGTGCAGAAGTTCCAGACGCTGGCGCCGAGCCAGCCCTCGTACGAACGCGTGCCGCAGCTCAATGCGAAGTACATTCGCTACGACCTGGGCGGCTTCGATGTGCAGGTGGATACCGATTACACGCGCTTTCGCATTCCGCTGAGTACAACCGGCACGCAGCAGCCCCAGGGCGAGCGGGTCTATTTCCAGCCCTCGATCAGCTACCCGATCGTCCGGCCGGGCTGGTTCGTCACGCCCAAGGTGACGTTCAGTGCCTCCCAATACCAGATGGAGCCGTCCAGCAACACGCCCGGTGCGCCGAATACGCTGACCCGGACATTGCCGACCGTGAGCCTGGACTCGGGCATGACCTTCGAGCGCGACGCGCCGAGCGTGAGCCGGCTGTTTGGCGTCAATTACGTGCAGACGCTTGAGCCACGCCTGTTCTATGTGTACACGCCGTTCCGCGACCAGAGCCAGTTCCCGCTGTTCGATACAGTACAGTCCGACTTTGGCTATGGTCAGATTTTCAGCGAGAACCCGTTCACCGGCTATGACCGCATCGCCGATAACAACAAGGTGACGGCGGGCGTGACCACGCGCCTGATCGAAGCCAGCAGCGGGATCGAGCGCTTCCGCGGCACGATCGCCCAGCGCTATGACCTGACCGGCCAGCGCGTGCAGCTCAACGGCACCGACCCTGCCGGCCAGACGGCATATTCCGATCTGCTGGCCGCCACCACGATCCAGATGTTCAAGGGTTACTACCTCGATGCCGGGCTGCAGTACAACCCCTCGAGCGACCGTGTGATCTATTCGAATCTCGCTTTCTCGTGGCGGCCCGAGGCGCGCAAGACGCTGAATGTCGGCTATCGCTACCGCCGCCCGACCTCGGTGACGGACAATACCGCCATTGACCAGTTCGAGATTTCGAGCCAGTGGCCAGTGACCCAGCGCACCTATGGCATAGGCCGGGTAGCGTTCGACCTGAACGCGAGCCAGCTGGTCGATGCGCTGGCCGGCTTCGAATACGCCGCGGATTGCTGGGTGGGACGTGTCGTCTACCAGCGCTTCCGCAACACCACGCAGGGCTACACCGGACGCATCTTCTTCCAGGTGGAGTTCCGCGGGTTGTCCAAGATCGGCTCCAATCCGCTGGATGTTCTGCGGCTGAACGTGCCGGGTTATGAGCCCGTCGTCGCCAGGCCTGTGATCCCATCCCAGCTCGACCACTATGAATGACGGACCATGATGAAACGTCAAGAATTCACCGCGATCTCCTCCTTGTCGTCCCGCCTGACCGGCTGGCAAAGCCTTTTGCTGACCGCGCTGCTGGCCGCTTTTGCGCTGCCCGCTGCGGCGCAGCTGAAGGCGCCCGGGCCGAAGGCCACCGGCATTTTCATGCCCCAGGCCGGCGGCAGCGCCGCCGCCGCTTCGCCCAGCCAGCCGCGCCTGGGCGTATCGCAGCCTGGCACGAGCGCCCAGCGCTCGCAACTGGTGGACGAGGTGGTGGCGATCGTCAACAGCAGCGTGATTACCCGGCGTGAACTGCTGGACCGCGCCGACGATATCGAATCGCAGTTGCGCCAGGCCAACCGGCCGGTGCCGGCGCGTGCCGATCTGCTGGGCGAGGTGCTGGAGCGCCTAGTGATGGAGCGCGTGCAGACGCAGGCCGCGCAGGAAGCCGGCATTAAAGTGACGGACCAGGAAGTCGACCGCGCCATCGAGTCCGTGGCGCAGCAGAATAAAATGAACGTGACCGACCTGCGCAGCCAGGTCGAGCGCAGCGGGATGACTTGGACCAAGTACCGGGACGAGTTGCGCAAGCAGGTGCAGGTGATCCGCCTGCGCGAGCGCGAGGTGGATTCCAAGATCCAGGTCTACGACGGCGAAATCGACAACTATCTCGCGGCGAATGGCGGACAGGGCACGGCCGCCGCCGGCCCCACCGAATACAACGTGGCCCAGATCCTGGTGCGCGTGCCGGAAGATGCCTCGGAGGCGCAGAAGGCAGCCTTGCGCGCCAAGGCTGAAGGGCTGCTCAAGCAGGCCCAGGGTGGCGCGGATTTCGCCGAGCTGGCGCAGGCATCCGATGCGCCCGAGGCCGCCAAGGGCGGCTCGCTCGGCTTCCGCGAGATCGGCCGGCTGCCGGCGCTGTTCGCCAATGCCGTGCTTGACCTGCAGGTCGGTGGCGTGGCGCCGCAAGTGATGGAGAGCGCCAACGGCTTCCACGTGCTCAAGCTGCTGGCCAAGCGCGCCGCGCCGGCGGCATCGTCGAGCCCGGCCGCCGCCGACAAGATTACCCAGACCCAGGTACGCCATATCCTGATCCGCACCGGCCCCAACATGCCGGAGGCCGAAGCGCGCCGCCAGCTGGTCACGGTGCGGGACCGCATTACCCACGGCGGAGACTTTGGCGAAGCGGCCAAGCGATTCTCCCAGGACGGATCGGCGTCGAACGGCGGCGATCTCGGCTGGGTATCGCCGGGCGAGCTGGTGCCGGAGTTCGAGCAGGCCATGAACCGGCTGCGCCCGGGCGAGGTGTCTGAACCCGTGGTCAGCCAGTTTGGAGTCCACCTGATCCTGGTGGTCAATCGCCGCGAGACCGAAGTTTCGCCGGAGAAGCAGCGCGATTTCGCCCGCGCCGAGGTACGCGAGCAGAAGCTGCGCGCGGCCTATGAAGACTGGCAGCGCCAGTTGCGCCAGGCCGCCTACGTGGAATACCGCGTTAACCGCCAGCGCTAAACACGCTAAACAGAAAGCATCGCCGCCATGTCAGAGCCGCTCGCGCTAGCCATCACCACCGGGGAACCCGCCGGCATCGGTCCCGACATCACCGTGGGAGCCTTGCTGCAACTTGCGGGCGAGCATCCGCAAGTGCGCTTTCACGTGCTGGGCGACGCGCGCCTGCTGGCCGCGCGCGCCGCGGCGCTGGGCGTGGCGCAGGCCTGGGCGCGCAGGCTGGCGGACGGCAGCGTGGTGAGCGAAGACATCGCACTGGACGTGCCGTGCGAAGCCGGCCGGCTCGATGCGCGCAACGGGGCCTACGTGCTGGCCTTGCTCGATGCCGCCATCGACGGCTGCACCGGTGGCGCGCACGGCACGCCGCGCTATGCCGGCATGGTGACAGCGCCGGTGCAGAAGAGCACCATCAACGATGGCGGCGTGCCCTTCACCGGCCACACGGAATACCTTGCCGAACGCGCCGGCGTGCCGCGCGTGGTGATGATGCTTGCCGGCCCGCAGCCCGCGCATGCCAACGCGATGCTGCGAGTGGCGCTGGCCACCACCCACCTGCCATTGCGCGCGGTGCCCGATGCGCTGACGGTGGCCATGCTGGTGGAGACGCTGACCATCGTCGACGCCGACCTGCGCCGCCATTTCGGCATTGTCCGCCCGCGCATCCTGGTGACAGGCCTGAACCCCCACGCCGGCGAAAGCGGCCACATGGGCCATGAGGAGATCGACGTGATCATCCCCGCGCTGGCCCACGCCGTCGACGCGGGCATCGACGCACGCGGCCCATACCCCGCCGACACGCTGTTCCAGCCCCGCCACCTCGACGGGGCTGACTGCGTGCTGGCGATGTACCACGACCAGGGCCTGGCGCCGCTCAAGTACGGTACCTTCGGCCACGGCGTGAATATCACGCTGGGCTTGCCTTTTATCCGCACATCGGTCGACCATGGCACTGCGCTCGACCTGGCCGCGAGCGGCCGGGCCGAGCACGGCAGCATGATCGAGGCGATCCGCAGCGCCATCGCCATGGCCGGCCACGCCAACGGCCGGCCGCGCGGCGCGCCGCTGGCGGCAACACGCTGACGCCCGAGCGAGACCTAACTATGCGTTCCAACGTACACCAGGGCCATGTGGCCCGCAAACGATTCGGGCAGAACTTCCTGGTCGATGACGGCATCATCCACGGCATCGTCAGTGCCATCGACCCGCAGCATGGCGATATCCTGGTCGAGATCGGCCCCGGTCTCGGCGCGCTGACCCAGCCGCTGCTGGAGCGCCTGCCGCAGATGCAGGTGGTCGAGCTCGACCGCGACCTGGTGGAGCGCCTGCGGCGCCGCTACGGCGATCGCCTGGTGATCCATGCGGGCGATGCGCTGGCCTTCGATTTCGGCAAGCTGTGCGAAGCCGGCAGGCCGCTGCGCATCGTCGGCAACCTGCCGTACAACATCTCCAGTCCGCTGCTGTTCCATCTGGCCGAGTTCGCCGACCAGGTGCGCGACCAGCACTTCATGCTGCAAAAGGAAGTGGTCGAGCGCATGGTGGCCGAGCCCGGCAGCAAGGCCTTCGGGCGGCTGTCGATCATGCTCCAGGTGCGCTATCACATGGAGCATGTGCTCGACGTGCCGCCGGCGTCGTTCAATCCGCCGCCCAAGGTCGACTCCGCCGTGGTGCGCATGATTCCCTGGCCGCGGCAAGCCGACGGCCTGTTGCGCTCGCCTTATCCCGCCTGCAACCTGACGGTGCTGGGCGATGTGGTGGCCGCGGCTTTCTCCCAGCGGCGCAAGGTCCTGCGCAATACGCTGTCGATGCTGCGCGACCAGGTCGATTTCGACGCGCTTGGCTTCGACCTGACCCGGCGCGCGGAGGAAGTCCCCGTCGCCGAATACGTTGAACTGGCACGGCAACTCGAGGCCACACCCTGATGATGCGCGCGCCCATGCCCCATTGGTGGCGCTGCTGAAGGCAGCGGCACGTCGTCATCCCCCGATCCCGACTCTAGCCGCCGCAGCCCGGTCGGCAGGCCTGTGCCCCCGCTGACCGGTGCCCGCGGCGCTTCTCTTACCGAAGGAAATGCCATGACTAGCGAAACGCAGGCGCCCCAGCGCAAGGTCATCCTCACCGGCGACCGCCCCACCGGCCAGCTTCACCTTGGCCACTACGTTGGCTCGCTCAAGAGCCGCGTGGCACTGCAGGACACCCACAAGCAATATCTGCTGCTGGCCGACACCCAGGCCATGACCGACAACGCGCACGATCCGGAAAAGGTGCGGCGCAACGTGCTGGAGGTGGCGCTCGACTACCTGGCGGTCGGCATCGACCCGGCCAAGACCACCATCACGGTGCAGTCGCACCTGCCGGCGCTGGCCGAACTCACCCTGATGTATCTGAACTTCGTCACGGTGGCCCGGCTGGAGCGCAATCCCACCATCAAGGAAGAGATCCAGGCACGCGGCTTCGGACGCGATATCCCTGCTGGCTTCCTGTGCTACCCGGCCTCGCAAGCGGCCGACATCACCGGCTTCAAGGCCCAGGTGGTGCCGGTGGGCGAGGACCAGGCGCCGCTGATCGAGCAGACCAACGAGATCGTGCGCCGCATCAACCACCAGGTTGGCCGCGAGGTCCTGCCCGAAGCCGCCGCGCTGATCCCGCGCTTCGGCCGCCTGCCCGGCGTCGACGGCAAGGCCAAGATGAGCAAGTCGCAAGGCAATGCGATCCCGCTCGCGGCCACGCCTGAGCAGATCAAGGAAGCGGTCATGCGCATGTACACCGATCCTAACCACCTCAAGGTTTCGGATCCGGGGCAGGTCGAGGGTAATATGGTGTTCACCTACCTCGATGCGTTCGACGAGGCGGTCGATGAAGTGGCCGAACTGAAGGAACACTATCGGCGCGGCGGACTGGGGGATATGGTGCTCAAGCGCCGGCTGGAGGGCGTGCTGCAGGCACTGCTGGCGCCGATCCGCGAGCGCCGCGAGGCGCTGGCAAAGGATCCGCAGCACGTGTTCGATATCCTGAAGCACGGCACGGAGCAGGCCCGTGTCGTTACCCAGGCGACGCTGGACGAAGTGCGCGAGGCGCTCGGCATGTTCAGCTTCTAGCCCTGGCGCATCCGAGCGGGAGTAGCAAAAGAGCCGGCATATGCCGGTTCTTTTGCATCTTTTACGGTAAGCCGGGCGCGTTCGCTCAGGCCCGCCGGTTGACCAGCACGATGCCGGCCAGCACCAGCACCGCCGCCACGGCAAACCGCATGCCCACGGCATCGTGCATCAATACCACGCCGAATGCCACGCCGAACAGCGGCGTCAGGAACGAAAACACCGATAACCGCGACGCCAGATATTGGCGCAGCAACCAGAACCACGCCAGGTAGCTGGCAAAGGCAATCAGCACCGACTGGTAGAACAGGCTTGCCAGCACCAGGCCGTCAACGCGCGCGTGCAGGTGCTGGCCGGCGGCAAGCGCCATGGCCAGCAGCATCACCGCCGACACGGCCAGTTGATAGAGCAGCGTCTTGCTGGCCGGCGCCGATGCCAGCCGGCTGGCACGTACCACCACCGTGGTGGCTGCCCACAGGAGTCCGGCAAGGATGCCCAGCGCATCGCCCAGCAGCGTGCTGCCGCCATGCGCGGCAGGCGCGGCGATGCCATCGGCAAAAGCCAGCGCCATGCCGCAGAAGGCCAGCCCCACGCCTATCCACTGCCCGCGCCGCAGCCGTTCCCCGGCGACGGTCATGTGCAGGCCGAGCGCGGTGAAGATCGGCGCGGTATAGAGGAACACCGCCATGCGCGAAGCGGTGGTGTGGCCAAGGCCAACGAAGATGCAGAAAAACTCAGCGCCGAACAACAGGCCGGCCAGCAACCCAGCGCCCAGCGTGCCGTCGCGCTGCCACAGCGGCGTGCGGCGCCAGGCGGCGAAGCCGAACACCAGCAAAGCCGCCACCGCTGAGCGCACGCCAGCCTGGAGCACCGCGCCCATCAACGGCGCTGTCACTTTGATCACCACTTGCTGCAGCCCCCATGCCAGGCATAGCACGACCATCAGGGTGATGGCCATGCCGTCGAGCGGGCGCCGGGTGAGCGGTTGAGCGCTCACTTCAGGGGCGGCTGGCGTCGCGCGTGGAATTGCGCTCGATCAGTTCGATCTTGTAGCCGTCCGGGTCTTCGACGAAGGCGATCACAGTGGTGCCGCCCTTGACCGGGCCGGCCTCGCGCACGACATTGCCGCCGGCGGCGCGGATGCGCTCGCAGGTGGCCGCCGCGTTGTCGGTCTCCAGCGCAATATGGCCGTAGGCGGTGCCCATTTCGTACTTGTCGACGCCGTAGTTATAGGTCAGCTCAAGCACGGCCGTTTCGGATTCCAGGCCGTAGCCGACGAAGGCGAGGCGGTACTTGTATTCGGTGTTGTCGCTTTCGCGCAGCAGTTGCATGCCGAGGATGCGGGTGTAGAAGTCGATCGAGCGTTGCAGGTCGCCGACGCGGAGCATGGTGTGGAGGAGTCGCATTTTGGGAGAGATATGATTTTTCTTGAATGGGGCGGATATTCTAAACGGGATGCGCAAGGCGGGTATGCCGCTGGCGCGGATCGCCATTTTTCCGATTTAAATCAAGGGTCTGATCCTCGCATTGCAGGGCTGCGCCTGCACCTTGCCGCTCGCCTGGCGGAGTGCCAGGCCAGGACGCTGGCCTCAGAACGTCGGCAGCAATTCCGGCGGATGCGCCCTCAATTGCGCCCGGGCATCCCGGAATTCCGGAAAGATCGACGCCACCGTATCCCAGAACCTGGAGCTATGGTTCATCTCCTTGAGATGCGCCAGCTCATGCGCGGCCACATAGTCGATCATCGACAAGGGAAAATGCATCAGCCGCCAGTTCATCCGGATCTTGCCGTCGGCGGTGCAACTGCCCCAGCGCGTCGCGGCCGACGTCAGCGAAAACGCGCTGTGCCGCACGCCGAGTTTCTCGGCGTAGATATCGAGCCGCTGCGCCAGCAGCCGCTTGGCCTGGTGCTGAAGCCACCCCTGCACGCGATCCTTGATCTGCTGTTCATCGGCATGCACAGGCAGCGCAAGATGAAGAAAGCGGGTGTCGGCGTCGAACACCAGTACGCCGGTGGGCGATTCGAGTTTCAGCGTGATGGGCTTGCCCAGGAAGGGCAGGCTCGCGCCTTCGCGCCATTGCACGGTGGGCAGCACGCGCCGGGCTTCGCGATGCTGCCATTCGCCCAGTTTGTTGAAGATCCAGCGCTGTTTTTCGAAGATGGCGGACTCGATGTCGGCCAGCGTCACCCAACGCGGCGCCGTGATGGACAGGCCGCGGTCGTCCACGGTGAAACCGATGGTACGGCGCGACGAGCGCTTGAGCGTGTAGTGCACGCTGCGTTCGCCCACCAGCATCCGCCGCGCATTGGGCTGCGGCTGCGGCCACGGTTGCGAGGCTGGCGGGACAGGTTGCGCCGGCGTAACCCCCGGTGCCATACCCGGTGCCATGTCGGCGCCGGCCAGCGCGTCTGACAGCGGCAGCTCCATCTGGGAGCCGGGGGCATCGGGGGACGGGCGCAGCAATTTCATGCGGGCGTTTTGCTCCGGTAGCTCTCGGCATCGATTCTACGCATATCTCGTTCGATCCACGCCTCAACCTCTTGGTTGACCTGGTCCGCGGTCTTGTTGGCCGAGGAAATCGGCGCGCCGACGGAGACCGTGATCATCCCGGGATATTTCAGGAACGAGTTGCGCGGCCACAGCCGCCCGGAGTTGACGGCCATCGGAATCACCCACGCGCCGGTTTCCACCGCGAGGCGGGCGCCGCCGCTCTTGTAGCGGGTCCTCTCCAGGCCGGATGGCGTGCGCGTGCCTTCCGGGAACATGATGATCCAGGCGCCTTCGGACAGCCGCTCCCGGCCCTGCCGCACGGCCGAGGCGAACGCGCGCGTGCCTTCCTTGCGGTTGATATGCACCATCTTGAGCATGCCCAGCGCCCAGCCGAAGAAGGGCACCAGCAGTAGTTCGCGCTTGAACACGAAGCACATCGGCTTGGGCAGCGTGGCCAGGTAAGCCACCGTCTCCCACGCCGACTGGTGCTTGGACAGCACCACCACCGGCTTGTCGAGCATGCCGTCGAAATGCTCGCGGCCTTCGTAGCGGTAGCGAATGCCGCATATCACGGCGGCTGCGGCGGTTACCAGGCGCGGCCAGCCGCGCACGAAGCGGTAGCGGCGGTCGGCGTTCATGAAGGGAAAGACGATGAAGCACGCGCAGGCATAGGGCGGCGTCACTATCAGAAGGAACAACGCGAACAGCAGGGAGCGGAGAAAAATCATCGGTGCGGGAATTGGGTTCAGGAACCGGCCTGGCGCGGAGCGCCATCGCCGGTGAGCAGCCAGCGCGCGAAAGCGCGCAGGTCGTCGTGGATCAGCGTGCCGGGCGGCAGGCCGCCCTTTTTCTCGGTCTTGGCGCCTTTGCCGGTCAGCACCAGGTGCGGGGCGCAACCCACCGCCAGCCCCGCCTCGAGATCGCGCAGCGAGTCGCCTACCAGCGGCACGCCCTTGAGCTCTACGCCAAAGCGTTCGGCCAGTTGCTCAAGCATCCCGGCCTTGGGCTTGCGGCAATCGCAGCAGTCCGCCGCCGTATGCGGGCAGAAGAATACCGCGTCGACGCGTCCGCCAAGATTGGCCAGCGCCTTGTGCATTTTCTCGTGCATGGCGTTGAGCGCGCTCATCTCGAACAGGCCGCGGCCGATGCCGGACTGGTTGCTGGCGATCACCACGCGATAGCCGGCCTGATTGAGCGCGGCGATCGCTTCCAGGCTGCCATCGATGGGGATCCATTCGTCCGGCGTCTTGATGAACTGGTCGCTGTCGAGGTTGACGACCCCGTCGCGATCGAGCACGACAAGCTTGGGCGGTGTCTGCGGCATGATGGCCTCCCGTTATGGTGCCCGGCCGCTCAGGCGGCCAGCTTGGAGATGTCGGCCACGCGATTGGCCAGCACGTGCAACGAGGCCAGCAGCGCCAGCCGGTTGGCACGCAGTTGCGCGTCTTCGGCCATCACCATGACGTCGGTGAAGAACTGGTCGACCGCCGCGCGCAGTTGCGCGAGGTCGCGCAGCGCGGTGGCGAAGTCGCCGTTGGCGAAGGCGGCGTCCACCTGCGGGCGCACGCTTTCCACCGCCTTGTGCAGCGCGCTCTCTGCGGCTTCCTGCAGCAGTGCCGGCTGCACCGTGCCAATGGGGTCGGTGTTCTTGCGCAGGATATTGGTGATGCGCTTGTTGGCCGCGGCCAGCGCTTCGGCCTCGGGCAGCGCGGCAAAGGTGCGCACCGCTTCCAGGCGGGCCAGGATGTCGTCCAGGCGCTGCGGGCGCAGGCTTACCACGGCTTCCACCTCATTGGTGGTGTAGCCCTTGTCCTTCAGGTAGCCGCGCAGGCGGTCGTACAGGAAGTCGGCGATCGCGGCTTGCGCGGGCTTGACCGCGGCGATGCCGGCGAAAGCCTGCTGGGTGAGTACCAGCAGTGCGTCGATCGACAGCGGCAGCGGCGTCTCGACCAGCATGCGCAGGATGCCGAGCGCGTGGCGCCGCAGTGCGAACGGATCCTTCTCGCCGGTGGGCGACAGGCCGATGCCCCAGATGCCGACCAGCGTCTCCAGTTTGTCGGCCAGCGCGACAGCCAGGCTCACAGGGCCGGCGGGCAGGGCGTCGCCGGCAAAACGCGGGCGATAGTGCTCGGAGCAGGCCAGCGCCACGGATTCGGCTTCGTCGTCGTGACGCGCGTAGTACGTGCCCATGGTGCCCTGCAGCTCCGGGAACTCGCCGACCATGTCGGTCAGCAGGTCGGCCTTGGCCAGTTCGGCGCCGCGCATGGCGGCCGCTTTTTCCACGGCAATGCCGGCGGCGCCCATCGCGTCGGCGATGTGGCCGGCGATCTGCTGCAGGCGCTGCACGCGGTCGAGCTGCGAGCCGATCTTGTTGTGGTAGACCACATTGGCCAGTTGCGGCACGCGCGAGGCCAGGGTCTTCTTGCGGTCCTGGTCGAAGAAGAACTTGGCGTCGGCCAGGCGCGGGCGCACCACGCGCTCATTGCCGCTGATGATGGACTCCGGCGTGTCCGTGGCCAGGTTGGAAACCACCAGGAAGCGGTTGCGCAGGTGGCCTTCGGCATCGGTCAGCGCGAAGTACTTCTGGTTGGTCTGCATGGTCAGGATCAGGCATTCCTGCGGCACTTCGAGGAAGACCTCCTCGAAATGGCAAGGATAGACCACCGGCCATTCCACCAGCGAATTGACTTCGTCGAGCAGGGCATCGGGCATGACGACCTGGTCGGCGCCGGCCAGCTCCAGCAGCGCGTTGCGAATGCGTTCACGGCGCTCGGTGTAGCTGGCCAGCACGCGGCCTTGCGATTCCAGCACGGCGGCATAGTCGCCGGCCCGGGCAATCTCGATCTCGCCGCCGGACAGGAAGCGGTGGCCCTGGGTGGTCCTGCCTGCCCGGAGCCCCAATGCACTGACCGGCACCACTTCGGTGCCGAGAAGGGCCACCAGACGGTGCGCGGGGCGCACGAAATGCACGGTGCTGCCGTCCGGACGCTGGTAGCTCATCACCTTGGGGATGGGCAGCCTGGCGATGGTGTCGTCCAGTGCCGCCTGCAGGCCCGCAACCAGTTCGGCGCCGCGCGCGGTGTAGCGGTAGAAGAAGGCGTCGGCCTTGCCGTCGGAGGCGCGCTCCAGGGTTTGCCAGTCGATCGCTTCGACGCCCACCGATTTGGCCAGCGCCGCCAGCTTCTTGGCCAGCGGCGCCGTCGGCTCGCCGTTGGCGTCCAGCGCCACCGTCAGCGGCAGCACTTTTTCGCGCTGCTCGCGGTCGGGCGCGCTGCGGCGCACCCCGGTGACCTGCGCGGCCAGCCGGCGCGGCGTGGCGAAAGAGGTGACGGCGGCGCCGTCATCCAGCAGGCCACGCTCGGACAGGCCGGCGAACAGGCCCTGCGCGAAGGCGTCGCCCAGGCGCGCCAGCGCCTTGGGCGGCAGCTCTTCGGTGAACAGCTCGATCAGCAGCGTATCGTTCGAATCGGTCAGGGTTTGCGACATGAATCGTTTCCAACAAGTTGTGGCACGCGCTGCGCCTTAGCAGCGCGGTGCAATAGTAGGTTCTACGCCGGACAACAGCCACAGGCCGTTTTGCTGGCGGAATTGCAGCGTGGTCGCTACGCACTGGCTGTCCGTGCTGCCGCCGCTGCTTGCGCTGCTGCCGCGGGTGCCGGGGGCGGGACGCGGTGCGAAGAAGCGGGCATCGAGCCGGCGCAGGCGCTTGTCGTAGCGGATCTCGTCGATGCGGCCACTTACCCAGAAATCGATCTTGGGCGGCAGCTGCGCGGCCGAGTAGTACGTCTTGATCTGGCGGCGCACACGGCCGTTCACCGTCTCAGTCTCGGTCCACGTGAGCGGGTAACGGATCGCGCTCTCATAGGCGCGTAGCGGCACGCGGTGCCATCCCAGGTCCTTGGAGCCCGACAGGTCGCACGAGAATGTACGCACCAGCTGGGTCCACTGGTCCAGCGAGTTGTTAGGGCCGAAGGCGCCATGCCAGTGCCGGTCGATGGCCTGCTGCAGTGCCTGCGGATTGGCTTCGCAGATATTGGACAGGTCGGCCGGCAGGTACAGCGCTTGCGGGCTCGGCACGGGCGCCGAGGCCTGGGCGGCGCCGGACGCTCCCAGGGCCAGCATCGCCAGGGCAGCGCATCCGCGCAGCGCGCTGCGCGCCGCGCGGGTCATGCGGCGGCCTCGCGTTCGCACATCGGAAAGCCGAGCGACTCGCGCGAGTCGTAGTAGGCCTGGGCCACCAGCCGCGACAGGTTGCGGATGCGGCCGATATAGGCCGCGCGCTCGGTGACCGAGATCGCGCCGCGTGCGTCCAGCAGGTTGAAGGTGTGGGCGGCCTTGAGCAGTTGCTCGTAGGCGGGCAGCGGCAGGCGCTTGGCGGCGTCGGCCGGCGCGGCCTGCCCGGCGTCCTGCTTTGCCTCGGCGGCACCCATCAGGCGCTTGGCTTCCGCTTCGTGTTCGGCGAAGTGGCGGAACAGGATCTCGGTGTTGCTTTGCTCGAAATTGTAGGTGGATTGCTCCACTTCGTTCTGGTGATAGACGTCGCCATAGGTCAGGCGGCGCGTCTTGCCGTTTTCTTCCCACTCGGTCCACACCAGGTCATAGATGTTCTCGACTTTCTGCAGGTACATCGCCAGGCGCTCGATGCCGTAGGTGATCTCGCCGGTGATGGGCTTGCAGTCGATGCCGCCCACTTGCTGGAAATAGGTGAACTGCGTCACTTCCATGCCGTTGAGCCAGACTTCCCAGCCCAGGCCCCATGCGCCCAGCGTGGGATTTTCCCAGTCGTCCTCGACGAAGCGGATGTCGTTCTGCTTCAGGTCCAGGCCCAGCGCTTCCAGCGAGCCGAGGTACAGCTCGAGGATGTTCTCGGGCGCGGGCTTGAGCACGACCTGGTACTGGTAATAGTGCTGCAGGCGGTTGGGGTTCTCGCCATAGCGCCCGTCCTTGGGGCGGCGCGACGGCTGCACATAGGCGGCGCGCCACGGCTCCGGCCCGATCGCGCGCAGGAAGGTATGCACGTGCGAGGTGCCGGCGCCGACCTCCAGATCGATGGGTTGCAAGAGTGCGCAGCCCTGCCGGTCCCAGTAGGCCTGCAGGGTGAGGATCATTTGTTGGAAGGTCAGCATAAGCGAAGACTAGTAAGGGCCTGCACACAGGCCAGCAAGCAAGCAAGGGCGGGCGCCGGGCGGCAAAGTTGCCACGGCGCCTCACGAAGATCGTGCCAAACCCCGAATTCTATCGGTTTTTTTCGGGCTGCCCGCCATCGGCACGACCCTTGCATGAGTCACGGCATCCAATCCCGCCCGCGGGGCTGGCATGTGGTGTCGGCGTTTTGCAACGAATCGGGTAAACACCGAAGCCCGCTAAAGCTCTGCCGGATACTGGCCGTTAGTGTTTTTGTATACAGTATTAAGCAGAGCTGTGCATAACAGCCGCAACCGTCCGAATCAATTCATCAGGGGGACACCGGTCATGTCGCTACTTTCTCGGAAGCCTTATCTCGTCGCCATCGCAGTGATGATAGCCGTCGCCTTGCTGTCGGCAGTGGCTGGCGTGGCAGCCTGACGCGCCTGCTGGCCTGTCTGCAGGCCTGGCCGCCGTCAGCGTTGCTGGCGGCGGCGCCAGGCCGCCAGGGCCAGCACCAGCAGGCAGGCTGCCAGCGCCGGACTATTTCCCCAGCGCACATAAGGGGTGAAACCCTGTGTTCCCTGCACATTGGCGGTGAGCGTGCCGACCGTGAAGGCCGGCAAGCGCGCGGCCACCACGCCGTCCGGCGTCACCACGGCAGTCATCCCGGTATTGGTCGAACGCAGCATCGGCCGGCGCATTTCCAGCGCGCGCATGCGCGAGATCTGCAGATGCTGGTCCAGCGCAATGGTGTCGCCGAACCAGGCCAGGTTGGTCACATTGACCAGGATGTTGGCCGGCACCGGCTGGCTGCGCAGCGTCTCGGCGATTTCCTCGCCGAACAGATCCTCGTAGCAGATATTGGGTGCCACCATGATGCCGCGCACCGGCAGCGGCGCCTGGTCCAGTCCGCCGCGGCGGAAGTCCCCGAGCGGCATCTTCATCATGTCCACGAACCAGTGGAAACCCAAGGGAATGAACTCGCCGAACGGCACCAGATGGTGCTTGTTGTAGCGATACAGCCGTTCGGTCAGCGGGCCCAGGCCGAAGACGCTGTTGGTGAAATCGACCGGCGAATCGGCGCCGGCGGCGCCAAACAGCACGGAGGTGCCGCTGGCCACGGTGAAGTCGCGCACCGCGATGGCGATGTCGACGGGCAGGTCCTGCAGGATCACCGGGAAGGCGGTCTCGGGCGTGACCACGAGATCGGCCGGGGCGGCGGTGATCAGGTCGCGGTATAGCTCGATGGAGCGCTGCACGCCGGCCGGTTCGAACTTGATGTCCTGTGCCACATTGCCCTGCAGCAGCCGCACGGCAATGGGCTTGCCGGCCGGGGTAGTCCAGGCGACCGGCACCAGCGCGGCGCCGCCCAGCGGCAGCGCCACGGCTCCCGCCAGGGCGAGCGCGCCGGTGCGCTTGCCGCCCGGGCCGGCGCTGCCGAAGCCGCGCACCGCTGCCACCAGCAATGCAGCCACCGTGGCCGCCAGCGCCCCGATACCGTAGACCCCGATCAGCGGCGCGAAGCCGGCCAGCGGGCCATCGGTATGGGCGTAGCCGGTCGACAGCCAGGGAAAGCCGGTGAACATCACGCCGCGCAGCCATTCGGACAGCCCCCAGGCCGCGCCGAAGGCGAGCGGCGCCAGCAGCGTCAGGGAGGCCGTGCGCGCCATCAGCCAGTGCCATGCGGCGGCGGCCAGCGCCGGAAAGAGCGCGATGAAGCCGGCAAGCAGCAGCACGGCAAGCAGCGCCATCCAGGCCGGCATCTCGCCATAGACGTGCATGCTGATATAGAGCCACCACACGCCGGAGAGGAACCAGCCCAGGCCAAAGGCGTAGCCGGTCGCGGCCGCGCCGCGGGTGCGGGGCGCGTCGGCGACCAGCGCCACCAGCCCAGCCAGCGACAGCAATTGCAGCCACCACCAGGTATGGGGCGCGTAGGCCTGGGTATGGGCGACGCCCAGGACGGCGGCCAGCAGCAGTCGGGGCAGGCTCACGCCGCGCGCGTTGTCGCGCCCGGCGCTGGCGGCGCCGGGCCATGCCTGGAGCAAGCGCTTCATGCGCCGTCCACTTCGGGCGGGTTGAGCGGGGCCTCGCGGCGGACCAGCAGCAGGTGCGCCTGGCGGGCGTCGGCGCGCAGGACTTCGAAGCGCATCGGGGGCAGCATCACCACTTCGCCGCGATGCGGCACGTGGCCGAGGTGGTTGCTCAGCAAGCCGCCCACGGTGTCGACGTCGTGATCGGAGAAGTGCGTGCCGAAGGTTTCGTTGAACTGCTCGATCTCGGTCAGGCCATGCACGCGCCAGCCGCCATCGGGCAGTTGCACGATCTTGTCATGGTCCTCGTCAAGGTCGAACTCGTCCTCGATGTCGCCCACGATCTGTTCCAGCACGTCCTCGATGGTGACCAGGCCGGCGACGCCGCCATACTCGTCCACCACCATCGCGATGTGGTTGCGGTTGATGCGGAAGTCGCGCAACAGGATATTGAGGCGCTTGGACTCGGGGATGAATACAGCCGGGCGCAGGGTCTCGCGCAGGTCGAACTCCTCGTCGGTGTAGTACCGCAAGAGGTCCTTGGCCAGCAGGATGCCGATGATGTTGTCGCGGCTGCCTTCGTAGACAGGAAAGCGCGAGTGCGCCGTCTGCCGCATGAAGGGGATGAAAGTCTCCGGCGCGTCGGCGATATTGACGGTGTCCATCTGGCCGCGCGGCACCATGATGTCGCGCGCGGTGAGTTCGGAAACCTGGAACACGCCCTCGATCATGGAGAGGGAGTCGGCGTCGATCAGGTTGCGCGCATGCGCATCCTGAAGCACCTCGAGCAATTCAGCGCGGGTATCGGGCTCGGGAGAGATGAAATCCGAGAGCCGTTCGAGCAGGGATCGGGGACGGTCGGCTGACTTCGAACTGGGGTAAGGGTCGTTCATGGCGCGGCGAGCGCGGGGTGGATATCGGTTGAAGGATACACTAAAAGGGTTTGGGATCTGTGACGGGGGGTGTTGGGGGTTGGCTGCGGCCGCATAGGTCAAAGGCTTAGAACCTTAAAGTCAAAGGCGGTTTCACCCCCCTGCGGGGGGTGACCTACTTTCTTGTCTTGCCAAGAAAGTAGGCAAAGAAGGCGCGCCATACGGCCTGGTACACCTTGACGGCTCGCTTCGCATCGCGTGGGGGGCTCGATTCGCATCGCGGGCGGGTGATTCCCGCCTTGGGGGCGGGAATCACGGCTACACCTGTCTCCTAGACTTTGTTTTTGACGTTGCCGTCTGCCTGGTACGGGTCGGCGAAGCCGAGCGCCTGCAGCGTTTCCGTCTCGATCGCTTCCATTTCCTCAGCCTCGGCGTCCTCTTCGTGCTCATAGCCCTGTGCATGCAGCACGCCATGCACGATCAGATGCGCATAGTGCGCCTCAAGCGGCTTCTTCTGCTCGCGCGCTTCCTGCTCCACCACCGGGCAGCACAGCACGATATCGCCGCTGACCGGATCGGACTCATGCTCGGCATAGGCAAACGTCAGGACATTGGTTGGGTAGTCCTTGCCCCGGTAGCTGCGGTTCAGGCTGCGGCCTTCTTCCTCGCCGACAAAGCGGATGGTCAGCGTGGCATCGGCGTACAGCGCCGACTTGGCCCAGGTCTGCACCTTGCGCTGCGTCGGCAGGCCGCTCCGTCCCTTGACACCCTCGCCGTACTGCAGCGCGAGTTCCAGCGACGGCGGCGTGGCCGGGGTGCCGGTGGTGGTGACCACGGGCGTGGCGGTGACGGCCACGGATAGCGCGTCGTGGTTGTCCGGGCGCACCAGCAGGCCGGCCTGCTGGCGGTCGTCGGTGTGCTCGGCCAGCAGCGCGAGCACGCCGTCGGCGGCTTGCGAGAGGTCCACGGTGATGCTGCGGCCGTCAGGCAACTGCACGCGCACGGCGTGCGCCTGGGTCTTGCGCGCGCGGCCGTCGGCGTCGAACAGGATCAGGCTGGCGGGGGAGGAGTTTGCGTTCACGATGTTGCGTTCAGTTAAGCGTCTCGGTGTTGAGCGTGATATTCGTCATAGGCATCGACGATGCGTGCCACCAGCGGATGGCGCACCACGTCGAGGCTGGTAAAGCGGGTCATGGCCACGCCGCGCACCTCGCGCAGCACGTGCTGCGCTTCCACCAGGCCGCTCTTCTGGCCGCGCGGCAGGTCGATCTGGGTGGTGTCGCCGGTGATCACCGCCTTGGAGCCGAAGCCGATCCGGGTCAGGAACATCTTCATCTGCTCGGGCGTGGTGTTCTGCGCTTCGTCCAGGATGATGAAGGCGTGGTTCAGCGTGCGCCCGCGCATATAGGCCAGCGGCGCGATCTCGATCATCTGGCGCTCGAACATCTTCTGCGTGCGGTCGAAGCCGAGCAGATCGTACAGCGCGTCGTACAGCGGGCGCAGGTAGGGGTCAATCTTCTGCGCCAGGTCGCCGGGCAGGAAGCCCAGGCGCTCGCCGGCTTCCACCGCCGGGCGCGTCAGCACGATGCGCTTGACCGAGTCGCGTTCCAGGGCGTCCACCGCGCACGCCACGGCCAGGTAGGTCTTGCCGGTGCCGGCCGGGCCGATGCCCAGCGTGAGGTCATGCGAGAGCACATTGCGCAGGTAGTCGCGCTGCATCGGCGTGCGCCCGTGCAGGCCCGTGCGGCGCGTGTGCAGTACGGGCGATTCGTCCTCGAAGGCGTCGGCCTCGGCGGCGCCGGCGCCGTCCGGCACATAGGCGCCGTGCGCGGCGACCTGGCGCGCTTCGACCAAGCCGAGCTGCACGTCGTCGATCGACAGCGCTGTGCGGGCCTGGTTATAGAAGCGCTCCAGCGCGGCGGCAGCGTCGCGCGCGTAGGTGCCTCGCACCGTCATGCGGTGGCCGCGGCGCAGGATGGTGACGTCGAGCGCCTGCTCGATCTGGCGCAGGTTCTCGTCAAGCGGGCCGCACAGGTTCTGCAGGCGGGGGTTGTCGTCCTTGGGGGCGACGAATTCGGCTGAGGGAATTTTCATCTGGGAACGAGTGGCGGCTTCTTGCGTTGCACCCGCCGGCGGCGGCCGGCAGGCGCAACCCGGCCTGGATTACTGGCGCACTACGATTTCGCCGCGCAGCGAGTGCGGGAAGGCTTCGGTGATGGCCACGTCCACCATCTCGCCGACCATGCGGTCGCGGCGGTCCTGGGGCACGCCCGGCAGCGCGAAATTCACCACGCGGTTGTTCTCGGTACGGCCGTGCAGCTCGGTCGGGTCCTTGCGCGCCGGGCCTTCCACCAGGATGCGCTGCACCGAGCCAACCATGCCTTTGCTGATGCGCTGCACGTTTTCCTCGATAGTGGCCTGCAGGTGCTGCAGGCGCCGCAGCTTGACCTCGTGCGGCGTGTCGTCGGCCAGGTTGGCCGCTGGCGTGCCGGGGCGCGGGCTGAAGATAAAGGAGAAGGAGGTGTCGTAGCCGATCTCCTCGATCATCGCCATCAGCTTGTCGAAGTCCGCCTCGGTCTCGCCGGGGAAGCCGATGATGAAGTCCGACGACAGCGACATGTCCGGGCGCAGCGCGCGCAGCTTGCGGATGATGCTCTTGTACTCCAGCACGCTGTAGCCGCGCTTCATGGCCATCAGGATGCGGTCGGACGCATGTTGCACCGGCAGGTGCAGGTGGTTGACCAGCTTCGGGCAGCGCTCGTACAGCTCGATCAGTCGCGGCGTGAATTCCTTCGGGTGGCTGGTGGTGTAGCGGATCCGCTCGATGCCGGGGATCTCGGCCACGTACTCGATCAGCAGCGCGAAGTCGGCGATCTCGCTGGTCTCGCCCATGGCGCCGCGGTACGCGTTGACGTTCTGCCCCAGCAGCGTGACTTCGCGCACGCCTTGCCCGGCCAGCCCGGCGACCTCGGCCAGCACGTCCTCGAACGGGCGCGAGACTTCCTCGCCGCGGGTGTAAGGCACCACGCAGTAGCTGCAGTACTTGGAGCAGCCTTCCATGATCGAGACAAAGGCGCTCGGGCCTTCGACCCGCGCCGGCGGCAGGTGGTCGAACTTCTCGATCTCGGGGAAGGAGATGTCCACCTGCGAATGGCCGGTCTGGCGGCTGCGGTCGATCATGGCGGGCAGGCGGTGCAGTGTCTGCGGGCCGAACACCACATCGACATAAGGCGCGCGCTTGACGATGGCGGCGCCTTCCTGGCTTGCCACGCAACCGCCCACGCCGATCACCAGATCGGGCTTGAGCGCCTTGAGCGCCTTCATGCGGCCGAGTTCGGAGAACACCTTCTCCTGCGCTTTTTCGCGCACCGAGCAGGTGTTGAAGAGGATCACGTCCGCATCTTCGGGGTTGTCTGTCTTTTCCAGGCCTTCGGCGGCGTGGAGCACGTCGACCATCTTGTCCGAGTCGTACTCGTTCATCTGACAGCCGTAGGTTTTGACGAAGACTTTTTTCATGGTGCCGATCTCAGTGGTTGACCTGGGGGCATCAGGGTTTTATGGGACTCAACAAATCCGGGAGCCACGGCACGTTGCCGCGGCCCGGACGACGATCATTGCGCGGTTTTCTGTTCCTGCTCGCTCAGCACCCAGGCCGTCAGCAACTGGCCGTAGAGGTCGAGCTTGAACCGCACCGGCAGCTTCTGGCCGGCCACTGCCGCGATGGGCAGCAACTGGTTGTCGGTGCCAAACAGCCGCAGGCCGGGCGCCACGCCAACGGTCTTGCCGTCCAGCGTTGCCGATTGCGGCGCGCCGGGCGACGGCGCGGCGAGCACCAGCCTGGCTTTCGCCGCGTCGGCCGGGATCACCCGCAACGGCTGCTGCGCGTGTGCCGTTGCCGGCAGCAGCACGGCGCACGTGGCGAGCGATGCGGCAAGCAGGGTTGCCCGCAGGAACAGGGCAGGGCGCGCGGCACGGTTGGCTGACATGGAGGCTCCGGCGAAAAACGGTTCGGGAAACGAAGGCGATGCGGGTTGTCCGCGGCAGGCGGCGCACCAGCCAAGTCTACGCGCACCGTGCCGCCGCGCCTGGCGCAGGCCGGGCAACCCTATATTCTACCCGGTCGCCCGCCGCCCGCGCTGGCCTAGAACAGTCCGGATGCTTCCTGCAGCACACGCCGCTTTGAGACCGTCCCCATCAGTTCGCGCCCGCCGTTATCGCGGATCACCGGGATGCGGTTGAGTGCGTGATGGGTGAACAGGCTCAATGCGTCGGGCAGGCGCGACTCCGGGGTGAGCGTGGGGAAATCGCGTTCGCACAGCGTAAGCAGGTCGGCATCCGGCTGCTCGCGCAGCGCGCGCTGGACGGCGTGGATCGACAGCGCGCCCAGCAGGCAGCCATTGGGCGCCACCATATACAGGTAGCGCGTGCCGGTCTCGGCGAACTTGTCGCTGGCCTGTTCCAGCGTCGCGTCGGGGCCGATCGTGGTGTCGGTGGGCTCGCACAGCCCGGCCAGCGTAAGCGCCCGCGCGCGGTCCGCCGCGGCCGAGGCTTGCGTACGCTCGGCCACCACGCTGTACAAGGACAAGGTCTGGCAGCGTGAGGCGGTGTAGTAGGCCGCCGCCGCGCCGATCATGCCGGGCAGCAGCAACGCCGGCGCCAGCGTCATCTCGAACACCATCAGCACCGACATCAGCGGCGCCTGGCTGGTGGCGGCCAGGAAGGCGCACATGCCCACCAGCGGCAGCAGCGGCGCGCCGCTGCCCCCCGGCACGGCGGGCGCCAGCAATTGCCCGAGCGCGGCACCCACGAACAGCGAAGGGGTGAACACGCCGCCCACTGCGCCAGAGCCCATGCTGAGCACGGTGGCCAGCAGCTTGGCGAGCAGCACGGCCGCCAGCGACACGCTCAGGGGATGCGCCATCAGGATCGACTGGATGGTGTAGTAGCCATTGCCCACCACCTCGGGCACCCAGATCGCCAGCACGCCCACCAGGGCGCCGCCCAGCGCCAGGCGCGGCACCATGCCGCCCGGCACACGGGCGAAGGCGCCCTTGGCCAGGCTGGAGGCGCGCATGAAGAGGGCGCCCGCGACACCGGCCAGCACGCCCAGCAGCACGGCGGCGAGCAGCATCGGCGCGTGCAGCATGTCGGACGGCACGTTCAGGCCCGGGTACAGCGGTTGCAGGCCGCCGTGCAGCTGGCTGACCACGGTGCCCGCCACCGAGGCCAGGAACAGCGGCATCAGCCGCTGCACCGCCACCGCGCCGAACACCACCTCGGCGACAAAGACCGCGGCCGACAGCGGCGTGTGATACACCGAGGCCAGCCCCGCGGCCGCGGCGCAGGCCGTGAGCATGCGCCGCAGGTTGGTGTCGCCATCGGGGCCGGCTCTGCCGCGCGCCGACGGGAACAGCGAGCCGCACAGCGCGGCAAGCTGGATCATCGCGCCCTCTTTACCGACCGAGCTGCCGGTGACGATGGAGCAGAACGACGACAGCGCGCGCAGCAATGTGATGCGTACCGGCAGCCGCCCCGTGCCGCTGGCGACCGCTTCCATATAGTCGGAAACGCCGGGCTGTGCCGCATTGAGCCTGGCCGCAGCGGTCAGCAGCAAGCCCGCGACCACGCCACCGAAGGCCGGGATCAGCACCCGCCAGGCCAGCGCCAGCCCGGCAAACACGGTGACGATATCTGCATGCGTGCCAAACATCACATAGCCGCTGGCGTCCAGCGCTTCCTTGAACAGGGTGGTGACGATGGCAGCGGCGATCCCTACCGGGATGGCTGTAAAGAGAGTGACTTCCTGGTCTTCGATGAACCTGAACCGCATCGTGACGTCATCCGGGGGGGAGGATGGAGCCGGGCCGGGCGTGCCCGTGCCCGCGGGGGGCACGGCCAGGCGGGACCAGGGCGTGGCTGGCCGCCATGATAGCGCAGCGCCACCCGGACCCATCGGGCCCATCAGGGCGCCTGGCGCGCGGGATAGCGCCAGGCTGGTACACTAGCGGCCTTTCCTCCTAAAGAAGCGGGGGCAGTCGCCTCGTTTCGCCGGTCGCTCTTTTCCGGTTTTCGGTTTTCTCACTCACGTCGCCCCCGCGATTGGCGCACCACATGCGCAAAGGGCGGCCGAAGCGTCAATTCATGTCTTTTTCCGATCTTGGCTTGTCCGACAAGCTTATGCGTGCCGTGGCCGAACAGGGCTATACCACGCCGACTCCGATTCAAGCGCAGGCGATTCCCGCCATCCTCAAGGGGGGCGACCTGCTTGCCGGCGCGCAGACCGGCACCGGCAAGACGGCCGGCTTCACGCTGCCGCTGCTGCAACTGCTGTCCGAATCCCCGGCTGCCCGCGAACCCGCGCGCGGACAGCGCCTGCCGGTGCGTGCGCTGGTCCTGACCCCCACCCGCGAACTGGCGGCCCAGGTCGAGGAAAGCGTCCGTAACTACGGCAAGTACCTCAAGCTGCGTTCGATGGTGATGTTCGGCGGCGTGGGCATCAATCCGCAGATCGAACAACTCAAGCGCGGTGTCGATATCGTGGTGGCCACGCCTGGCCGCCTGCTCGACCACCTGTCGCAACGCACCATCGACCTCTCGCACGTGGAAATGCTGGTGCTAGACGAAGCCGATCGCATGCTGGACATGGGCTTTATCCACGACATCCGCAAGATCCTCAACGTCCTGCCGCCGAAGCGCCAGAACCTGCTGTTCTCGGCCACCTTCTCCGACGAGATCCGCGGCCTGGCCGACCGTCTGCTCGACAATCCCGCTTCCATCGAAGTCGCGCGCCGCAACACCACGGCCGAGACCGTGGCGCAGCGCGTCTACCCGGTGGACCGCGAGCGCAAGCGCGAACTGCTGGCCCACCTGGTGCGCGAGAACGACTGGCACCAGGTGCTGGTGTTCACCCGCACCAAGCACGGCGCCAACCGCCTGGCCGAGCAGCTCGACAAGGAAGGCCTGTCGGCGCTGGCGATCCACGGCAACAAGAGCCAGTCGGCCCGCACGCGCGCGCTGACCGAGTTCAAGGCCGGCACGCTGCGCTTGCTGGTGGCCACCGATATCGCCGCGCGCGGCATCGACATCGACCAGTTGCCGCACGTGGTCAATTACGACCTGCCCAACGTGCCCGAAGACTACGTGCCCGGCCGCGCCGGCGCCGAGGGCGAGGCGATCTCGCTGGTCTGCGTGGATGAAACCGCCTTGCTGCGCGACATCGAGCGGCTGATCAAGCGCCAGATCGAACAAACCATCCTGCCGGGCTTCGAGGTCGATCCGAGCATCCCGGCCGAGCCGATCCAGAAGGGCCGTC
>JYOD01000031.1 GCA_000955785.1 Burkholderiaceae bacterium 16
ACGCGGGCCAGGTCGCCCCAGACCAACGGCATCGTCGAACGGCTGCACAAAACCATGCTCAACGAGTTCTATCGCATCGCCTTTCGCAAGAAGGTCTACGACTCGATCGGCACATTGCAGCTCGATCTCGATGCCTGGCTTGACCAGTACAACAACCAGCGAGAACATCAGGGGCGATGGTGTTACGGCAAAACGCCCATGCGCACCTTCCTCGACTCGCTGGAACTCGCCAAGGAGAAACTGATCCCGCATTGAGTCGCGCTTCTCGATTCAACAGCCCGACTATCTGTCAGATCGAGTCCCAGCTAATACATGTGAAGCGTCTTTGCGAATCCTTCCTTCGTATCCGGTTTCTATCCGACCGTCAGGCCTGACACCGGTCTCTTCCAATGCTCATCAGGTGCTCATCCGATACTCAGCACCCACTCTGCCAGCCTCCTGGCATCCGCTTCACTGATACTCTCGTGCGACGGCATGGGAATCCGTCCCCAAACACCTTTTCCGCCCTCACGGATCTTTTTCGCCAGCCGCTCGGGCGCTTCCCCATCTCCCTTGTACTTGGCCGCTACCTCGGCAAAACCCGGCCCTACCACCTTGGCATTCATACTGTGACAAGAAAAGCAGCCGCTCTTGTCTGCCAGCGCCTGCATATCCGGCGCCGCTTCGACCCGGGCGGCACACAGCACCATCGCCAAGGTGGCCGTCAACGACAGGTATCCTTTCGCCTTCTGCATATCTACTTCCCAATGCTCTGATCATCGACCAGCCCTTGCGCGTGCCGGCTTCGGTGTGCGAGGCCGGCACGCGCAGGGCAGCTTCACTACATGGTGTCCGGCAACGTTCAGCTCTTGTGCAGCTTGAACACCCACACCGATCCGCCCTGCTCCAGGAAATTCACGCGCTTGGCAACTTCCCCGCCCCACAGCGGCACCGCGCCGCCCCAGCCCGACACCACCGCCACATACTGCTCGCCGCCCTCCTCCCAGGTAACCGGAGGCGCCACCACGCCGCTGCCCGTCTGGAACTTCCACAGTTCCTTGCCGGTCTTGGCGTCCGCGGCCTTCAGGTAGCCCTCCGGCGTGCCCCAGAACACCAGCCCGCCGGCAGTGGTCATCACACCGCCCCACAGCGGCGCGTAGTTCTTGACCTCCCACTCGATCTTGCCGGTCTTGGGATTGATCGCGCGCAGCGAGCCGATGTAGTCCTCGTTGAGCGGATGGATGGTGAAGCCGGCGCCGAGGAAGGCGGCGCCCTTCTTGTAGCCCACGGGTTCGTTCCAGATATCCATGCCCCATTCATTGGCCGGTACATAGAACAGGCCGGTCTGCGGGCTGTAGGCCATCGGCTGCTGGTTCTTGCCGCCGAGGAAGCCCGGCGCGGCGAACACGGACTGGCCCTTCTTCGGATCGCTGCCCGCGGCCGGGTCGCCCGGCCGGCTTTCCGCGATCATGTTGGGGCGCCCGGTCTTGAGGTCGATGCTGCTGGCCCAGGTGATCTTCTTGACGAAGGGGAAGGCGTTCACCAGCTTGCCGTTGGTGGCGTCATTGACGTAGAAGAAACCGTTGCGGTCGGCCTTGCCGCCCAGGCGCCTCCCATCCTGGTCGAAGGTCACGAATTCGTTGACGCCGTCGAAATCCCAGCCATCGTTCGGCGTGTTCTGGTAATGCCAGACGATCTTGCCGGTGGTCGGGTCGAGCGCCACGGTCGAGGCCGAATACAGGTTGTCGCCCTTGCGCATGTGGCTGTTCCACGGCCCCGGGTTGCCGGTACCGAAGTAGGCCAGGCCGGTCTTCGGGTCATAGGTGCCGCCGAGCCAGGTGGCCGCGCCGCCGGTCTTCCAGGTCTCGCCGGGCCAGCTGGCGTTCTGGGTACCGGTCACACCGTCTTCGGTCTTGTTGCCGTCCTTGTCGTACTTGTAGCCCATATGGCCTTCCACCACCGGCCTGGACCAGACCAGTTGCCCGGTCTTCGCGTCGCGTGCCTCGACCCGTCCCACCACGCCGAACTCGCCGCCGGAGACGCCGGTCAGCACCATGCCTTTGACGATCAGGGGGGCTGCCGTGTAGGAATAGCCGGCGGCATAGTCCCCGATCTTGTCCTTCCACACCACCTTGCCGGTCTTCTGGTCCAGCGCCACCAGTTGCGCGTCGAGCGTGCCAAAGATTACCAGGTTGTCGTACAGGGCCGCGCCACGGTTGACCACGTCGCAGCAGGGCATGATGCCTTCGGGCAGGCGATGCTCATATTTCCAGAGCTTGCTGCCGGTCTTCAGATCGAGCGCGTAGATGCGCGAGTACGAGGCCGTCACGAACATCTTGCCGTCATGAATCAACGGCTGCGCTTCCTGCCCGCGCTGCTTTTCGCCGCCGAACGAGAACGACCAGGCCGGCACCAGCTGGCTGACGTTCCTGGTATTGATGCGGTTCAGCGTGGAAAAGCGCTGGCCTTGCGGGCCCATCCCCCACGACAGCACGTCGCCCGGCGACTTCGCGTCATTCTCGATCATGGCATCGGTCACCGCGGCCTGCGCCGCCAGGCTCGCGGCAGCCGCCGCGAGCACCATCATCACGCGTAACGTCCTCATTGTCTGCTCCTCTCTCTTGTTGTCGATCTTCACCAGTGCGCCACGCACACCAGACTGACTCTTGGCAATTCCCATGCCAATGGAAAACACCCGCATCCGGCCCCGCGGCGGCCTGCGGATGCCTGGATGGCGTACCAGCGCGGAACACTCCGTTGCCGTTGTTGCGGAATTGAACAGCACACCTGTCCGGACTCAGCGTCTCAACGCCGCGTCCTCATACGCCGGGTAGAGATGCGTCACATTGCGCAAGTACTCCGCCGGCATGGCGCCCCAGCGCGCGTAGGCGTCCGGCACCGGCATGGCGAGCACCTCGGCCAGGTCGCGGCCCTGGGAGGCCGCCTGGGTCATGCGGGCGTCCAGCCACTGCAGGTAGCCGCGTGTCTGCGCGATGGCGTCCGCGCTGGCGAGCGCCGGTCCGTGGCTGGGGATCAGCAGCCGCGCGCCGCTGTCGCGCACCAGCGCCTGCAAATGGTCCAGGCTGGCCAGCCAGCGCTTGAGATCCGCGTGCGGTGTGGTCGGCACGCGCTCGCGAAACGCCACGCCGCCCGCGAAGACCACGCCGGCGCCGCGATCCACTATCACGAGGTCGTCGGCGGTGTGGCCGTCCATCCGGATCAGATCGAAGGTGTGCCGGCCGATAGTGCGCCGGCCCGGGGTCAGCGCGTGGCGCGGCGGCGCCGGTTCGGTGTCGCGCATCCAGTTGCCGCACAGCCGGTAGAGGTTGTCGGCATAAGCAGGCCCTTCGCGCCGGGCGCCGTCGATGGTGCCGGCCAGCGCGCTGCCGCCCACGTCGGCATAGGCCTGGTTGCCGAAAAAGTAGTCCGGATGCAGGTTCAGATTGAGCACCAGCCGTACCGGCGCCGCCGTGACCGAAGCAATGGCGCGGCGCTGCTGCTCGCCGTACTGGCGCGACGGCCCGGTATTGATCACCACCACGCCGTCGCCCGTATCGATAAAGGCGGTGTTGATGATGTTGCAGCCGTTGTCAGGCGCGAAATCCGCATTGGCCCCTTCCAGCAGCCACACGTCGGCGGCGACCTGGTGTGGCGCCAGGCGATAGTCCCCTGCCTGCGCCAGCGCCGCCTGCGCTGCCAGCCATAGCAGGATTCCGAGCACGCGCTTCATGGCGTCACCTGCGCCGCGAACCGGTTGCCGTTGTTATCGCGTCCGCTCACCGTCATGCCGCGCTCCATGGCCTCGCGCAGGTCGAAGGAGAAGATGGGGTTCTCGGCAACCGGTTCGTACAGCGTCAGCCGCAGCATCGCTTCCCGGGTGGCGTCGAGCAGGCTCAGCGACTCCACATGGAAGGCCGGGATACCGGCCACCAGCCCGGTGTCCATCGGGTGCATCACGCGTAGCCGCACCCGGCCACCGTTGCCGCCGAGGCCGGGAAACACGCGCGATTCGACCCGGTTCAGCGTGGTGCTCCACGAACCGTCGCGGCGCGTAGCGCCCGGCACCGTGCAGCCGCCGCCGCTGGCATCCACCATCACCCCGCCCACGTGCCACACCCCGTCCCGCGTGCGGGCCGCCACGCGCACCGGCGAGGCCTGCTCCAGCTTGAAGCGGAACGACAGCGAGGGGCGCACCCTGAGCGGCTCGAACTCCAGCACCTTGCGGATCGGGTTGCGGTCCACCGCCACCACGATGCGATCCACCTCGCCGAGCGCCGACGCATCAAAAGCGATCGGCACCCGCATCGGATCTTCGGCAAAGGCCGGCCCGGTGACCTTGACGCGGCTGTCGAACACGTACGGCGCCTGCCGCAGCGCTTCCTTGTGCACCAGCGGCCATTGCGGCGACTGCAACGGATCGCGGCTATCCAAGGCCCACGCACCCGTTGCGGCCAACGCCAGGCAAGCTGCCAGCGGCACGGCATGCCTCATGCCGGACCCCCGGCCTGGCGCACGCGGCGAGCCATCCCGCGCTGAGGGTCGTAGCCGAGCAGCGCCAAAGCGAAGAACACGGCCGTGCAACCGGCCACCACCGCGAGACTGCCTGGCGCGGCCTGCCCGTACAAGGCGAAGCGGATCGCTTCCACGGCATGGGTAAAGGGATTGAAGCGCGCGAGCTGGTAGACCACCGTGGCGCCGGACTCCTCCAGCTTCCAGAGCGGATAGAGCGCCGAACTGATGAAGAACATCGGGAAAATCACGAAATTCATGGTGCCGGCGAAGTTCTCCAACTGCCGCACATGCACCGACAGCAGCAAGCCCAACGCCCCAAGCATCAGCGCGGCCAGCACCATCACCGCCAGCGCGCCGGGGAGGCATGCAGGCGCGAACGTCACGTCGAAGGCCATGGCGACAAGCAGGAAGGCGACCATCTGCAGCAAGGAAAGCAAGGTGCCGGCGGCCAACTTGCAGGCGAGCAGCCAGGCCCTGGGCAGCGGCGCGGTCAGCAGCAGGCGCATCACGCCCATCTCGCGGTCGTACACCATCGCCAGCGAGGACTGCATGCCGTTGAACAGCGCGATCATGCCGAGCAGGCCGGGCGTGACAAAGACCTTGTATTCGACATAGGTGTCATAGGGCGGCACGATGGCGACGCCTAGCGCATTCTGGAAGCCGGCCGCGAATACCAGCAGCCACAGCAGCGGCCGCACCAGCGACGAGCACAGCCGCCCGGGCTGCCGGAAGAACTTATGCAGTTCGCGCCCGGCCACCGCGCGCAAGGCGCGCCAGGCGTGGATCAAGGTGGTAGTCATGGCCTGGGCGTCGCTCCCCTATTTGCCTGGACGGCACGCGGTGTCGGCCGCGTCTGCGCCCAGCGTGTCGAGATTGTTCTTCGGATGCAGCACACCCTCCACCGGCGCCACGCCGACCACGCCGTCGGGATGCGCCAGCAGGACCGGCTGGCGCAACTGGCGGTCCCAGCGCCGGAAGGACAGCGGCGGACCCTTGAAGCCATCCACCACCACCGCCTCGGAGACCAGCGCCTCGGCCTGCCCGGCAAAGCCGCCCTTGGGCTGCCGCGCCACGCTTTCGGCTATCGCCTTCACAGCCGCCCACGCGGCCCAGTCGTAGCCGGTCATGGGACGGCCCGCCGCCTTGATGAAACGCCGGTTCAGCTGCGGTCCGCCGTTGCGCTCCCAGGCCCAGTGCCAGGCCTGGCCGGTCAGTCCGCTGGCACCTACCACCGGGCGGGGCAGCTGGGTGGCATAGGGCACGCCGCGCGCGAACTCGCCGTCGGCATCGGCGACCACCACCACGTCGTAGTCCACGCCGGCAGTCAGCAGGCTGAGATTGCCCAGCTCGCGCTCGCGCGGATCGTTCGACAGCTTGAACGCGCGCTGCGCCGACCAGGCAATGCCGAAGCGGCGGGCAGCCTGCGTGAGCACGGCGCGCTGCGCCGCGTCTTCCGGCGACGGCCCGCTCAGCAACAGCGCACGGCGCCACTTGCGCAGCGCCAGGTATTGCATCAGCGCGTCCGCCTGCATGCGCCGGCTGGGCAGCGTGTGGAGCAGGTGCGGCGCGCAGCCGGCGCCGCGCAGTTCATCGTCGTCGGCGGAAACGTTGAACAGCAGCGCTTCGCCGGGCTTGACCGCACGCGCCGCAAGCCTGACCGCCGGAGCCGGCAGGTCCAGCAGGATAAAGCGCGTGCCCTGGCGCGCCAGCGCGGCTACCATCGGCCCCACCTCGGCCTCGCCGCCGGCTTCCTGCGCATCGAGCCGCAGGACCTGCCCGGCGGCCTCCAGCGCAAAGCGCGATTCCGCCACCGCCACGCGCGCGCCGTCCACGGGACGGCCTTGCGGCTGGCCGGGGTAACGTTGCTCCATCCGCCTGGGTGCATAGCGCGCATCGCCCGCCATGGAAACCACGGCCACCCTTACATCAGCCGCGTGCGCGGTGGCCGCCAGCAACGCGAACACGGCCAGCCAGCGCAGCCCGGTCGCCGGACTAGTCATCGATCGCCACCGAATGCGGCACCCTGCCCGCCTTGAGCGTGGTCACGGCCTTGTTGCTTGCGGTGTCGACCACGCTGACGTCATCGGACAGTCCGTTGGCCACATAGAGCAAGGCGTTGTCGCGCGTCAGCGCCAGGCCCCAGGCGCGGCGGCCCACCAGCACGTAGTCCAGCACCCGGCGCGAAGCCACATCGACCACGGCCACGCGATTGGCGCGGCCCAGCCCGATATAGGCGCGCTTGCCATCGCTGCTGGCGGTCAGTCCGACCGGGGTCACGTCCTCAGCACGGAAGCCCTTGGGCGTGAAGGCGATGGTCTGCACCACTTCCAACGTATCGGTGCGGATCACGCTGACGCTGGCGGCCAGTTCATTGGTCACCCACAGCTCCTTGCCGTCCATGGCCAGCAGCAGGCGGCGCGGGCGGTTGCCGACCCGGATATTCCTGATCAGCTTGCGCGATGCCACGTCGATCACATGGACCAGGTTGGCGACTTCCGAGGTGACGTACACCCGCTTGCCGTCCGGGCTGGCCTTCACACCCTCGGGCTCTTCGCCCACCTTGATGGCAAACACCTTCTTGCCGGACGCGATGTCGTAGGCCGACAGCAGTCCGTCCTCCTCGTTGGAGACGTAGAGCGTGCGGCCGTCGGGACTGAGGTCGAACAGTTCCGGGTCGTCGCCGACCGGCAGCGAAGCCACGGTCTTGCGGCTCGCCACGTCGACCACGTCCACCCGGTTATCGTCGCTGCAGGCCACGTAAAGGCGCCGCCGGTCCGGCGACAACTGCAGGTGGCGCGGGCGCTTGCATTGCCGCCAGACGGCGATCAGTTGCCTGCCGGCGGCGCTATAGGCGGCCACGGCATCGTCTTTCTCGCTGGAGACGAAGACCTGCCCGGTGGCGTTGCGGCTTTCAGCGGCGCCGGCCACGCCGGCGGCGATCAGCAGCAACATGGCGGCCAGGGTGGCGCAGGCGATAAAGCCAAGGGTGGGCGGCTTGTTCATGCTGGGGTACGCTCGGCGACGGGCTCGCTGGCGCGCGCGGTGGCACGAACAGGCGATGCGGGGAAGCTGGTCAGGGCCAGGAAGGCCTGCTCCAGGCTGTCGCACTCGGCGGCGCCGCGCAGCGCGCCCGGCGTGCCATCGAAGCGCACCGCGCCCCGATGCAGCACGATCACGCGGTCCGCCTGCTCCACCTCTTGCACCAGGTGCGTAGCCCACAGCACGCCGGCCTGCGCCTGCGCGGCAAGCCGGCGAGCATCGGCAACGATCTGCGCGCGCGAAGCCGGATCGAGCCCGACAGTAGGCTCGTCCATCAGCAGCACGGCGGGCTCGTGCAACAGCGCGCGCGCCAGTTCCACCTTGCGCCGGTTGCCGCCCGAGAGCTCGCGCACGGATGCCCCTGCCCGCTCCGCCAGGCCGAAATCCTCCAGCAGCCGGGCAATCCGCCCGGCGGCAATGCGGCGCGGCAGTCCGTGCAGGCCAGCATGGAAATGCAAGTTCGACAAGACCGACAAGTCCAGGTCGATGGCCGGCTGCTGGAACACGATGCCGAGGCGGGCCAGCGCACGCACCGGGTGGCGCCGCATATCCGCCCCCATGACCGTGACCCGGCCCGCGTCGGCCACGAACAAGCCGCTGAGGATCTGGAACAGCGTGGTCTTGCCAGCGCCGTTGGGACCCAGCAGCGCGACGAATTCGCCGCGCCGCACGTCGAGCGAAACGCCGTCCAGCGCGTGCTGGTTGCCAAAGCGCTTGCGCACGGCTTCACAGCGCAGCGCCAGCGGGGATTCCGGGGCCATCACAGGTGCTCCTTCGGCTGGGCCGTGCCCACCCGCTCGGCGAAGCGCCGCTCCGCCTCCCAGGCGCGCTGCAGGTAGGCCTCGTACCGGGCGGTGTTCAGGTAGGTCAGTTCCTGGTCATACCTGGCCAGCTCGGCCACGTGGCGGGGCTGTTGCATGGCGATGCGGAACGCGTCGTGCAGGCGGCTGACGATCAGCGGGTCGGTGCCGCGCGGCACGCCGATGCCATAGGGCGAGTTGTGGATCGCGTTGTCGAAACCCAGCTCGCTGACGGTCGGCACCTCGGGCCAGCGCGCCGAGCGCTGCGCGCTGAACACGGCCAGAAGGCGCATCCGCCCGCTCTCCACGAAGGGCGCGAAGCCGGTCGAATTCACGCCCGCCATCAGCGAGCCATTGGCCACCGCCAGCATCTGGTCCGCGGTGCCGCGGTAAGGCACGTGCACGTAGCGCACGCCGCTGCGTCCGAGCACATCCTCCATGGCGAGGTGGGCGGTGGTGCCGATGCCGGTCGAACCCACCGTCAGCGCGCCGGGATGGGCACGGCCCCAGGCAATCAGGTCATCCAGCGTGTGGAAGGGGCTGTCTGCGGGCACCACGATGCCGAAGGTGTAGCCGGAGATCATCAGCACTGGCTGGATGTCGCGCAGCGGCTGCCACGCGGTTTTCTGCTGATGTGGGAAACGATAGACCGTCAGCGGCAACTGGCCGATGGTGTAGCCATCCGGCCGCGCGGCGGCAAGCGCGCCGCCCACCAGCGTGCCGCCGGCGCCCGGCCTGTTCTCCACCACGATGGGCTGGCCGAGCTCGCGCCCGGCCAGCTCCGCCAGCACGCGCATCGAGATATCGGTGGCACCACCCGCCGGCCACGGCACGATCAACGTGATCGGGCGCACCGGAAAGCGCGGCGCCCCCTCCGCTGGCGCGGCCAGCGCGTTGGCCAGCGCATGCGCCAGGCCAAAGCAGAGCAGCAGCGCGAAAGCGAGGCGACGAAGCATGGCATGGCAGAAGGTGGAAGTGTTCATGCTGGTTAGAGGAGCAAGGCCGATACCATGTGCAGCGCAACATGCGCGCTGTCGGGCGCCTGGCCTTCTCCGGCATTGTCCTGGAGGCCGCCAGGCATCGCGGCAAGGCTGCGCGTTGTGCAGTGCGCTACTGATGGTTGTCCCGCCGTGGAACACGCCACCAGCGCCCGGGCCAGACCTGTCCCGTTTTGAAACAGAGCCTCAGCCGAAGCCGTGCTCCACCGCATAGCGATGCATTTCCACCCGGTTGGCCAGGCCCATCTTCTTGCGGATCAGCGTCTGGTAGTTCGCCACGGTCTTGGTACTGAGATAGAGCTGCGCCGCCACTTCCTCGATCGCCGTGCCGCGCGCGAACAGGCGGAACAGGTCGAACTCGCGCGGCGACAAGGCCAGGTGCGGCGGCGGCCGGCTGCCGGCATCGACCAGGCCCGCGACATCGTCGGACAGCACCTGCCCCCCGTTGGCCACCTTGCGCACCGCGTCCACCAGTGCCTCCGGCGCACTGCTCTTGGTCAGGTAGCCGGCGGCGCCGGCCCGCATGGCCTGGCTCACGATGGCGGCGCTGTCGTGCATGCTGAACACCAGGATCCGCAATGCGGGCACCCGCGCGCCCAGCCGCTGCAGCACTTCCATGCCGCCGCGTCCGGGCATCGACAGGTCCAGGATCAGCACGTCGGCGGGATGCTGCGTCAGCCAGGCGTAGGCGGCATCGCTATCGCCGAACTCGGCCACCACGCGCACCCCCTCCTCCAGTTCGAGCAGCCGCCGGTACCCGGTTCGCACTACCGCGTGATCATCGGCAATGACTACGTCGATCGTTTTCATTTGCTCTGGCTCCCATGCGGTTGAACCGGCTCGGCGAAGGCCTGCTGCGCAAGCGGAAAGCTGGCGCTCAGGCGGCAGCCGGGCGTGGCAAGGACCGCAGCAGAGGCGGGTTCGATGTGCAGCGTGCCCAGATGGGCCCACGCGCGCTCCTGCATGCCCCGCAGGCCATGACTGCGCTGCAGGGCCGCGGCGACGTCGGCAATGCCCTGGCCGTCGTCCTCCACGCTCCAGCGCACCCCCTCCCCTGCGGCCGTGGCGGCAATGCGGATCGCCACGCGGCGCGCGCCGGCATGGCGCATCGCGTTGGTCAGCGCTTCCTGCGTCATCCGGTACAGCGTCAGGACCAGGTCCGGGCCCGGCGCCACGCCGCCAAGCGCCACCTCACAGTCCACCTGCATCTGCTGGCCCGGCTGGTCGCGCCAGGCTTGCACCAGGTCTTGCAGCAGGCGCTCCACCGAGGCGAGACGGCCGTCGGGCTGCACGCCGTGCGGCCGAAGCCGGTGCAGCAGATGACGTACCTCGTGCTGAATCCTGGCGCAATGCCCGGCCAGGTCGTTGGCCACGAGTTGCAGCACGGGCTCATGGACGCTCTTGCGTACCAGATAGGCGGCATCGGCGCGGATTGCGGTGAGCACCTGGCCGAACTCGTCGTGCAGCTCCCGCGCCAGGCGCGCGCGCTCGCTTTCCTGGGCAGTCAGCAGCTTGCGGCTCAGGGCGCGGCGCTCCGCCTGGGCATCGTCCAGCGCACCGGCCAGGTGGTTGAGCGCACGGCCGACCTGGTCCATCTCGCGCGTGCGCATGGACGGCAGGCGCACGCTGTAGTCCTTGGCTTCGTAGCGACGGATAGCCTCCAGGATCTGTTGCAGGGGGGCGAGCGCCCGTCCCAGGGCCCAGTGGATGCCAGACAGCAGCAGCGCGCCATAGACGGCTAGCACGGCGAGGTTGCCGGCCATGTCGTCGCGGGCTTCCTGGATTTCGCTCTCAGGATTCCAGCGCAAGGCGGCGCGGTAGGTGGCGCCGTCGCGGGTGTGGATCTCCCAGCGGCTTTCCAGCCGCGCCGCATCGGCGCTCAGGCCCGGAAGGGCTAGCAGGCTGCCCCAGGCGGAGCTGTCCCGTGGCTGCGGCGCGCTCACCAACACCTGGCCCGTGGCGTCCTCCAGATGCAGCCACAAGTGACGCATCCGGGCCGACGCATTGATGGCACGCAGGGCGGCAAGATGCGCCTCGCGTTCGGCCGGAGCCGCCATCTGCAAAGCCGAGAGGCGCGGAATCAGTTGCGCCATGGCGTCCGCGCCACGGCGCTCGTCGCCGACGGCGCGCACCGCGAGCCATAGCGCCACCGCCAGCGCGCAGCACAGGCAGGCCGCGGAGATCCGGATGGCACGGCTTAACAGATAGCGAGACATCGTCATGGCAATGACGCCCCCCGGAAGGTTGCGGTGGCCGGTGGAATTCGCCTGCGGATCGGGAGGTTTTCCCGAAGCCCGAGGTATGGAACCTGCTCCCTGTCCCTCGAGTTGTTTCCGCCAGGCCGGCACCCAACGCAGGTGCCCCGGCCAATCACTCCGAGGAGATGCAAGATGCTAGCCAACCTACCCCCGCCCAGGCGCAGTGCCGTGCCGCGAGGCGCTGCCCTGCGCCCGGCGCCCCGTCGCGTCGCGCCACGGTGCAGCGCGGTCACCGCCATCGCACTGGCCGTGGCACTGCTGGCCGCCCTGCCCGCTGTTGCACAACAGGACAATGGTGTGCAAATCGGGGACAGTGCCACGCTGCCCGAGGTCCTGGTGGTGGCGGCGGCTCCGCTGCCCGGCATCGGCGTGGACCGCGATGTCGTGCCCTACACGGTGCAGACGGCCAGCGGCGACGAGCTGAACGGCACGCGCACCGGCACCCTCGCCGAATACTTGGCGCGTAACTTCACCGGCGTCAACGTCAACGACATCCAGGGCAGCCCCTTCCAGACCGACCTCACCTACCGCGGCTTTCGCGCCTCGTCGATCCCGGGCGTGTCGCAAGGGCTGTCTGTCTACCTGGACGGCATCCGCGTCAACGAGCCCTTCGGCGATGTGGTTAGCTGGGACATGATTCCCGAGTCCGCCCTGGAAAGCGTCTCGCTGGTCTCCAGCGCCAACCCCGCTTATGGCCTCAACACGCTCGGCGGCGCGCTTGCAATGACCACCCGCTCGGGCCTGACCTCACCTGGCTTCACCGCCGATCTCTCCTATGGCAGCGGCAACCGCAAGCGCGCCGACCTGTCGGGCAGCATCCGCAGCGACAGCGGCTGGCACGCCTTCGCCGCCGGCACCCTGTTCCAGGAGCACGGCTGGCGCGATCATTCCGAGGGCCGGCTCGGCAACCTGTTCATCAAGGCCGGGCACGAGGGCGAGACCAACAGCTGGGACGTCTCCGTGCTGCATGCGCGCAGCACCCTGATCGGCAACGGCCTGGTGCCCAGCTACCGCGCTAGCGGCAATGCCATGCTGCCCGGGCTCTACGAGAGCAATCGCGGTGCCGTCTATACCTATCCCGACAAAACCGAGAACATGGTCACCCAGGCCGCCCTCAACGGCCGCCACTGGTTCGACGAGAAGACCAGCACCGCCGTGCTCGCCTATGTGCGCACCAGCCGCCGCGACACCACCAACGGGGATGTGAACCCGGTCTACGCTGCTTACACGGAAGACTGCGAAGATGGCTTCAATGCCGACGGCAGCCCGCGCAAGTCCCGCTGCGGCTACACCCGGGACGAAGGCGCGGCGCTGGATCCAGCGGTGCTGAACACGACGCACATGTGGCAGCAGTCCGTCGGCATGGCGTTCAGCTTCGCCAAGGAGACGGAAAAGCACCTGATCAACGCCGGGCTGACGTTCGACCGCAGCCGCCTGACGTACTCGCAGTACGAGCAGCTCGGCACCTTTACCGACGACCGCGGCGTGATCGCGGACCCGGATGCGCCGAACGAACTGTTCTCCGGCGTCAGCGGCACCTCGCGCGCGATTGGCCTGTACCTGTCGGACACCTGGGCCGTGACGCCCAGCACCTTCGTGACTGGTTCGGCCCGGTGGAACCACGTGACCGTGAGCAATACGCTGCGCAACAGCGACGGCAGCGAGCAGCCGAACGAGAGCTTCACCTACCGCAGGCTCAACCCCGCGCTTGGCATTACGCAGAAGCTGGGCGCCGGGGTCTCGGTATTTGGCGGCTACGCCCAGAACAACCGCGTGCCGACGGCGCTCGAACTGGGCTGCGCCGATCCCGCCCAGCCCTGCCGCCTGCCTGCCGGCCTGCAGGCCGACCCTTACCTCAAGCAGGTCGTCTCGCACTCCTATGAAGTGGGCGCGCGCTGGCGGCCCTCGAAGGACACGGAAGTGTCCGGCTCACTCTACCGCGTTGATAACCACGACGACATCCTCTTCCTGCGCGCCCCCAACACGCAGCAGGGCTACTTCGCCAATTTCGACCGGACCCGCAACCAGGGCTTTGACCTGTCCGCCCGGCAGCGCTTGGGCAAAGTCACCCTGCGCCTCGGCTACAGCTATCTCGACGCCACCTATCAGGCCACCGGTCAGCTCGCGGTGGGCGAACGCACCATCGACGTCAAGCCGGGCATGCGCCTGGCCGGCCTGCCGCGCCACACCATCAAGCTGGGCGTGGACTGGCAGGCGCTGCCCGAACTGACCCTGGGCGCCGACCTGGTTGGCGTGTCCAGCAGCGTCACCAGTGGCAACGAAGACGGCCTGCGCGCCGACCCGCAGCCCGGCAAGGCGCCGAAGTCCGTGAACTGGAGTACGCCGGGGTATGCCACGGTCAACCTGCGCGCCTCGTATCGCGTGAGCAAAGGCTTCGAAGTCTACGTGCGTGTGGCCAACCTGTTCGACCGCCGCTACGAGACCTACGGGCAGATCGCCAATGACGTCTTTCCCAACGGCAATCTGCTACGTCCGCAGAATACGCCGGGAGACAACGCCAGCGCACTGTTTGTCGCCCCCGGCGCTCCCCGCAGCGTCTGGGCCGGCTTGATTTACCGCATGTGATCCGACAATGAAGCGCGCCTGGCATCAGGTGGTGCTTGCCTGGGCTTGATGCGTGGCGAAGTTGAGCGGCCGCAGGTCGCTGATGGCGACGGAGGTATTTCCACTGGTTCCGGGTGCAGGCAATCGCCTTGCCCAACAGGCTCTCTGGCGGCACCTGTGGTGCCTGCTCATCCATCCTGCCTTGAAGGATGTCAACAGCGGCACGCCATGGCGGCCACTGCCGCTCGGCGTGTTGGCTACCAGCGGACCATGGCATGTCGTGTGTTGGCCTCAAGCGAACGGGCTGGAGGAGTGTCGACGTCAATTTGATCAAGGATTCCGTCATGCTGCCCGACGCCGATTACTGCATCTGCAGACCGATTCCGTTCATGCGGATGCAACACGGTGCCCTGCAGAACCTGGGCATCCCGGAGACGCGGATGCACTATGAAGTGTTCGGGCCGGACCTATTCGATGAGTAGAACAGTTCTGAGCCTTCAACCGAATAATCAGCAGCAGGTCCGGAAAAATGGCAGCCAAAGGCGACGTCGCCGGGCTCACATGCCAGTCCAGTATGGCTTGCGCAGCTCGTTCTTGAGCACCTTGCCTGCCGCGGAAAGTGGCAGACTGACGCGGAACTCTATGCTCTTGGGGCACTTGTAGCCACCGAGACTGGAACGGCAATGCGTACGCAATTCCTCTTCCGAGACCTGGGTTCCTTCGCGCAGCACCACCACGGCGTGCACCGCCTCGCCCCACTTTTCGTCGGGGATGCCAATCACGGCGCTGACGGCGACTGCAGGATGCCGGCCCAGTGCCTCCTCCACCTCGGCAGGATAGACATTCTCCCCCCCGGAAATGATCATGTCCTTGATCCGGTCCACCACGTAGAGATAGCCCTCGGCGTCCATGTGGCCGCCATCGCCGGTACGCAACCAGCCATCACGCAAAGCCTGCGCTGTTTCCTCGGGGCGATTCCAATAGCCCATCATTACCACGGGCCCGCGCACCTGGATCTCGCCCGGCGCGCCGTAGGGGACCACCTTGCCCTCGAGGTCGGCAATGCGGATCTCGGTGGCATAGCCGGCACGGCCTGCCGAACGGATCCGCGGGTCCCGGCGGTCTTCCGGGGCGCTGCCGATGCGGTTGACCGAAACCGACGCCGCGGTCTCCGTCATGCCATAGGCGTGAATGAACTCAACCCCAGGGAACGCCGCAAGCGCCCGCTCCAACAACGGCAGGGCCATGGGCGCGGCTCCCCAGAGGATACGTCGGATGCTAGATAGGTCGTACCGACCGAACGCCGGGTCATCCACAAGCATCTGGATCATGCTAGGCACCATTACCAAGTCAGTAATGCCCTCTTGCTCTATGGTGCGCAGTACGACCTCCGGCTGAAAGGCCGGCAGCGTGACACAGGTTCCGCCCACGACAATCTGGCCGACCAGCCGCCCGAGCCCTGCGACGTGAAAAAGCGGTGCCACAAGCAACGTGACGAAGTCCGCCGGATTGGGCACCTCCGCCATGCGTCCCACCATTGAGCTCCAGAGATTTCCGTGCGAGAGCATCACACCTTTGGGAAAGCCCGTGGTCCCACCTGTGTAGAGGATGGCTGACAGTTCCTCGGCTGCGCAGCGAACGTCCTCCACTGGGTCGCTCGCGGCGATCAGTACTTCGTAATTTTGCATGCCCTGCGGCGTGGGCTGATGACTAAGATGAACGATCGTGGCAAGGCTTGGTACTTTCTTCCCCAACTCGCGCCCAAGGGCGACGAAGGCGTCATCGATCAGAAGTACGCGCACGCCGCAATCGTTCAGCGCATAGACCATCTCGGCCTCGCTCCAGCGAGTATTGACCGGGTTGAGCACCGCTCCGCTCCACCAGACCGCCAGGGCGGTTTCAACGTAGCGGCCACGATTCGGCGCGAGCACAGCAACGCGGTCCCCTGGCCGCACTCCCAAGCGCTGCAGACCTGCAGACAAGCGCGCGACGCGCGCATGCAGATCACGGAACGAAAGCCGCCGGCTCTCGTCCACCAGGGCTGTCTTGTCGGGATGGCGTTGCAATGCACGATGCAGACCAGCGGTGAGGTACATCTTGTCTCCTTATGTCTTGTCCGCCCGATTGGAGCGGGTCTAGCCTGCATTCAAGCGCATGTACAAGATCGCGGCAATCGCAAACCAGATCAAAAGCCATTGGCAAGAAATGCCAGCGTCAGCACGCCACCATGAACGCTGTGGAAGCTATTGGTCAGATCGGCCCGCGGCCGCAACGACAGTCGCGCCACACCAGCATCGGCAAATTCACGGCGCAAGCCCGGCAGGTGATTGAAGGCTACCTGACTGAACGGCGTGGGAGTGTCGATCTCAGCAGCCATGAATTGCATTTCCATGGTCTCGGGGCGCCGCGGGACACTATGCTTGCAACCAGCAGCCGGCTTCGGTCAGATGGGCGCAGCACCGGATGATGACGCGGGCGGCCACTGGAACGGTGCCGGCTGCTTGTTCAGGAAGGCGTTCACCGCGTCACGATGCTGCGCCGTGCCCATTGCAAGTGCCTGGGCGGAGGCCTCCATCTCCAGGAGAGCCTGGAGGTCGCCGCCGCCGGTGGCGGCCAGCGTGCGCTTGACCAGGCTCACTGCAACCGGTGAGGCTTTCACGAAACTCGCAGCCAGGACGTGGGCGCGCGCTAGCAGGGCATCCGGCGCATGCAACTCCATTACGATGCCCAGTTGCTGTGCCTCGGTCGCGCCGAGCTCGCGCGCCGAGAGCATCAACTCCTTGGCTCGCTGCACACCCACGATACGCGGCAGGGTATAGAACGCACCACAGTCAGGCACCAGGCCGATGCGCAAGAAGGACATCGCAAAGCGAGCGCGCGGCGTAGCGAGCACGAAGTCGGCCGCCAGTGCCAAACTAAATCCAGCGCCGTAGGCGGCCCCGTCTACCGCGGCGATGACTGGCCTGTCCAGCGTCAACAAGGCCTGCAGCCATTCGTGAAGCTCTTGTAGACGTGCGCGCCAGCCCTCGTTGTCGAGGTTCGCGCCAGCGATGTTCTTCAGGTCGCCCCCGGAGCAGAAATGGCCGTTGGCCCCGGTGATGACCAGGGCCCGTATCTCGCGTTCTTGCCGAACATGCGCCACCACCCGCGCAACCTCTACGCGCATGGCCGGGTCCAGCGCATTGCGCTTGCCCGGGTTGTCCAGCGTAAGCGTGGCGACCTGCTCACGAACTTCGAAGCGGATGGTTTGGAAGGCTTGTTCCATGGTTTTCTCCGATTCAGGCGGCCACAGCGGAGCCAAGATCGCGCCCTCCGGCCAGCGAACTGCCGCCGTCCACCGGGATCACCGCACCGGTTACGAATTGCGCACGCAGCGAACTCAGGAATAGCGCCATATCTGCCACGTCATCGACTCGGCCGAAGCGGCGTAGCGGGATCGAAGCCTGCATATGCGCGAGGGCTTCCGGCGTCGGCGCCAGACGCCGCACACCCTCTGTGTCGCCGATCGGGCCAGGCACTATTGAGTTGACGCGGATGCCGTCGCCACCCCACTCCATGGCCAGCACGCGGGTCAGCATATCCACCCCCGCCTTCGCCGCGCAGACATGCGCCTGGTACTTCGTCGGATTGAAGGCCTGCGGCGCCGAGATGCTCAATACCGAGGCCCCTGGCTTGCGCAGGTAGGCGTAGGCCGCGCGCAGGACGTGGAATGTTCCATTAAGATCGATGTCCACCACGGTGCGAAAACCCTTGGTCGACATGCCCAGAGCAGGCGCAACGAAATTGCCTGCGGCGCCGGATACGAGCACATCAATGTCGCCGAACGCAGCATGGGCGTTACCTAGCGCCTCGGCGATCGCATCGGCGTCCCGCACATCGGCGGCGAAGCCCAGCGCTTCCCCGCCAAGCTCGCGCAATTGCGCTACTGCAGCCTGCACCCTCTCCGGCGTACGGCTCGCGATCGCTACGCGGGCGCCGCGCTCGGCAAACGCCTTCGCAATGGCAAAATTGATGCCGCTGCTGCCGCCGGCCACGAAAACGGCCTTGTCCTGAAATTGATCGATGGAAGTCATGCGGTCTCCTGCTTGCTGGGATATTGGTTGTGCGAATGGGCCAATCGTTGCCCGTTTCCTGTGCGATGCGCTTCCTGCAAATCGCGCCAAAGGATCTTGCCGGTGCCGGACTTCGGCTCGTACATGACGTTTACCACCTCCGCGGGCCAGACCTTGCTCTCGGCGTAGCAAGCGCTGGATGCAATCGTCCACAAAGCTGCGCGCGACCTCTGGCTGGGTCGCGCACTCCGCGAGCTTGAAGCGCGTATTCTGCAGGCTCATCAGCTTCGTGCGGGAAGCTGCCCCCTCCGCCGCCATATTCCTCGGGGATACTCGCGCACAGCAGCCCCGCCGCTCCGGCCTTGAACCAGATGTCACGATCGGCATGGTGTTGCTTGGCCCAGCGCGCCTCATCGGGCACGCACTCCTTGCCGAAGGAGCGGCGTGCGGTCTCACGCACCATGACCAGATCGGAATCTGTTCAGGGGTGTGCGGCGGTGCTCATGGCCTGCCCCCGCCGCAGACCAGCACTTGGCCACTGACATAGTTCGACTCGGGGATGCAGAACATGTAAACCGCTCCCGCCGCCTCGTGGGGCGTGCCGCCTCGGCCGAGCGGAATCAGCGCCTCGGCGTTCTTCAACACTTGCGGATTCACGCCAACTTTGATCTGCTGGCCAGCGATGTCGATCTTCGCGTCGGCATCCGCGGCGACCTCAGTCAGGCGTGTCATGATCAGTCCGAAGGCGACACTGTTGACGTTCACCTTGTAGCGGCCCCACTCCTTGGCCATCGCCTTGGTCAAGCCGTTAATGCCCGCCTTGGCGGCGGCGTAGTTGGCTTGCCCGGCATTGCCGTACACGCCCGAGGTGGAGGAGATATTGACGACCTTGCGGAAGACCGGCGTGCCAGCCTCGGCCTCGCGCTTGGCCGCGTCCCGAATGAAGCCGGACGCAGCGCGCAGGATGCGGAACGGTGCCGTCAGGTGCACGGCGAGCATTGCCTCCCACTGCTCGTCAGTCATCTTCTGCACCACGCTGTCCCAGGTGTAGCCGGCATTGTTAATGATAATGTCCAAGCCCCCGAAGCTCGCCAGCGCCTGCTGAACGAAGCGGTCGGCGAAGCCAGCATCCGTCACGCTGCCGACGCAGGCCGCAGCCTCTCCTCCGCACGCGCGGATCTCGGCCACGGTCTGCTCAGCCGGGGCAGCGTCCAGGTCGTTGATCACCACTCGCGCGCCTTCGCTAGCGAGCTTGAGTGCGATTTCGCGGCCGATGCCGCGGCCCGAACCGGAGACAAGGGCGACCTTTCCTTCGAGTTTGCGAGTCATAGTGAATGCCTACATGGGTTGGGAGGAATCAGGCGAGAGCGATCAGCGCTTCGCCCGCCAGCTTTGTCTGGCCATCCTGGTTGGTCGTGGCAACTTCGACGCGGGCGCACCGCTCGCCATCCTTGGACAACAGTTCCACAACGCGGCCGGCACAGGTAATGCGTTCTCCGACCTGGGTGATGGCAGCGAACCGCACGCTGAAATCTCGAATCGCCGGCTGCGGAACCCACAGTGTGAGCAGGCGAGCGAGCCAGGCCATGGACAACATCCCGTGAGCGAACACGTCGGGCATGCCTGCGGCCCGCGCGAAATCAGTGTCCACATGGATAGGGTTGTGGTCTCCCGACGCGCCGCAGTAGAGCGCCAGATTCAAGCGGGAGATCGGCGGCAGTTCGAGCGAAGGCAGGCTATCTCCCACCTTCACGCGGTCCAGATCAACTGCAGGTGATGTCATCTCATTTCCCCATCGTATTGCGGATCACGGTGACGCATCGCAGTTCGGCCACTCGCGCGTTGCTCTGGTTGGTGACCTCTGTCTTTCGAACCACGAACGCCAGAGCGTCACCCTTCTTTTCGTAGATGTCGTCGATGCGTTGCGTGAAGGTCAGCGTGTCGCCGGCGTAAGCCATGGCGTGGTAGGTAAAGCCTTGCTCGCCATGCAGCAAGCTGCGGTAGTCCATGCCAAGCAGGTTGCGGATGGCTGCCGGGTCGGGCGACTCCATCTCCAGGCAGAACAGGAAAGTCGGCGGCACGGGCAATGCCGGATGGCCGGCGGCTCTGGCAGCAGCTTCCTCAATGTAGAGCGGGTCTGCCTGTCCGGTCGCCTTGGCGAAGAAGCGCAACCGCCCGGCCTCGACTGGCACGCTGAACGAAGGAAAAGTGTGCCCGATGAAATGCTTGTCGATCATGGTCGTGCCCCTCAAACCGCCGCGTACAGCGTAACCACGCAAGCGCCGCCCAAGCCGAGGTTGTGTTGAAGAGCGAGACGGGCCCCCTCGACTTGGCGCTGGCCGGCCTGGCCACGCAGTTGCCATACCAACTCCGCGCACTGGGCCAGGCCAGTCGCCCCGAGAGGGTGCCCCTTGGATAGCAGGCCGCCCGAGGGGTTGGTCACCACGCGACCACCGTAGGTGTTATCGCCGTCGAGAATGAACTTCTCCGCCGTGCCCTCCGCCGTGAGGCCAAGACCCTCATAGGTGATCAGTTCGTTTGCGCTGAAACAGTCGTGCAACTCGACCACATCCAGGTCATCCGGACCGATGCCAGCCGCCTCGTACACCTGCTTGGCCGCCGCCACCGTCATGTCGTAGCCGACAACCTTTCGCATGTCATCGCTCTCAAAGGTGGCAGCGGTGTCAGTAGTCATGGCCTGCGCGGCGATCACTACACCCATGTTGAGGTTGTGCTTGCGTGCGAAATCGGCCGAGCAGACGATGGCCGCGGCCGCGCCGCAGGTCGGCGGGCAGCACTGGTAGCGCGTAAGCGGCCCGAACACTTTGGGGGAGGCCATGACTTCGTCGAGTGTCAGCGTCTGACGAAACACGGCCAGAGGATTGCGCGCAGCGTGCTGGCGCGCCTTGACCGAGATACGTCCGAACGTGTCCGCACGGATGCCGTACTTTTTCATGTAGTCGACGCCCGCGCCACCGAAGAACTGTGCCGCGCGGGGAGCATCGGGCTGATAGCCCTGGTGCGCGGTCATGGCATCTACGAAACGCGCCATGGGTGACGGACGGTCGTCGTAGGCGCCCTTCAGCGCGCCGGGCACCATTTGTTCGAAACCAAGCGCGATCGCGCATTCGACGCCTCCACTTTCGACGGCCTGGCGCGCCAGGAACAGTGCGCTCGAACCGGTGGAGCAGTTGTTGTTCAGGTTGAACACCGGGATACCCGTCAGCCCTACGCCGTAAATCGCCGCTTGCCCGGCCGTGGAGTCGCCGTAGACGTAGCCGACATAGGCCTGCTGCACATCGGCATAGTCGACACCTGCGTCGTCCAGCGCCAGCTTTGCGGCGCGTGCGCCCATGACGTGGTAGGAATCACTGGCGCCGGGCTTGGTGAAGGGAATCATGCCGACACCAACGACGTGTACGGGTCTTTTCATCTGGGTCATGAGATTAGCTCCTGGTTGGAATCGAGAATTAGGACAGGGCAAACGGCGCGGTTCAGGTGGGCGAGATGAATACGTCCATGAGAATCCACTCCAACGGCATGGTTCGCGCCATGATGAGCATGTTCGGTTCGAACGGCGTGCCATCAAACAGACGCAGGCCTATCGCCTCCCCCCGAATCTTCGGACTCACCGGCTGGTGCCGCTACGGAAGGCCCACGGACCGTAGTTTGCGGCCCCGACGTCGTCTCGCCAATCGCGCTTTGGAACAAAATGATTGGCAAAAAGTCTCAGCGCGCTCGCGGAGGTAGCCAGTCGTGCCGAGCACGCGCTCTGCCCCGTCGCGCAGGCAGCAACGTCAAGGAAAATGTTGAAGGCAAAGAAGCCCGGGCGCTCGAAACAGGAACTGAAGTCAGGAGGGCACGGAGCAATGCCACCCCGGCTTGGCAGGAAAAATCAGGTAGATCACGATGGACCCGATTTCAGGTGTGCCTGTCGGTAGACGCCCGGCGCTTGACCGGTCCACCCCTTGAAGGCGCGATGGAAGGTGCTGGCCTCCGAAAACCCGAGCCGGTTGGCGATATCCAGCAAGGTAAGGTCGGGCTGCGCGAGGTATTCAATGGCCGCGTCACGTCGCAGTTCGTCCTTGATCCCCTGGAAACCCAGCCCCTCCTCCCGCAAGCGACGACGCAGAGTTTGCGGAGTCATTGCGAGCGACTCGCTGACCGCCTCCAACGACGGCATCTCGCCGGCAAGATGGCGACGGAACTGGCGCCGGATGCGCTCGCTGAGGCTACCCTGATCACGATATCTGATCAGCAGATCGGCTGGCGCACGCCGCACGAAATCAACAAGGCTCTGATGCGTCTGTACTACCGGCAGGTCGAGCCATCGGGCTTCGAAGCGGAAGCCAACCCATGGGTATGCATAGGCTACCGGAGCCTGGAATACGCGACCAGCATCACTGCTGCTGCCCTGATCACTTGGCCGGTACATCAGTTCGTGCACCGGAATGCGTCGCGCAACCAGCCAGGATGCCAGCCCATAGGTGAAGAAACAGAACGTGAGGTCGGCGTAGTGCAAGCGGGGATCGCGGATGCCTCTCGATACCAGGCGCACCGAGGCAAGCTCACGCTCCACCACCAAGCGCGGCACGAAGTCATCGAGCAACAGGTGATAGATCTGGAATCCGGTGTGCAGGGCTTCGCCAAGCGTGCGACAGTGGATCAACTGACGACAGACCTGCACGAAGCTCCCCGGCCGCAATGGGCGGCTGCATAGACCCCAGATCTCGTCTCGCATCACGTGACGGAGCGTGCGGATCAGCGCGGCATATTGCTCCTGCGTGACTCTGGATAACGATGACGCCAGAAGCGCCGGGGCAATGCCGGCACGAAGCAGAATCGGCTCTATCGCCAGACCGCGCAGTCGCGCGCCCTGCAGGATCTGTTCGACCTGCAAGATGGCAATCGTGTGTCGCGTCACCGTTGAGGACATCGGTTGATTCTAGTTTTCAGATCTCGGATGAGGCCTTTCGTCCTCCGCGCAATATGGCGGCCTGAATCAGGCGTCTAGCGAGGGCCTGGGCTGCGCATCGTGCTTCCGTCTTCGATCAGCGTCACTGCGAAGAACATCAGTCAAGTTTAATGCCCAGTTCACGGACGGACGACTTCTCGCGCTCGTACTGCTCTGCGGCGAACTTCGCATACTGCTCGCTACTGAGGTAGACATCTTCGAGATCGATGGCCTCCAGCGACTTCGCATAGGCCGGCGCCTGTGTCGCCCTTCTGAACGCGTCATGGAGCCTCTTTACGACAACCGGGTCCATTCCCTTGGGGCCGACAATGCCGACCTGCGAACTGGCCGTGATGTCATACCCTCGTTCCTTCAGAGTCGGCACTTCCTTGAAACGCGGGAACCGGCTCTCGCCCACGATCGCCAGCGCACGCACCTTGCCCGCCACGGCGTATTGTCCCCAGCCGGGATCCAGCACGGCGTCTACGTTGCCGGCCAGCAAGGCCATCATCTCCTCGGAGCCACCCTTGTAGGGTGCGAACGTGAACCGTACCCCGGCCGCCTTGCCCAGCCTCTCCATGGCAATATGGCCGGAGCTGCCGATGCCCACCGATGCGTAAGTCACCTTGCCAGGATTGGCCTTTGCATAGGCGAGGAATTCTTCCAGGCTTTTCCACCTGGCATCGGCGCGCACGACAAGTCCGTAGCGGTAGTTTGTGAGCCCGATAATATAGGTGAAGTCCTTTCTCGGGTCATAAGGCGTTTTTTGGAGGTGCGGCATACGAAAGATATTCGCTGCGACCATCGACAAGGTATATCCGTCGGACGCTGCAGTCTGGCTCATCACAGACGCCGCAAGTGTTGCACCGACTCCTGGCTTGTTGATCGGCACCACCCGCTGGTTGAGCGCCTTGCCGGCACCGTCCAGCAGGACACGCATGGAAGCATCGGTCGGCCCGCCAGGGGGGAACGGAATCCAGAACTCAATCGGCCTCGATGGATACGTGTCGGCAGCAAAGGCCGGGGGCAGCATCGCCATCACAACGGCGACAGTGGAAAATACCCGTAATGCGATAGAACGCAGACATGCCAGCCTCTGAAAGCCTGCAACTGTTTCCTTCTTCATTGTGTAGTCTCCTCTCTTGAATGCGCTTGTGGTCCTGTCTAGGGAAGTGCTGATCAATGAG
>JYOD01000032.1 GCA_000955785.1 Burkholderiaceae bacterium 16
TCTGGAAGCCCTCGAAGGCCGTGTTCGTTAGTGCAAACAGGCTGGCGAGATTCGCTTTGTGGGTTGCCGCAAATGGATCCGGCGAAAAGAAAGTCATGTATTTTCTCCTGTAGATCGACGAGGTGCGTATCCAACAATCTGTGATGTTGCCGGTACAAGGTCGATGTGGGTTTACTGATGGACAAAGCCGTTACTTTGCATTCGGAGGGGCGACCAGTCCCCTAAAGCGAAGCAAGTCAGTCGTCTTACGCGGACCGCTCGCGGATCCGTTGGGCTGTAGCTGGTCTGCCGCCAGCAAGCTGTGTAGAGTTGCCGTTGTCTAAGCGGAAATGCGGCAGGTCAATGGATACCACCACAACGGATGATCCCTGCAATCTCGGCGCGAGATACTGTCAGTTCCTCGCCCCGTTCGAGCCCATCGAAAGCTAGCAAAGAAATTGCCTCGCGCTCAATGCCAACGAGGACGCAATTCCACGATTCCGGACCTGCACTGGCTATCACACGCAGATCGAACGCGACTTCGGGGTCTATGCTGCTATGCACCGTGACCAGATCTCCCACGGCCGGGCCATCCCCGCGAACGAGTCGACGGCCCGTCGCCTGCGCTAGGCTACGAGCTAGTTCTATGTAGCCTTTGGAAAACCTACCTTCCTGCATGGCGCCACTCCAGATCGAAGTCAAATTTTACAAAGTGTAGATCTCTCGACATCGGGAGCGCCAGAAAGGATTATTTAAACCTGATTTCGTCTTTTCCCCGACTGCCGAAAAGATCGACTGTGCGCCGTCGCAGTTCATGCAGCCGGTCTCAAGCTGCATGGCAAAAAGATTGCGAGACCAGCCAGCCCTGCCTGGCAGCATGAACGCAGCACGCCAATCGTGCCACTCGTTGAAAAAAGGGCGATATTGTGGCGAAAGCATAACGAAGCCAATTGTGCAGCAGGCGGCTGCACAAATTTGCCCCTTGGTCTGCTAGGTAGCGTTGGCGGACTCGCTACCGCAGGAAGCCGCCCATCCGCTGCCTTTGAATGGATTTGAGAAAGACATGACCCTCGATAGTGATCAGGGCGCGATGGCACCCCGGCGAGAGCTGCTCCCGTCTAGCGAGCTGGCACTTTACCAGCGCATTGAAATCGGCTGGATCGAGGTCAATTGGATTGATCGCGTCCTTGATTAACACAGCGTTGCAAGTTCATGCGGGGTCAGCATCAGTGTCTCCTGAGAGTAGGCACTACGGTGCTTCTTGAACGTGCTACATGAAGTTGCCGGCGTGCTGTAATGCAATATCGTCGGACTTGCTGTCGGCTGATCGCGCAGGGTCAGCGGAATGTCATATTAGTGTTACTGCAGTTGGAAAATCAAGGAAACCCCACTAAGGTAGGAAAATCCAATCACCAAACGCAATCGCCGGAGGAACAGATCGCGCAGTTTGTTCATGGCACTGAATATGTTCGACTTTAAATGGGCGGCTGCGCGCCGACGAAGATCCGAGCCGGAACGTTACCTGACGCGAATTGCGCAAGGTATCGCAGAGCCTGATGCTGCAATACGACAAGACGCCGTATTTGCAGGCGGACCCGCCCGGGCATCGCCGCCCGGTCCACCGGCATATTGAGGCGACAGGGGATGCGGACGGGAGGGGCTAGCTCTAGGCCAATGGCGCTGCCCTGCCCTACACCACCTATGAGTGGTTGGTGAAGATCGACCAGGGCGCGATCGTCGAGTACAAGCGGTTGGGGTTAGTGCTGGGGATTGCAACGCAGATGCAGTCGTTGCGTTACAGCCGGGGAAACCACCGGGCCGTCGCGCATGGTGTCCGGCGTGGCGCCGCGGCGAGCAAAACCGGTCCCCGCGCTACCCAGCGCCGGCGGCCGATGCCGCCCGAGGTGTGGCTGGCCTATGACCTCCTCCCCCGACTCAGCTCGGTCGCGAGTTGAGCAAGATGGCGACGCACGTTGATCCCCGCGCGATGCGCAAACATAAGCGGGGACCGAAAGCGCCGAAGAAGAAAGGCTATGTGGCCGGACGCGTAGCACGGCGAATACGTTTCTACCGCCCGTGTCATCAAGGCTGGACGTGTCGTTTAATCACCTTGAAAGGGGTGAGCCTCAAGCCCCCCTAAGCGCTTTGTGCCGGTTACCGGAGCGTCATGCGTGCCAACGCAAAAGAGAGTCGGGCGACGCAGCCCGGTGCAACACCTCTGGTACGCACATGACATACCCCACGTGTATCACGGATGCAACTTGCTGCGATAATCCGGTATGCATCTAACGCCAGTCCTTGGGCTCGGTCATTTGTTGTAGATTCTTTGAATGGAGTTGCATAGTGCGTAGCCATGATTGCGACTTGACTCAGCCTCTTGATCTAATGCGCGGCATTTTCCCGTGCATACGGTGGATAGCCAATCCGCTCACGGGCCACGTTAAACCCGGGTGAAGGGGAATAGGGTCCGTGCTTCGTGTGTCACGCTTTACTAACATGTTTCGGAATCCTTGCGCCGAGTCACGAAAGGGGGGCCGGAGTTTGCTCGGTATGTATCCTCGCGCCTCAGGCAACGCGTACAACGAGAAATCAGCATGGAATGTTCGCAGCGTGCCACTTCACGTGCACCGTAGCGCTCTTGGCTCATCACATTTGGTATGTATCCGTGTCACAGCCGAGTGACAGCCTCGCCTCGTACTGTCACAGCGACCTGACGCCATGTCGAAAAATTCCATTTCCAATCAATGACTTGCTGCGATGGCATGGTAATCGCAACTGGTGTCATCGGGGGCATCTCCCGGAAGACACCAGAGCCTCGGTTTGACGAGTAGCCGATTGAAGCCTCACACAAGAGCAATTTGATACGGGAAGCGTTCGCCTTGGGGCGCGAATGCATCTAATCCCCTAAGGACGAAAGGGCGCAGGGGGCGTAGAAATGCAGATTGTTCTTGCTATGTTCGGCACGCGCCCCGAAGCCACCAACATGGTTTTTCCCGGCAACGCCATGTGTACCTCAGGCAGCTTCGAGATATTTTTTTGTTCTCATTTCGTTGGAAATTCCCGCGGCCATTGCGGAGTCTGTTCAAGTGGGATTCACATGCGCCATCGGCAGTAAGACTGACCGTTTAATAGCCGGCTGGGCAGGTCGTCACGGCTTGGATCTAGCCTCTTCATGCAGTACAAGGGAGAACATCGTGACTACTCTGCACCGTACGACACGAATGAAATTGCTTTCAATCGCGAGCGCTATCCTGGTCGCCTGCGCTACAGGTACAAGTTATGCCCGATCCGACGATGCCCCTGCAGCCCAAACCGCGACGCAGATCGGCGCGATGAATAGCGCGCTGAATGCCGAGTCCGACAAGAAGGACAAGGGTCCCAAGACTCATGTAACGCCGCCCGCACGCCCTCCCTACCTTACCTCGATCGAGCCCGGCGTCCCCGAGGAGCAGAAGCGGAAGATGGAGCACGGACACAAGCATGGTGGACTCAACCAAGGCAAGTTTAACACCACATCCGGCGGCTTCTCGAGAGACTGAGGGGATATCATGAAGCGACTACTGATCACGATTACGCTGGTACTCGGCATATGCTGTGGGAGCGCGCTGCAACCCGCCAGTGCTCAACCGACGGGGACAGGGCCGATTACCGCCCTGATCCTCTACGATGCTCCGCCCAACGACTCATATTCCAAATTGGGGCAGGCTTACGCGATCATGCTGAGCAACCTGCTCGGTCACTTCGACGGCACCGTCACGCTCAAGCCCGTGGACCAGTACACGCCGGGTATGGTGGAGAATTATCAGACCATATTCTATGTCGGCGCCTACTATGATAATCCCGGCGTGCCAACTGCGTTCCTGAGCGACGTCACCACCACGCAGAAGACCATCGTCTGGTTCAAGTACAACCTCTGGCAAGTTGCATGGAACGCTACCTATTCCTTCACGCAACGCTACGGCATTTCCTTCAGCGGCTTGAGAGGACTGGATTCTTCGCCGTCGTCCAGCAATCCAGCGCCGGGCTTCTTCGATACGGTCATCTACAAGAATACTAACCTCGTCAAGTATTACGACTTCAACGCTTCTACTGGCGTTGCGCGCGCCGATCCTGATATCGGTGTCACGCATGTCACGGATGCGACCAAGGCGCAAGTGCTCGTCGATATCAAGGACAGCAAGACGAATGAGCAAGTCCCATACATCATCCGCTCCGGTAACTTCTGGTACGTGGCCGACATGCCGTTCTCGTTCATCGGCCCCCGCGACCGCTACCTGGTCCTCTGTGACATGCTGTTCAGCATGGTGAACCGCGCAGGCACCGCCGGTCATCAGGCACTGGTAAGGCTGGAAGACGTGGGCGCGTTGGTGAGTACGAGCACCATGAAGACGCTCACCGACTACCTCTTCGGCCTGGCAATACCATTCTCGATCGCAACCATCCCGCACTATCGCGATCCGCTGGGCATATACAACGGCGGCGTGGCGCAAGACATCCCCTTTGCGCAAGCCACGGGCCTTAAGAGCGCGCTCGCATACGCGAGCGCTCGCGGCGCGAAAATCGTGATGCATGGTTACACGCACCAGTACAATTCCATGCGAAATGTGAATACGGCAGTCAGCGGCGACGATTTCGAATTCTGGAATGCTGTAGCAAATACCCCAGTCGCCGAGGATTCGGCACAGTGGGCAGGAGGGCGCCTCGACAGTGGCCTGCAGGAACTGATTTCCGGCGGCTACACCCCCTTCGCCTGGGAGGCACCGCACTATCAGTCTTCGCCACTCAGCATCAAAGCCGTACCCCCGCGGTTCGCCAATACATATCAACGGGTCGTCTACTATACCTCCGACAATCCGACGACCTTGAACTCCGCGGCCATCAATCGGGATTTCTCCGTCGGCCAGTTTTTCCCTTACCTCATCAAGAAAGACTATTACGGCCAGAAGGTAATTCCAGAGAATCTCGGCAATATCGAGTACAACATCTGCAATATCGATCCCTCCTCGTGTCTTACGTACACGTGGCAGGATATTTACCTCAACGCGCAATATGCGCTAATGGTGCAGGATGCCGTAGCCTCCTTCTTCTTCCACCCATTCTGGCTCGAGTCCGCAGTCGGAACACCCGGATTCGCTGACTTCAAGAGCCTCATTCAGGGGATCACACAGCTCGGCTATACGTGGGCGGATGCCAGTACTTTTTAAGGTAACTGCCGGGAGCAGCAGCGTTCCGTCTTCGCTGCTGCTTTGTCACCTTTCGGATTCAGGTCAGCTTATGTGATACTGAGCAGTCTCTGTCTGAGATGCGGTGTGACCGGCCGCGGTAACGAATCTTGCTCAGCGATCGAGACGTGGCGGGAGCGGTTAGGCTTGCAGGCAGGCCCCATTCACCGCGGGTGCAGGCCACCATTGATGGCAATGCTTAGCTTCTGCCCCGCTTGCTACAAAGAGACAATGGGGCCGGCTCAAGCTGGTCAAATTTGTGGCGCCATCACCGGGCAGCACGTATGTGGATTACGGACCTGAACTTGGCAAAAAATTGAGGAAGTACCGTGAGTGGCAATATAAAGTTGGGCTTGGTGGTGCTGGTCCTGCTGGGCGGCGTCATCCTCACCGAAGCTGAGGCCATGGGCATGGGCATGGGCATGGGCATGCAGGATTTGGTGGTGCAACTGGCACAACTGGCCACCAAACTGTTGCGCACCTTGTTTTAAATAATCGGGCAGTTGTCAGTCACTTGGATGACGCAAAGTGCTAGTCAATCTACATGGATGGATTGCGCTTCGCTCGCGCTAGTGGTTGCCACGGGTGGTAGCAGAGCCGATGGTACGGTGAAGATGTCGTACGAATATGGCCTTTTTGAGACCCCTCAAGTAAGTACGCTACAAGGTGCCGCGACAGCCAAACAACGATGCGCAGCATGGTGGTACAAAGAAGCGGAGCCATTTGGTGGCGCAACAAAGAAATGCATTGGCGCCTCAAGCAGCGGCTGCAATCGATGGATGGTTACGATCGAATACCAGTGTACTGGCATTCCAATTGCGTCGAGATAGTACGTATATTCTCCACTGGGGGAAAAATGATGTCTGCCATTCCGTCAGAAATCCGAGATAGGGTTCTTTCGAAGGCCAGGGTGGATTGGTCTGATGACTTTGAAATGCAGAAATACACTGTGGATAAGCAGGTGGCTGCATATGCCGAGTTACAGCAGCTTCGCAATGAATTGCACGAAAATGTCTTCTCCGCCCCCATATTCGAAATTTCGGCCGCGGCTTGGCCTGATGATTTCGAAATGGAGCTTTACACAGTCAAGAACCAGTTAGACGCTGGCATCAAATTATTCCAGTACGACACTGCCGAAATCCACGCGGAGATTTTTGAGCAAATCAAGTCGAGGTGCATGTCAGAATGGCCGGACGATCATGAAATGAAGCTGTATACCCTCGAAAAGCAGATCGAGGCTTGGAGGCGGCTTAATTCAATTTGAATCCGGAATTAGGAAACTACATCGGCTCAACGCTAATTCAAAAATCGATCTACAGGCCGGCATTCGCCATTAACTCAGCCATGCTGACCTCAAAATACCAGCGCACGGCTTGGCTGATGACCACCGCTGGGAACCGGTGGCCGTGATCGAGCCGGACGCCGCCGTGGCGTACTACGGCGGGCGGACCGAAGCCTTCGTGACCGAAGGTGTCGGCAGCAAGACGCCGCTGCTGATGCACCTAGCCGTGACGACGAATTCATGGACCCGGCAGCCCAGGCACGTATTCGCGAGGTGCTGGCGCCGAACGCTTATGTCAGCATCCAGACGTACCCGGGCCGCTGCCATGCCTTCGCACGGCCCAATGGTCATCACTACCATGCGGCGGACGCCGAAACGACCCATGCGCGCACCCAGGCATTCTTCAAGCGGCATCTAGCCTGAAGCGGCACCGTTGTATCCGGGAAACAGCATGCAGCGCGCCGCTTACGTCACTGGCAGAATGCCGGAGCGTTCCGGCAACGAGTGACGCGATGCGGCGTCGCGGATTTGGTGGTTCGACGTCCGGTCTTCGCACGCGGCCCTCGGTCCGGTCTTCTGCCACGTTCTCAGGATCTGCCTGCCACCATGTCATTCCGCCTTCGCCCCTGCCTGCGCTCGTCGCAGGCACTGTCGTTCCCGACCCGTTCGATCCTTGCTGTCGCACTGGCGCTGGCTGGTGCCGGCGTCAGCGCCCAGACGCTGCCGCTAGCGCCGGTGTCTCCCGCCGTTGACAGCGCCTATACGCGGCTGGAAGGCGCGCCGCTGCTCAAGAAATTAATGGCTGACGTCAAGGCCGACGACGCGCGTACGCTGGCCGAACTGAAGACCATGACCGAGATTCCGGCGCCGCCGTTCAAGGAAAAGGTGCGCGCCGAATATTTCCTGTCGCGGCTCAAGGCGCTCGGTCTGACCGATGCGCATATCGATGCCGAAGGCAACGCGGTAGGCATTCGCAAGGGCACTGGCAAGGGGCCAAAGCTCGTCATCTCGGCCCACCTCGATACCGTGTTCCCCGAGGGCACGGACGTCACCGTCAAGGAGCGGGATGGCAAGCTTTATGCACCCGGCATCTCCGATGACACGCGCGGCGTGGCCGTGCTGCTGTCCTGGCTCAAGGTGCTCAACGACAACAACGTCCGTACCGTTGGCGATCTGGTGTTCGTCGGCAACGTTGGCGAGGAAGAACTGGGCAACCTGCGCGGCATTAAGGCGCTGTTCCGCGACCATCCCGATATCGACGGCATGGTTGGCCTGGAACCCGGCCCCGGTGATCGCGTGCTGACCCAGGGTACCGGCAGCCATCGTTATGAGGTCTTGTTCCGCGGGCCTGGTGGGCACAGCTTTGGTGCCTTTGGTCTGCCGAGCGCCATTCATGCGATGGGCCGTGCCATTGGCAAGGTCAGCGATGTGCGGCCGCCGGGCGATCCGAAGACAACCTTCACCGTGGGTACGGTTGGCGGCGGGACGTCTGTCAATGCCATTGCAGGCGACGCCCGCATGGCCGTGGATATCCGCTCCAATGGCACGCCGTCGCTGATGGAAACCGAAAAGCAGATCATGGCTGCCATCGCGGCCGGCGTTGCCGAGGAGAATCAGCGCTGGACGCCGAGCCAGACCAATCAGATCACGTTCCAGACCCGACGGATCGGCGATCGGCCGGCGGGCAATACGCCGGCCGATTCCATCATCGTGCAGTCGGCGGTTCGCGTGATTCGCGGCAACAGCAAGGAAGCGCCGAGCCTGCGTGGCGGCAGCACCGACGCCAATGTGCCGATGTCGCTCGGCATTCCGGCCGTCATCCTCGGCAGCGGCGGCAAGTCCGGTGGTTCGCATTCGCGCGACGAGTGGTTTGATCCGACCAACGCGTGGGAAGGTGCGCAGCTGGGCCTTACGACGGTACTGGGCCTGGTGGGTGTGGAAGGTGTCGTGCCACCGCTGCTGGCCAAGCGAGCCGCGAAGTAACGCGCCGCGCGCGATCCGGTGCCACGACATGCATCCACGCCCCGATTTCAGGCGGAGGCGGGCCGTGGTCCCGGATATCGAACAGCACCTCGGGCCCAAAGCTGACGTAGCAGACAACACTTTTCACTTTTTCCGCATAGCTTTGCAACAGCGCCAATGCTGTTCCCTTTTCCCGTATGCCTTTGCGCACTAGGTCGGCCCTACCCTCTAAAAGTGCAGCAAAAAGCACCAACGCAATCCTATGTGGTAGAAGAGCAGATTGAGATAGAAGTCCTCGCTCCCCACTTCGAGATGGACCTGGCGGCCAACATAGGCAAAAACCGGCCCCAAGTTCGAGCAGGAAATGGGTAATGTGGTCGACTGGCGCTGTCTCCAGGTCTCGCTCCGTCGCATCGGCACGCAAGCTCAGGAAGTCGAAGACGTAGGGAAGGGATCCTTGAGTGTGGCTCGCGCCAAGTCCGACTGCGGCGACGGCAGCTGGGCGGCGAAGTTGTTTGGCGCAGGCGCCTGTGGCGCCCGGTCGACCAGGCGAGTTTCTATTTGGGGTCATCGTACTTTGCGTGCGAAATCTGGCGGTGGCCGCTCCGAATTCGGCTTGCAGTAAGGCTTTTCGGCCATGAAGGCCACTTGGAGCCAATAGCACCAATAGCTTTCCAACTGTTTGATTCTTAACAGATTTCACGGCCAGACCGCCAGATTTCGCACGCAAAGTACGAATACCCCGGCTCGCGCGATCCTACCGCCAGAATTGGCACGAAAGGCACGATTACCCCGTGGCGGACTCGCTTCGCGGATACGCGGCGACGTCGCCACCGTTGCGAGGACAGTGCGCGCGACAACGGGCTACCGCCTCGGCGCTTCCCGGGCGTCGCAAAAAAAGCTCAGGGTATCGTCATGCTTGATCCTGACGTGCCATTCTCCAACGCAGTATTTGGCGTCGGCGAACTTCTCCCGCCATCGGCGCGAGAGCGTCTCGATGCATGCACGCCCTTGCGGTGGCATCTGCGGCGCGGCAGCCATCTGTCGCAGCATCTGCAGATAACTGGGATCTCCCCAGCGAGGCGTGGCTGCGACGTGCGCGTTCCAGACAAGCACCACCAGTTTGTATGTCTCGCGCACCACGGCGATCGGCGTGTCTTCGGTAGTGGCCTCGGACAGAAGCGGCCCGCCGAAGTCCAGAATCGTCTCGGAGATCTTGCGTTCGGCCTTGCCCGCGCTTGCTTAGTTCATTGTTTCGTTCCGCTTGATGCGCGACCGCGGTTCAATGCCGGGTCGCCGAGGCTGCAACCGGCAAGGACGACGTCGACGCCACGGTCGATGCCGATCCGGCCGCGCCAGAGGGTTTCCAGTTGTAGGGCGCCAATTCCTCGATCCGTTCAATCGGATGCGGTCCGGAGGGGCGCACTGTGTCCGCTGCCCAGCAATTCTATTCTCCGGCCGCCTGACCTGATCCACCCGTAGCCCCAGAAGCCTCTTCACGTCTCTTACTGCGACACCAATATACGAGGGGCGCTGTGGCGCCCTTTACCCACCTCCGCCTTCAGCGAGGGGGCGGCTTGCCACAAATCAAGCGCCAATCCGCTGTCCGATGCACCTATCGAACACCACTTCCAGAGGGCGGTAGTCGCACACGACCGCCGCGACATTGGCCTCGATCCACTCGGACGCTTCGACGGCCCACCAACTGATTTCGAAGCCGACATTGACGATGATGTGCTCGAACAGGATGCGCTGGGCGCGCCCGTTCCCTTCTCTGAAGGGGTGGATCATGTTGAGGTCACCGAAATGCTCAGCCATGGCGCAGACTAGCTGAGGGCGTTCGAAATCATCGAACCATGCTCGTTGCGCCATGGCGCGGAAGATCTTGTCGGCCTCCGGCTCGATTCGGCTGACGTTGCAAAAGCGTGTGCTTCCCTTCGAGATGTCGATAGTGCGAAGATCGCCCGCCCAATCGTAGACATCGAGAAACAGCGTGTGGTGGATATGCTTCAGGTAGGCCAGATCGTAGGGGGGAAGCGAAAAATCGATCTGGCTGGCGGCAATCTCCGAGAGATCACACTCGGCTTGCGCAAGCAGCGCATCGTCCTGGATGCCCAGCCGGTTACGCAGTATGTGCGTCTCCGGGTAGCAGTACGGATCCTGACCGGTGCCGTACTTGTCCAAGGTCAGGCTGGTTTGCGATAGGTCTGCAGCACGGTTTCACGCGAAGGCAGCTTGCGCTTTGACTCAGCTGGCGTGACGTCGTAGCCCTCAAGACGCAGGCTTGCAGCATAGTTGGAACGGCGCGTCTTGGCGCAGTAGGCTAGCTTGGCTTGCAGGTCGGGTTTCTTCACGGGAAACAACTCGTTTGCAGTTTGCAGATGACGGCTCCCATTATAGCGGACCGCGTACGAACGCGTACCAATCCTCACCCATTGGGCAGTGGCGCATACCGCACCGCTCGCTAACCGTTCGATTTCAGATCGGAACTCCCCTTCCCGGCGCATCCCGTGACTCCCGCGACGTGCACGCGGAAATGCTCCACGGTCTGCCCGGCGTTGACTGCCCGCTGCAACCAGTCCGGCATGGCACCGCGGCCGTCCCAGCCCTGCCCGTGCGCGTTGCGGTAGCGCACCGCTCCTGGCGTTGGAGTCGGCGGCGGCTCGGCAAAGCAGCCGGCGGCCTGCAGGTCGGCCAGGCTCAGTCCGTGCTGGGCCATCTGGATGCGGATCCAGGTAATCGCTTGCGCGCGCTCGATTTCAATCGACATGGCGTAGGTGAAGTGATTTGGGGCGGCGCCGGATCCCGCATCGTGCCGTCTGGCGGCAGCGTTGGATTCGGGGTTGTTCTAGGTGATCGCTGCAGTGGGAATCCGTGCCGGCGGGAGGACGTGGCCGCCCTCACTGCTTAAATTTTAGTCAAACCCGCCGATGCCGTCGGCACTCGGCCCCCGCGCGGCTTGTCCACAGGCTTGTCCCTGCGTGCGGTGGATAAATTCCATCCGACACCTCCCGTCCCCCTCAGGCCGGCCCGGGCTTGAACTTGGTGCGCGTTACCGGCGCCCCGCGCCTAGGCGATACCAGGCGGCGCGTCGCGGTGGCTTCCGCATCGGCCCGCTCGGCGCGCCGTACTGCCATCCCCAGTTCCGCCCGCAGCTCTTCTTGTGCCGCCTGCCCCTCCGTCAGCGCCTGTTGCGCCTCCGCCAGTTGCCGACTGAGCGTGTCGCGCTCGGCCTGCAGCCGCGCCCGCTCCTCGGCGCCGGCCACGGCGGCGTCTTGCGCCCGCGCCTGCAACGCCGCCAGGTCGGTGCGCAGGTCCGCGACCGCCTGCTCGCCCTTCTGGCGCAGCGTGCGCTCCTGGTCGATCTCGCGCAGCGCGCGGCGCTCGGTGGCCTCGGCGCGCTCCTGCGCGACGGCCACCTGCTCGCGGGTGCGCTCCAGGTCCGTCGAGAATTGGGTACGCAACTCTCCCAATTGCCGCTCCAGTGCCTCGATCTGGCGCTGCCCCGCCTCCTGACGCGCCCGCGCGGCGGCGTGGGCCTGGCGCTCAGCGTCCAGTTCCCCCTGCAGCGCCGCGCGTGCGCTCTGCTCCGCGTCGAGCCCGGCCTGCATGGCGGCGGTTTCCTGCTCGGCCACCACCACCGCGGCGCGCGCCTGGTCGCGCTGCGCTTCCGCCTCGCTCGCCTGCAAGGGGTAATCGTACTTTTCGTGCATGTATGGACCCGACGCCTTTTGCAAGCTTTCTTGTTCGTGATGTCGAAACGGTCTGCATGCATGTATTCGGCTTGCACTTGGACGATAGCCGAAGCACGCCCGCAGCCTCGATGAGATCCGCGCACCCCGTCCTTAGCAAAATCGCGGCTCGCCGGAAACGGCAGCCGGCACGAAAAACAGGCTTCAGGATGCTGGTTCAACCAATTTCGTCATCGCTTTAGAGAAGCTTCGCAAACCAGGGTGGGTATACTCTCCTTTGAAGTCGTTCTGTGTGTCTATACGGCCGCGCCTCGCGGATGGTAGCTTGCGTTACTGCTGAGCAGTGCCTGAATGATCCGTGCATTCTTGTTGGCCAGCGCGACCGCGGTGCAGTTGTACCCGCGCCGGGCGATCAAGTGCTGCAGCCAGATACTGTGGGCGTCAGTCTTGCTTTTCACGTATCTGAGCACCGCTCGCGCACCGTGAATCAGCAATGTGCGCAAGTACGTGTCGCCGCGCCGGCTGATGTCCTGCAGGCGTGATTTGCCTCCGGACGAGTATTGCCGTGGCACGAGGCCCAGCCAGGCGGCAAGATGCCGACCATTCCGGAATTGTGTGGCATCACCGATTGATGCGACGATCGCCGTGGCGGTAATCGGACCGATGCCGGGCACCTCGGCGATCTTCTTGCACAACGCAGACTGCTTCATGAACGTCTGGATCGAAGCTTCGATGAGGTGAATCCGGTCCTCAATCGCGCTCAGGTGCTGCAGAAGCTCCGTGAGCAGTGTTTGGCAAAACGCGGTCAGTTCGTCGCCGCTCGTGCGCAGCAGTTCCGGGATCGCGCGCTTGAAGGCTTCCGGCGATCGGGCAATGGCATGGCCGCGCTCTCCGAGCAAGCCACGCATCTGATTGATCAGCGCGGTGCGGTGGCGCAGCAGGATGGCACGCATGCGGTGCGCCGCCTGGATATCCTGCTGCTCGACCGATTTGACCGTGACGAAGCGCATGGCCGGCCGACTCGCAGCTTCGACGATCGCCTCCGCATCATTGCGGTCGTTCTTGTACGTCTTGACGAACGGGGCGACATATTGCGGGCTGATCAGCCGGACTTCGATGCCCAGTGACTGAAAACGTCGTGCCCAATGGTGAGCCGTGCTGCACGCTTCCATGACCACCACCCTCGGCTTGAGGGTGCGCACGGATTCGAACAGCGAACCACGCGACACCTTCGCTCGGTGTACCGCTCGTCCACGCTGATCGGCCCCGTGGAGCTGGAACACCTGTTTCGCGAGATCAATGCCGAGAATGTCGATTTCCATGATGAACCTCCAGACGTTCGGTTTGAGTGCCTCAGTGTCCCTCGAAGGGAGACGTCGGGTCCATCCCGCGCGCTTCTCATCGGGGGTGCCAGGTGGCGAGGCGTCGGACATGTACCTGTCCAGTTCCACACGGGCGGGTTGGCATGCACTCGGTAAGCGGCTCGGCCTCTTCTTCCTGTGGTGCAACCGGCCATTCTCGCGCGGGCAGGTGAGCCTTGCGGGAGCCCAGCCGGATGTGCCGCCCATGGTGGAGCTCAACCTGCTCGACGACGAGCGGGATCTGCGGCGCATGGTGGCCGGCGTACGCAAGCTGGTGCAGATCGTGGGTGCGTCGGCCTTGCATCAGCATCCGGGTGATTTCTTCCCCGCTACGTTTTCGCCGCGCGTCAAGGCGCTGAGCCGCGTGAGCCGCGGCAATGCGTTGCTCACAGAGTTGCAGGGGGCACTGCTTGATGTCTCGGGGCCGCTGCGCAGAAGCCTGATCGCGCGCTTTTTCACGGGCGGGGCAAACCTGGCCAGCCTGCTGGCGGATGAGTCCGCGCTGGAGGGCTTTGTGCGCCAGAGCGTCTTCGGGGTCTGGCATGCCAGCGGCACTTGCCGGATGGGCGCGCATGCGGACCGGAGCGCGGTGACGGATGCGGCGGGCCGCGTTCACGATGTTGGCAGGCTGCGCGTCGTTGACGCTTCGATGATGCCGCGGCTGCCGACGGCCAATACCAACATCCCCACCATCATGCTTGCGGAAAAGATTGCCGACACCATGCAAGCCGAGCGCCGCGCCGTCCGGCTGGCATCGAGCGAAGTTGCCCATCCGAGTTGAAAACCGAAGCTCAAATCCACGCTGAAGAACGAAGCTGCACGATGGCGCGCCACCGGCGGCTGGAACGAGGAGATAACGATGAAATACGATGACGAAATCCGCGCACGCTCTTACCGCTTCCGCGACGAATATGTCGCCGCCACCCCTGCGTGGTATCGCGGCGAATTGCATCTGGCCTTCACGCTGCTATTCACCGGCGGGGTGATTGCCTGGTGCGCGATGAAACTGCAAGCACCGACGCTGGCGCAGTGGCTCGCGATCGTGCCAATCTTCTTGCTCGGGAACTGGGCCGAGTGGGCCGCGCACCGCTATATATTGCATCGACCGACGCGCTTGTTCAGCGCGATCTATAAACGGCATTGCGCGGTGCATCATCGCTTCTTCACACATCTGACGCTTGAGTACAAAGGCCAGAAGCACTGGCGCGCTTTGTTGTTTCCGCCCTTTGCGCCGGTAGCCTTCGTGCTGGCGGCCGTGCCGTTCGCGCTGGTGATCGGCGTGGTGTTCTCGAAGAACGCGGGCTATATCGCGCTGATGACGATGGCGGCGTACTACCTGATGTACGAGGGCCTGCATACGCTGTCGCACATCACGGATAGCCCGCCGCTGGACCAGATGCCGTTCGTGGGGACCGTGCGGCGCCTGCACGTCACGCATCACGATCCTGAGCTGATGGCCACGCAGAACTTCAACCTGACCTTCCCGATCTGCGACACGCTGTTCGGCACGCGCAGCGATGCGCCGCGCGAGGTGCGCAGCCCGGTGGAAGGCCGACGGTAGCCAGGGCCACTGCGCCAGGATCAGGCTGGCGTTCCGGATACCCTGCGGATCTCCTCGGCCACGATCGCGATCAGCGCGTCGGCGGCCGTGCTGAGCGGGCGCTGCGGGTGGCTCACGCACACCAGGTGGCGCACGATGCGCGGCGCCAGGATCGGGTACATGCGCAGCCGGCCCTCGTCCACCGCGCGCTGCACCACGATGCGTGGCAGCACCGTGGCAAAGCGCGTGGCCTCGACGAACTGCACGATGGTGCCGAGGATGTCGATCTCGAATTTTGGCTGCAGCGTGACGTCTTCGATCTGCGTCGCGGCGTCCAGCACGCCGCGCAAGCCATGGCGTTTGGTGGGCAGCACCAGTTCCAGCCCGGGCAGCTTGGTGAGTTCCACCGCCGCCGGCAGTTCCGGGCCATGCTCGGCGCTGGTGACAAGCACCATTTCCTCGTCGTGCAGGGATTGCACATGGAGCGAGAGCTTGCCACGGGGCTTATGCACCACCGCCGCGTCGAGCTGGCCGGCGGAGACCAGGTCAATCAGCGTGGCGCTGAATCCGTCCGCGACCGATACCTCCACATTCGGGTAGCGCGCGTTGAAGCGCGCCAGCGACCCCACCAGCACGCTTTCCGTTTCCGACGCCACCATGCCGATGGAGATGCTGCCGGCCACCTGCTCTTCGCGTTGCATCAGTTGCTGCCGCGCATTGGCGAGGTCCCGCGTGATCGGCAGGAACAGCCGGTACATCATGCGGCCGGCGGCGGTCGGCACCATCCCGTGCGGGATGCGATCGAACAGCTTCTGCTCGAACTCTTCCTCCAGCTTGGCGATCTGCATGCTCAGCGCCGGCTGCACGATATTCAGCCGCTTGGCCGCGCGTGTGACGGAGCCATCTTCGAACAGCGCGATGAAGTACTGGATCTGTCTGAGGTCCATGCTAAGTGGGTCGATTCGGTATCAACGAATTTGTGTAACGGAACTGAGCGTATCAGCTTTTTTGCTCGGCAGGCCTCGGAAAACCTGGCCGATATCTGGGGAAAACCCTTATCTGTCGCACGCGGTGAGGCCGCATGCGCCCACTAAGGACCGCCCTGTCTGGCATCATCAGAAGTGATGAACACAATCAAAAAACAATATTAGAACTAATACCATATTCTCACTAAGCTCCTGTTCAACGTTGCATGAACCGGCGGATTCGCCCACCGGGTCCGGCGCGCAGAACGGAGTCAGGAATGAGAACAAACGATGCTGGCGGCATGACCGGCACGACACAGGAGACAGCGGCAGCGGGCGTTTGCCCCGCGCCGCGACACGCTTTCCCGTGCCGGCCCGCAATCCCCGCTAACCAGATGGACCGCCCCGGTCCCGCCACGCGGGAGGACCGGTCATGAGCGACAAGCGCAGCCTGCCGGCAGCAGCAGCGGCCCTCCACCTTGAATCCGCTGCGGCCGGGCGCCAGCGTCACGTGGGCCGCGCGATGGAGCGGCTCGAGGACGCCGCGATCCTCACTGGCCGTGGCCGCTATGGCGACGACCTGGGCGTGAAGCCCGGCACCCTGCACGCGGCCATCGTGCGTTCCCCGCATGCGCATGCCGAACTTGGCACCGTCGATGCCACCGTCGCGCTTGCCGCGCCGGGCGTGCACGCCGTGCTTACCGGCGCCGACCTGGCGGCCTGGTCGCGTCCCTTCGTGGTCGCCGTGAAGTCACCAATGGAGCAATGGGCGCTGGCCATGGACCGCGTGCGCTATGTGGGCGAGCCGGTGGCCGTGGTAATGGCCGAGAGCCGTGCCCTGGCCGAAGACGCGCTCGACCTGGTGCGCGTCACTTACCGCGTGCTGCCGCCGGTGGTATCGATCGAAGCCGCGCTGGCCGACGATGCGCCCATCCTGCATCCCGGCGTAGGCGCCAATGTGGTGAGCGACCGCCACTTCCGCTACGGCGAGCCTGAAGCCGCCTTTGCCGCGGCGCCGCACCGGGTCACGCTGACCGCGCACTATCCGCGCAACACCTGCACGCCGATCGAATGCGGCGTGGTGATTGCCGAGTTCCTGCACGGTGACGAAGGCTACGACGTCACCTCCAATTTCATGGGGCCGTTCTCGCTGCATGCGGTGATGGCGATGGCGCTCAAGGTGCCGGCCAACCGGCTGCGTCACAAAGCCCCGCGCGATTCCGGCGGCAGCTTCGGCGTGAAGCAGGCCGTGTTTCCCTACGCGGTGCTGATGTGCCTGGCGTCCCGCAAGGCCGGCGCACCGGTGAAGTGGGTGGAAGACCGGCTCGAGCATCTCAGCGCCGCCACCTCCGCCACCGCGCGGCTGTCCACGCTGGAAGCCGCGGTGAAGGCCGATGGCCGCATCGTGGCGCTGTCCTACGACCAGGTCGAAGACTGCGGCGGCTACCTGCGCGCGCCGGAGCCCGCCACCTTCTACCGCATGCACGGCTGCCTGACCGGCGCCTACGACATCCCCAACCTGCTGGTGCGCAACCGGGTGGTGATGACCAACAAGACGCCCACCGGTCTGGTGCGTGGCTTTGGCGGCCCGCAGGTGTATTTCGCCCTGGAGCGGCTGGTGCAGCGCATCGCGACGCAGCTCGGCCTCGATCCGCTCGATGTGTATCGCCGCAACTTTGTTGCCGCCTATGCCTTTCCCTATCGCGCCGCGGCGGGCGCGTTGCTGGACTCCGGCAACTACCAGCTGGCGCTGGCGCGCGCGCTGGAAGAAGGCGGCTACTCCGAGTTGAAGTGCCGCCGCGAAGCCGCGCGCGCCGAGGGCCGGCTGTATGGCATAGGCTTTGCCGCCATCGTCGAGCCGTCCGTGTCCAACATGGGCTATATCACCACCGCCATGCCGGCCGAGGCGCGCAAGAAGGTGGGGCCGAAGAACGGCGCCATCGCCAGCGCCACGGTCAGCGTCGACCTGCTCGGCGGCGTGGTGGTCACCATTGCCTCGACGCCGGCCGGGCAGGGCCATATGACCGTGTGCGCGCAGGTCGTGGCTGACGTGCTTGGCGTGGACCCGGCCGACGTGGTGGTGAACGTCGAGTTCGATACCCACAAGGATGCGTGGTCGGTTGCCGCCGGCAATTACTCTAGCCGCTTTGCCGGCGCGGTGGCCGGCACCGTGCATCTGGCCGCCGAGCGGGTGCGCGACAAGCTGGCGCGTATCGTGGCGCCGCAGTTCGGCTGCACGCCCGCGGAGGTGGTGTTCGAAGACGGCCGCATTGCCCGCAAAGGCGCGCCCGAATCCGGCCTACCGTTCACGCGTGTAGCCAGCAATGCGCCGCACTGGTCACCGCAGCAGCTGCCGGCGGGAGAAGAGCCTGGCCTGCGCGAGACGGTGTTCTGGTCGCCGCCCAACCTGGAAGCGCCGGATGAGAACGACCGCATCAACACCTCGGCCGCCTACGGCTTTGCCTTCGATATGTGCGGCGTGGAGATCGACCGCGCGACGGGGCGCGTGCGTATCGATCGCTACGTGACCGCGCACGACGCCGGCACGCTGCTCAACCCGGCGCTGGCCGATGGTCAGATCCGCGGCGCCTTCGCCCAGGGGCTGGGCGCGGCGCTGATGGAGGAGTTCCGCTATGGCGCCGACGGCAGCTTCCAGTCCGGCACGCTGGCCGACTACCTGATGCCGACCACCTGCGAGGTGCCCGATCCGGTGATCGTGCACCTGGAAACGCCAAGCCCCTTCACGCCGCTCGGCGCCAAGGGCCTGGGCGAGGGCAACAACATGAGCACGCCCCCCTGCATCGCCAACGCGGTGGCGGACGCGCTCGGCGTGCAGGACATCCGCCTGCCGCTGACCCCGGCCAAGGTGATGGCCATGGTGGGCTTCGACGATCCGCCACCGTCGCGCCCCGAATTGCTGGAAGCCATACGCGAGGCCGCCGTGCCCGCGGCCCGCAAGGGCAGTGGCAAGGCGCTCACCGCGCGCGGCTCGGTGGATCTCGACGCCACGCCCGAAGCCATCTTCGCCGTGCTGCTGGACCCGCAGGCGCTGGCCAAGGTGGTGCCCGGCTGCCACGCGCTGGAGCGCACTGCCGAGAACCACTACCGCGCCGACGTGACGGTAGGGGTCGGGATGATCAAGGCGCGCTTCGAGGCGGAGATCGCCCTGTCGGACCTCGATCCCCCGCGCCGGCTGCGGCTGGCGGGCGCCGGCATGTCCTCGCTGGGCAGCGCGCGCGGCGCCGGCCTGGTGGAGCTGGTCCCGCATGGCAGCGGCACGCGCCTGAGTTACGACTACGAGGCCGAGGTATCCGGCAAGGTCGCCGCCGTGGGCGGACGCATGCTGGAAGGCGCCGCCAAGGTGGTGCTGCGCCAGTTGTTCGAATCGCTCGGCCGCCAGGCCGCCGGCAAGCCGGTACGGCCGCAAGGCTGGCTTGCCCGCCTGCTGGCCCGTTTGGGAGTCCATCGATGAAACCATCCGCTTTCGATTACCTGCGCGCCGAAACCACGCAGCACGCGCTCGATGCGCTGGCCCGTGGCGGCGAGGGCGCGCGCGTGCTGGCCGGCGGCCAGTCGCTGATGGCGGTGCTCAACATGCGCCTGGCGCAGCCGCAGCTGCTGATCGATATCTCGCGCACCGCCGAGCTGAACACAGTGCGGGTGGAAGACGCTCACCTGGTGGTGGGTGCCGCGGCCACGCAGGGCAGCGTCGAATGGCGCGCCACGCTGGCCGACGAGGTGCCGCTGCTGGCCATGGCCTTTCCGCATATTTCGCATTTCCAGATTCGCAACCGTGGCACCGTGTGCGGCTCGGTGGCTCATGCCGATCCGAGCGCCGAATTGCCCCTGGTGCTGACCGCGCTGGGCGGCGAGGTGGTGCTGCGCGCCGCGCGGCGCCGCCGTGTATTGCCGGCGGCCAGCTTCTTCCAGGGCATGTTGATGACGGCACGCGAGCCCGACGAGCTGGTGGAGGCGGTGCGCTTTCCGCTGCGGCGCCCCGGGGCGCGCTACGGCTTTGCCGAATTCTCCGCGCGCCACGGCGATTTTGCGCTGGTGGCCTGCGCGGCCACCGTGACCGATGACGCCATCGCGCTGGCGGTTGGCGGCGTGGCGGACCGGCCGGTGCTGGAAATCTGGCCGCGCCTGCAGGGCAAGGACCTGGAGGAGGCCATCAACGATTTCAGTTGGAAACTGGGCGCGCAGGACGACGCCCATATCAGCGCGCAGTACCGCCGGCACCTGGTGCGGCAACTGGGCATGCGTGTGATCGAGGAGGCAAAATGAGCAAGACCACCAAGGGCGCCGAATCCGGCAAGCCCGCCGAGGTGATGCAGCGCCAGGAGCGGCGCCGCATCACCCTGACCCTGAACGGCCGCGAACGCAGCGGCCATTGCGAGCCGCGCGAGCTGCTGTCGGATTTTCTGCGCCACGAGCTCGGCGCCACCGGCACCCACGTTGGCTGCGAGCACGGCGTCTGCGGCGCCTGCACGGTGCGGGTCGACGGCGTAGCCGCGCGCTCGTGCCTGATGCTGGCCGTGCAGGCCGAGGACCGCGCCATCGATACCGTCGAAGGCCTGGCGCCGGCCGAGGGGCTAAGCGACCTGCAGGAGGCCTTCCGCCGCCACCACGCGCTGCAGTGCGGATTCTGCACGGCCGGCATTCTGATGTCGTGCGCGGACTACCTGGAGCGCGTGCCGGAACCCAGCGAAGCGCAGGTGCGCGACATGCTGTCCGGCCACCTGTGCCGCTGTACGGGCTACACCCCCATCGTGGCCGCCGTGCTCGACGTAGCCGCGATCCGTGCACGGGCTCGCCCTGCTGCTGCCAGCGTAGTTACCGAGGAGGCCTGCGATGCTTGATCTCGGCCGCACCTTCCTGCAGAGCCTGGAGCGCAGCCCGCATGCGCCCGCCATCGTCGATGGCGACCTGATGCTCACCTATGCGCAGTGGTACGAGCGTATCCGTTGCGTCGCGTCCGGCCTGCGCGAGATTGGCCTGGAACCGGGCGACCGCCTGCTGGCCGTATTGCAAAACCGCTGGGAAATGGCCACGCTGCACTGGGCCTGCCAGTTCGCCGGCATCGTGATGGTGCCCCTGAACTGGCGCGCCAAGCCTGAGGAGCTTGATTATTGCGTGCAGGATGCCGCCGTCAAGGCGCTGGTGTTCGAGCCGGTCAGCTCCGATGCCGTTCTGGCCAGCCCGGCGGCGCAGGCCGTGCCCTGCATTGCGCTGGACTGCGCGGCGGGCGGCTCGATGTCGTTCGCCTCACTGCTGGACAGCGTTGCGTTGCATGACGCCCCGGTGGCCGAAGCGAGCGCTGTCTCGCTGATGCTCTACACCTCGGGCACCACCGGCAAGCCCAAGGGCGTGCCGCGCCGGCACCGGCAGGAGCGCGCCGCCGCGCTCGCCCACGTGGCGCAGAACCTGTATCGCCATGGCGAGCGCACCCTTGGCGTGATGCCGCTCTACCACACCATGGGCGTGCGCTCGCTGCTGGCGATGGCGCTGGTGGACGGCCTGTTCGTCTGCGTGCGGCGCTGGAACGCCGGGCAGGCGCTCAAGGAGATCGCCACCCACCGGATCACCTGCCTGTACCTGGTGCCGACGCTGTACCACGACCTGCTGGCCGATCCAGGATTCGATCCCTCGGCGATCCGCACCGCGACCAAGCTCGGCTTTGCCGGCGCGGCGATGAGCGACGGCCTGCTGCGCCGCCTTGCGCTGGCCTTCGAGCCGGAGCTGTTTGTGAACCACTACGGCTCATCCGAGGTGTACACCTTCAGCATCGACCAGCGCGCCACCCGCAAGCCCGGCAGCGCGGGGCGCGCCGGCATCAACACGCGCCTGCGCGTGGTGCGCCTGGACGCCCGCTCGCCCGACGATCTGGCGGCCACCGGTGAGGAAGGCCAGATCATCGCCGACCTGCGCGGCGATGAGGCCTTCGAAGGCTACTGGAACCGCGACGACGCCAACGCCAAGTCGCTGCGCGACGGCTGGTACTTCACCGGCGACACCGGCTACTTCGACGCCGAGGGCGACCTCTTCGTCAGCGGCCGGGTCGACGACATGATCATCAGCGGCGGCGAGAACATCTCGCCGGTCGATATCGAGTCGGTGCTGTCGCTGCATCCGGCGGTGGACGAAGTGGCGGTGGCCGGCGTGCCGGACCCGCGCTGGGGCCAGAAGGTGGTGGCCTTCGTCAAGTCGCGCGGCAACGTCGATGCGCAGGCACTGGATACCTACTGCCGCGGCTCGGACCTGGTGAACTTCAAGCGCCCGCGCGATTACGTCTTCGTTGAGGAGATCCCCAGGTCGCCGGTCGGCAAGATCCTGCGCCGCAAGCTCTCCGCCGGCGAGTACGAGCCAGCCTCGCATTCCGGCAACCCTGACCTCAATCTCAACCCCAACCCCAACCCCAACCCCAACCCCAACCCCAACCCCAACCAGGCAGCGGACGCCACGCCTGTCGACACGATCAAGGAGTAAGACATGACCCAGGGAACCGAACTGATCCATCCCGACCAGCAACGCCTGCAACAGCTCGACGGCTTCTCCGTGGAGATCAATGCCGCGCGCGAGCGCGCGGACATCATCCTGCACCGTCCGCCGTACAACGTGATCGCCATGACGGCGCGCGACCAGCTGCGCGCCGTCATCGAAGCACTGGATGCCGACGAGCGCGTGCGCGTGATCGTGCTGCGCTCGCAGGGCGAGCATTTTTCCAGCGGCGGCGATATCAAGGGCTTCCTGGAGGCCTCGCCCGAGCACGTCTCGCAGTTGGCCTGGAACGTGGCGGCGCCGGCGCGCTGCAGCAAGCCGGTGATTGCCGCCAACCGCGGCTATTGCTTCGGCGTGGGCTTTGAGCTGTCGCTGGCCTGCGACTTCCGCATCGCCACCGAGACCACGCAGTACGCGCTGCCGGAGCAGAAGCTCGGGCAGATCCCTGGCTCGGGCGGCTCGGCGCGCCTGCAGAAGATGGTAGGCATCGGCCGCACCAAGGACATCGTGATGCGCTCGCGCCGTATCTCAGGCAAAGAAGCCTACGAGTGGGGCATCGCGGTGGAATGCGTGGCCGACGCCGAGCTGGAAGCCGCCACCGATGCGCTGGTCGACGAGCTGCGCGGCTTCTCGCCGCTGGCGCAGCGCACCGCCAAGAAGCTGCTCAACGACACCGAGGACGCGCCGCTGTCGATCGCCATCGAGCTGGAAGGGCATTGCTATAGCCGCCTGCGCAGCTCGGACGATTTCCGCGAAGGCGTGGAAGCCTTCCATGGCAAGCGCAAGCCGGCGTTCCGCGGCAGCTGATAGAAATCGCGGGCGCGCCGGCAAGGCCGCCCGCATCCCGGACGAACTGACCGGATAACGATGCCCGCTGCCACGGCGCAAGCATCGCGGGGGAGCGCTCGCCTGCCGGCAAGGCACCGCCCGGGCGCCATCGCTGCCGTAATGATCCAAGCAGAGATCCAAATCAAAGGAGACAACAATGGAAGCCGTAGCAAAGAAGAGTACAGAGACGATCAGCGAGGCGCTGCCAGCGGCGAGCAATCGCCAGGTGTTTGGTGCCGTGACGGCGTCCTGCATGGGATGGGCGCTGGACCTGTTCGACCTGTTCATCCTGCTGTTCGTGGCGCCGGTGATCGGCAGGCTGTTCTTCCCGTCGGAGCACGCCATGCTGTCGCTGGCGGCAGTGTATGCGTCTTTTGCCGTGACGCTGCTGATGCGTCCGCTCGGCTCCGCGATTTTCGGCTCCTATGCCGACCGCCACGGCCGCAAGGGCGCGATGGTGGTTGCGGTTACCGGCGTTGGCTTGTCCACGGCGGCGTTCGGGCTGCTGCCCACGGTGGGACAGGTGGGCCTGCTTGCGCCAGCCTTGTTCATCCTGCTGCGGCTGGTGCAGGGGATCTTTGTCGGCGGCGTGGTGGCATCCACCCACACCATCGGCACTGAATCGGTGCCGCCGTCCTGGCGCGGCGCCGTCTCGGGGCTGGTTGGCGGCGGTGGCGCGGGTATCGGGGCACTGCTGGCTTCCATCACCTACATGACAATGACCGCGCTGTTTCCCGGAGATGCGTTCGACACCTGGGGTTGGCGCTGCATGTTCTTCTCCGGCATCATCAGCTCGGTGCTCGGCCTATTCATCTTCAATTCGCTGGAGGAGTCGCCGCTGTGGAAGCAGTTGCAGGCGGCCAAGGGACATGCCGCTCCGGTTGAGAACCCATTGCGTGTCCTGTTCTCCAGCAAGTACCGCGGCGTCCTTGTTGTCAACATCCTGCTCACGATCGGCGGTGGCAGCGCCTACTACCTGACCTCAGGCTATCTGCCGACCTTCCTCAAGGTCGTGGTAAAGGCTCCGGCGGGCGCATCCGCGGCCATCCTGATGGCCAGCAGTGTCGGCGTTATCGTGGCATCGATATTTGCCGGTCACCTCAGCACGCTGATTGGTCGCAAGCGATCCTTCCTGCTGATCGGCGCCTTGAACGTGGTGCTGCTGCCGTTGATCTACCAACGGATGCCCGCAGTACCGGATGTCACCACGCTTGGCATGTATGCCGTGGCGCTGGCGATGCTGGGCAGCATGGGTTTTGCTCCGATCCTCATTTTCCTGAACGAACGGTTCCCCACCAGCATCCGTGCCACGGGGACTGGCCTGTCATGGAATATCGGCTTTGCCATCGGCGGCATGATGCCGACGTTTGCGTCGCTGTGCGCGAGCACCCCCGCCGACCTGCCAAAAGTGCTGGGGATCTTCGTCGCGGTGGTCACTGCCATTTACCTGGCCGGTGCGGCGATCGTTCCGGAGACCGCCGGCCGCCTTGGGGAAAAGTGAGGGTGACTGCGCAGTTAGGGAAAACCGGCCGTTCAGGACTGTCGCAGGACTGGACGGTCAGGCATCCCTTCGTGCGCTGGCATGGGCCTCGACGGCGCCGCTGCGTCCAGGCGCTGTTTTGCCCAGTTGCGATGTTCGAGGGCGCGCCAATCCCGATGTGCAAACAACTGACTGGAGAGCCCGTCGCGGGAAAACCGGCACACCGGGTTCGGAGGGAAGGGATGGCTACCCCTACCCCATCGGCCCTTTAAGCCGTTCGCGGATCGCTGGCGAAGGCTGACCAGAACCATGACGCGGATGTCCGCTTTCGAGAAGGCCACGAGTCGCTCAGGCCTTCGCATCCTGATGGTTGCCGTCCCGTTCCATGCCTCGGTGATGCGCCGCCTTCATAAGCGCAGGTTTGCCTTGCTCAGCTAGCGCGGCATCAACCGGGTCGTCGCGCTGGCGCATCAGCCAGTAAACGATGCCGAGCGCAACCAATGCAGCCGCAAGAGCAGCGATATGCGCGGGCGCCGTGGCCGGGTCGAGAATGATGAATTTGCGCGCTATCGCCAACAGGGCAATGAGGATGACGGTCTTGACCTGGACAATGTGGTCGCGCCGCACCATAACCCTGGTGATTGAATGCTTGAACTCCATTGCGATCAGCAGTGTCATGACCATGCCGAACACCGATTGAAACGTCCCATGATCCAGCGGGTTCAGTGCGCCCGACATAAGCAATATGGCGACCGCGCGTATCAGTTGCCAAAGCGATACGACAATGATCACGGAAACCACTGCGCTCAGGACGTGGGCAACGATCTGCTCGAAGCGCTCATAGAAGCTCAGAACGCGCCACTGCAGCCGAAATGCATCGAGATCCTTGCGCAGGCTGCCACTTTCATTCCTCATGGTTCACCCTTCCAGATAGATAGACATCGACGAAGCGAATTGAGAGGGAAGCCGGGGGCATGAGCCTCTCCGGGCTGGGCTTAAGGCTTCCTTAACATATTAGGGTGCGGAATCCCCAAAGTCATTTAAAGTTCCATATCCGGCTCTTGATACCGGCACGCCGTGCACACGCTCGCCTAGCCAGCGGCGCAAGGACGAAAGCGCCATCGGCCGGCCGAAGAGGTAGCCCTGCGCAAGGCGTACTCCCCTGGAAATAAGTCTAGCCCGCTGGTCCTCGGTTTCCACGCCCTCGGCTATTACCGTCAGGTCCAACGCCCGCGCGAACTCGACCATCACGTCAATGACCTTGGTACTCACTCTATCGCCAGGCCCGGCCTGGACGTAGCTCTGGTCAAGCTTGGTCGCCCTCTGGCGTAGTCACCCGGCAGCCGGCCACTGACTATGAACGCCGCTGCCCGCCGTTGCCTCTAGGAGTTGGCGCGAATTCTGCCTCATCATCGTTGCTTCCCTGTGAGGGCCGTAGGGTCTTTTCGTCCACAACTGGCCACGGTGCTAGCCCGCAAGCCGAATGGAGGCCGCCCACGTGTGCGAGATGTTCACATACGAAAGATAGGGATAGCCGGCTTGCCTTCAAGGGAAAACTTGAACGCTTGCCTCTTGAAAACCGGCAACAGATTGCCTATTTTAATTTTGCTCAAGCAGTCGCGTTGTTGCGCGCTGCGTGTTTCTGTTTGTTTGCCAGCGGCTTGGCAGGCGGGTGGGAGCGCGTTGCCCGTTCGCCTCCTTGCTGCATCAGGAGGATACGACCATGAGTGATCTCTTTTTCGGAACCGATCTGTTCAGCGAGTTCGACCGCCTGCAACGGCAGATGGTGAGCTTGTTCGGCGGGTTCCCGTCCAGCATCCGCTCCGGCCGCTTCGGGGCATTCCCAGCCGTCAACATTGGCACGACGGACGACTCGATCGAAGTCGTCGCGTTTGCCCCGGGCATCAAGCAAGACAAGCTTGAGGTCTCGATCGACAAGGGGTTGCTGACGATCAGCGGCGAGCGCGAAGCGGCGCAGTCGGAGGATGACCCCGAGGCACGGCCGTACGCACAGGAGCGCTTCGTCGGCACGTTCCGGCGCGTCGTCGAACTGCCGCAGAACGCTGATCCCGACAAGGTGCAGGCGCGCTACGCCAACGGCTGCCTGTCGATCAGCATTGGCAAGCACGAATCCTCGAGGCCTCGGGCGATCACCGTCCAGTAATGTGAGGAGAAAGCCATGAGCGACACTACCCAAGTCGTTGAACGCGACCAGAGCGCGGTTGCAAAACGCCAGGAAGACAGGTCAACGCCCAGAGTCACGCTGCTTCCCGCAGTTGACATCTTCGAGGACAGCAATGGTGTCACCGTCTGGGCCGACCTGCCGGGCGTCACCAAGGACAAGCTCAATGTGAATGTCCACGATGGCAACCTCCATATCGAGGCGGAAGCCGTGGTGCCGACACCGTCTGGCCTGCGGGTGCAACATGCGGAAATTCGCGAGCCGCACTTCGCACGCGCGTTTTCTCTGAGTCCCGAGTTCGATACGTCGAAGATTGACGCGCACCTGCAGGATGGCGTGCTGAAGCTGACGATCCCACGCCGAGACGAAGCGCGGCCACGTCGCATTGCGGTTACCGCCGGGTGAATGCTGAAGGGCCATCCGCGGCACTGGAAAAGGTGGCGTCCGGGTGGGCGCCGCCGTCGCCCCCCAGAAGACGCGGATGACCGTATCGGTGGCCCCACCACCATGGCTGGGCCTTTGTGGCGTCGCCGATGGCCGGGCGCGACCGGTCATTGCCGACGGTCATTCGTTGCTATCAAATGAGCGTTTGGCAGGAGGGTAAGATGAAAACGGAACTGGGCAAATGGAACCCCTTCAAGTTCCTACGGAAGACGACAGCTAACAAGCAACCGATGGGGAATGCGTCAAACGTCCCCGCGCCGAGGCACGGCACGCCCGACTGGCCTGACGTTTCGCGGCTGTTTTCTAGCGATCCCTGGCGAGCGATGGGAGAATTCCTGCCCGAACCGGGCGCGGGCTTCGGTGGTTTGGATCGATGGTTCGGCGACTTCAGTTCGTCTCGCTTTCAACCTCGGACCGATGTGGTCGACGATGGCGAGGCCCTGAGGATCACGGCTGAGCTGCCCGGTATGGACCGCGAAGACCTGCAGACCACCATCGAAGATGGGGCCCTGCTCTTGCGCATCTCCTTATACAGAAGTAG
>JYOD01000033.1 GCA_000955785.1 Burkholderiaceae bacterium 16
CATCTCCTTATACAGAACTCATGACTCTTCCCGCAGTGCCTGAATGGTGAGCGCGGCGTCCATGGTTCGTTGCATGCCGATCCAGATCGTCTTGGCGCCGGGCTCACCATCGCTCTTGCGCCCAAGGAATCCCCCCAGGGAAGCAACCAACCGAATCATCTGATTGAGTGTGACCGGTGTCTTCGGACGAGCCTTCTTGGCGAGCACGTATGCCCCACGAATCTCGTCGGCGTCGAAGAACAGTGACGCATCCAGATCCGGGCAGGTTCTGCCCAACCGCATCAAGCGAGCAATACGCCATGCCACCACCATGTACAACGCCAAGGCGCGCTCCACACGATCCATTTGCGATAGCTGCAGCGCTTCGACCTTGCAACCGGTCTTCAGGACATGGAAAAACATCTCCACCTCCCATCTGGCCCGATACCATTCAATCAGCTCGATGACAGCATCGGCATCCTGTGCTTGCCGGTTCGTCAACAAGCGCCAAACCACTGGCTTGATGCCGGCGGGCGCTCCGATCTCCCTGGCCTCGACATGGGTGAGCGCCGCTCCAGTCGTACCCGGCAGCTTCACACGTTGTGCACGTAGCTCCTGTTTGACCTCGCGCGCTTTCTGGCCTGCACGCCCCGGCAAGATAAAGGTGATTTCCCCAAGTACCGGGCTGGCTCCGACGCTATCCCACAACTTGCCGCCCTCGGCAAGGTTGCGGTTGTGTTGGCAGCGGATCAGCCAGTCGGCCGGTTGGCCAAGTTCCTGGGCGCGCGCCATCAACTCCGCGATATCACCCTCGCGGTCCGTCACATACACCAGCCGTGTCTGGGGCAATAGGGCGGCTTGCTCCGCAACCCGTTCATACCCTTCGATCCAGCGCACGCTTTCCTTGATCCCGCTGCGGTGCCCATCGGCGTCCTTCAGTTCCCGAGCCCACATCCAGGCATCGATCACCCCCAGCGGCTCCCGGTCTGGCGTCACCGCGTAGGTCGGATGCAGAAACATTCCCCGCTGGGCTTCGTAGGTCAACGGCCCCAGCCCCTCCATGTCCTGGCCATTAAAGTTCAACTCGGTTGTATCAGCGATGCAAAGCACCACCGGAAACTGCGCGGCCCTCGCTGCAGTGCGCTCCCAATGGGGCTGCATCACGTCCCGCCAATCGATCTGCTCATTGCCGAGAAACCGATACGCTCCAATGGTTTGCGACCAGTCATCGCATGCGCCAGGAATGCTCGCCGTAGGTAGAGCCGCAAACCGCTTGAGCAGCTCCTTGGCGCGCCGATCCCGCCGCGGATCACCAAGATCCAGACTCTCAAATTCCTCGTCCACCCATGCCCCCGACTCGTTGCCCATTGCAGCTCGAAAATCCGAGAGTAAACGCCAGTCTGCAGATGTTTACAACCCCTTACCTCGGAATTTTCGCGGCATCAGGCTTCTCGCCGCCGCTGTGGAGGCCGTTCTACTTCTGTATAAGGAGATG
>JYOD01000034.1 GCA_000955785.1 Burkholderiaceae bacterium 16
GATGCGTAGCACGGCGGCATGTCTCTACCGCCCGTGTCATCAAGGCTGGACGTGTCGTCTAATCACCTTGAAAGGGGTGGGTATAACATGGTATCTATTCGATACAGTGAGAAAGAGGTTAGCAAGCTATGAAACCATCTCTAGCACTTGCCTCCCACCGGGAGGCAATTCGACGCGTGGTGGAATCCCATCGCGCCCGAAACGCTCGCGTTTTTGGCTCGGTCGTTCATGGTGATGATGTTGAAGGAAGCGACCTCGATATCCTGATCGACCCGACTCCAGAAACGACCCTGTTCGACATCGGCGCGATTCGGCACGAGTTGCTTCAACTGCTTGGCGTGCCCGTTGATGTCCTGACTCCGAAGGCGCTGCCTGAAAAGTTCCGGGCGACTGTTCTTGCCGAAGCGGTGCCGGTATGAGTCGCGACAAGCAACGGCTGCCCGACTATTTAGAGCACATTCTGGAGGCCATCGACCGGATTGCCCGCTACACGGAAGTCATGGACGAAGAGGTGTTCCTGGGGAACGAGATGGCACAGGATGCGGTGATCCGCAACATCGAGATCATTGGCGAGGCGAGCCACAACATAGAGGATCACTATCCGGAGTTTGCGGCAGCGCACCCTGAGTTACCCCTGGCGTTTGCCTATCAGATGCGCAACGCCGTCGCGCATGGCTATTTCAAAGTGGATCTTGAAATTGTCTGGAAGACCATCCAAAACGACCTGCCTGGACTTTATCAGCAGGTGAAAACACTGAGCCAAGATCTCTCGCAAGACGACGGTCAGCCTGTCGCGCCCCGCCCGAGGCCGTGAGTACACAAGCAAGGAAAAGCATGAACGCATCAAGACAGGTTCCCGTACGCGTCGACGATGAAGACGTGAGCATCTGGGTCACGAAGAATGGAAAGACGACTTGGCGGGCGCACGGAGTTTTCCTTTCTCCGCGCCGGGGCTGGTCTCTAGCTCCAGCCGGCTTGCTTGCCTGACGAGTGTGGCAAATGAGCGTGCTCGCATCTTCCTCATAATGTGACCACGGTGCACCTGCACGGTGTACTCAGAGATCCCAAGTACATCAGCTGCCTGTTTGTTCATCATACCCCCGACAAGCAACGGTAGAAGCTCTTGCTCTCTTGGTGTCAGGGTTTCGTAAAGCGCCCGTAGTGCCGCAGCCTCTGCGGCCTCTCTTCGCTGTGCTCGCGTCGTGGCAATTGCGGTGTCAACGGCCCGAAGCAAGGCCTCCTCGCTGACGGGCTTCGTCAGAAAATCGACTGCCCCGCTCTTCATTGCCAGTACCGTGGAAGGTACATCGTTCGTTCCCGTGAGGAAAACGATGGAAGCATGAGAGTTGCTAGTAACTTGCTCCTGAACTTTCAGGCCGCTCATGCCCGGCATGCGCATATCGAGAATCAGGCACGCCAATGTGTCCCAGGGTGCTTCTTCCAGAAACTCCTGCCCTGAGTTGAACGACTGCACGCTTTTGCCATAGGCGTGCAGCAGGCTTGTTAGCGCTTCCCGGATACTTGCGTCGTCGTCTACTACGCACACAAATTCGTTGACCGACTCCATAGAACGTTCTCCCTCTTACGTCAGCTTGCTCGACCACCTTCAGTGCGGCCACTGCAACAGTTGATGGCAACGAGGCGGCTACCAGGCGGAAGTCGATATGCGTTGAGGCACGGGTCGAAGGCTGTCCACATGCTTTCATGTTGCATCCGAAGCCTCGCTCGGAAGGCTGAAGCTGAAGGTCACGCCACGGACCTCATTGCGGACGACCAAAATACGGCCGGCGTGTGCTTCGACGATCGACCGACAGATCGCCAGACCCATGCCCATGCCCGTCTCCTTCGTGGTAACAAATGGTTCAAATATTGTCTCCAAATTCGCCAGCCCCATGCCTTCATCCTGAACGTCGACCACCACGTTGTTCCCGTCGCGACGAGAGCGGATCCATAGCGGCTTCGGTAATTCCACCGTCGCTGACAATGCCTCGATGGCGTTGCGTACAAGGTTGACGATCACCTGCTGAATCTGCACCGCGTCGGCTCTGATCATCGGCACGTCCTGCGCGAGCCGAGTCTCGAGCGAGATCACGTTTCCTTGAATGTCGTCAGCCATCAGCGTGCAGACCTGAAGGATCAGCTTATTGATGTCAAGCTCGACCTTTACAGGCGCCGTGTGCTTGAACAGCGCGCGAACGCGGCTGATCACGTCCGCCGTGACGATGCCGCCACGGATGACGGCTTCGGCGCTGAGTCGGGCTTTATCAATGTCGGGCGGCGTTACAGCGAGCCAGCGCCGGCATGCCTGCCCATTGGCCACAACGGCCTGCAGCGGTTGATTGATTTCGTGGGCGATGGACGCCGACAGCTCGGCCACTGTCGCAATCCGCGATGCCTGCGCGAGCTCTTCCCGGGCATGTCGCAGCGCGTCTTCGCTCGCGATCAGGTTGCGGTGCGCGAGTGCGCTCGTCAACGCATCTTCCAAGCGTCTGGCAATCTCCTCGAACAGCCGCCGCTCCACGGTTGTCCAGGCGCGCAAGTGCGAGCACTGGTGCAACCCGAACAAGTACGGCCGGTCGCCCTTGGGACGAATCGCGATCGCGATCATCGACAGGATGTTGAACCGGTCGCGAATCTCTGGCGTGATGTCTGGATCTACCACTGCTCCCGGGGCGTGCAGCATGTCACGCAGGAATTCGGCTTCCCGGGCGTCCACCGGCAACTCCTGGTCAAGGGCGAAAGCGCCCGGATAGTCGGGATGCGTGTGCTCCATCACCGCGCGACACGCCGGCGCCTCGGGATCACAGGGATATAGCAGCCAGGCCCGGTCGCAATCGAAGATCGCCAGCGCCTCCTCGACCACGCCGCGCGTCATGCTCTCGACCTCGTTCGGTCGCTGCATGGCGCGGTTAATGCGATCCATGCGCTCGAGGAACCATAGATGTTCCTCGCGCGCCTCCTCGGCGCGCTTCTGCTCCGTGACGTCTATGATGGCGCCAATGTATTCGGCCAAGTCGCCGGAGGCTGCCAGCACGGGATGGCTCAGGCTGCGGACGTAGCGTACATTGCCATCCGGCAAGAGCAGGCGGAACTCCTGTTCGCACTCCACGCCGTCGCGCACGTATCGCTCCAGCTCTTCCAGGACTCTGGGCCGGTCCTCGGGATGGAAGCGTTCCACGGCGGAGTCGAATGAAGGGATCCCCTGCGCCGGGTCGTACCCGAGAATGCGATAGCACTCCTCCGACCAGTACAGATTGGTTTTCGAGGCGGGGCTCCATGCCCAGCTTCCGGTGTGGCTGACTTTCTGCGCCTCCGCCAGATACTGGCGGCTGCGCCGCAGTTCTGCCTCCGCTTGCTTACGCTCGGCGATGTCGACGACAAAGGCCACGCCACGCCTGCGTTCGTCGTCGAAAGCGGCCGCCCCGACGAGCACGGGAACGCGGTGACCATCCTTATGGAGATATTCCTTTTCGAAGGGTTGCACGCTGCCGCTCAGTTCGATCTGCGGTAAGATTTGTTCACGTTCGTGGGCGAGTGATTCGGGAGGGGTCAGGTCGGTCCACCGCAACCGACCCGACACGAGATCCTCGCGCTGGTACCCGACCATGCATAGAAACGCGTCATTGGCCTCGAGAATCTGGCCTTCCCGGTCCCAGATCAGGATCCCGACAATGTTGGCGTCGACCAGGCGGCGGATCTTGGCCTCCCGCTTCTGAAGCTCGCGGTACAGACTGCTGTTCTCGAGCGAAATCGCCGCCTGGGAAGCAAGCACCTTCAGGACAGAAATCCTGCCGGGCGTAAACACGCCTGGCGCAAGCCTGTTTTCCAAGTACAGCAGCGCAACGATCACACCCTGCTTGATCAACGGCAGGCAGAGTACCGACCGGACACCCTGCGCACCTATGTACGGATCGGTGGAATACGGATTCGGGACTGAAGTATCGTCGAGAAGCACGATCTCGCGGGTACGCGCGGCATAACGTACCACCGACTCGGGAACCGTGTCCGCGGAAACGGGCGCCTCTTGCAGGCTGACCGTCACGGAGTTGCCGCACGTCTTCGCTTCAGCGTGGATCAGAAGATCGCTGTCGCGAGGGCAAATCAGCAGCCCACGTTCCGCGCCGGTGTGCTCGATGGCCGTACGCAACAGCGTTTCGATGAGATTCTCCGGGACGATCTCGCTCGACACTGCCTGCGACACTTTGATCACAGTGGCGAGATCCAGATCTTCAACCGGCGCGTCGATCGTGCCCGTGAGGCCCGTGGTACGATCGTCCTGCCCGTCTTGCCTTAGCCCCGGATAGAGCTGATCGAGTTGCCGCACCTTCCCATGGGCGCCCCACCGCAGATAGGCACGCCGTGCGTTTCCCAGGTAGAGACGCGCAATCTCCTCAAGACCGCGCGCCGTGTAGCAGCGGGCAGCCAGTTCGTAGGACAGCGCCTCGTTTTGAACGAAGCCATTCGAACACGCGGAGCGAATGGCTTGCTCGTACAGATCCATGGCCTCGAGCAGGCGCCCCTCGATGCGCGCAATCTCCGCACTGACCAACGCCGCACGATCCTCGAAGTTCTGAGGGCAGTTTTCCGCCCATGCCCGGAGTTGTTGGTCGTGTGCCGACAGCGCATCCCGATGCTTCGCATACGGATCGGGACCCATGGGCTCGCAGCAGGCAGCCCGGGAGAGCGCGGCATAGAGGTGGTATTCCGCCCTCTCCAACAGCATGACCGACAGCGACGCTGACGTCGAAAAGCATTCTTCAGCCTTCTCCGCGGCATCGACAGCCGATGCATAGTCACCGGCGAAGAAGCTCGCCTGCAGCTTTCGGATCCAGTAGAAACATTCAGGCAAGGCCAGAGCCGGGTGACCGGTGAGGCGCGCCTCGAACGAGCGCTCCGTGAACGGGCCAACCTCGAACGCGCCGAATTTCGCGGCTTCGCTACGGAGCGTGCGGACCAGCGCGAGCGGGGCGGACATCATGTCGGCAGCGAATCCAAAGCCCACCGTGCGCGCAAACTCCAATCCGAGTTCGGCTTCACGCTCAACCCGATCGAGTGGAGCACCCGACGCGAGAAGATTGGAACTGATATTTTGATAGGCGTATGCAGCAAACGTCGGGTCGCCTTGCTCGTTCGCCATCTGAAAAGCACGTCGAGCCGGGTCGACACTCTCCCGGAGTGGTCGTGTCCAAGGTACGACCAGTGCGAAGACCGAATAGGTCTTTCCTGACAAGCGCTGCAATCCACGGCGTTCGGTCAGATCGCAGGCCAACTTTCCGAGTCGATAGCCTGCGTCGTAATGGCCGAAGCGGTTGCTGGCGATAAGCCCGACCGAGACGTAGTTCGCAGGTGCGGCTTCGCAGTTGCCATGCTCCAGGCTGAGATTGACCGCCCTGCACATGGTGAGCATGTACAGATTCTCGTCGGTGTATAGCGTCGGCGCGCCAAGTGTGGTAAGCACGTCGAGCGTAGCGCGAGACTCTGGATCTTTTATCAGCGGCAGGTCGATGAGATCTTCGATCTCGCGCCTTCCGAGTTGGGACCAAATCCGCTCGTACTCGCGATGCGCTTCCTGTTGGCTGGGACGCGCTGCCCAGTTGATGCCCACATGTCGGAGGTATTCCAGGCCCACGGCAACCGCGTGGTCGCCATCCCCGAGCATCGTGTATAGATCCACGCGCCGGCTGGCGACGGCCGCGAGTTGGACCGTGTCGACAGCGCGCGTTGCAAGCGCCGCAAGACGTTCCTGCGCGGACGGCAGTGCGCCCGTCCATAGCTCGCAGTCGGCCCCATGTAGCTCCAGGGTGAAGGCAAGTTCCTGTCGGCGCTCCCACGAATCTTCCCGCATCAGCGCTGCGCCTGCGCTGAGATAGGTCAGCGCAGAGGCGAAGGCAGACGAGGCCCGCGCGCGCTTGCCGGCGATCAGGTTCAACTCGGCGAGCTTCTCGCGCTCGTCCTGTGACGTGACGAGGTGTGCGCCGCGGTTAAGCTGGTTGACGACCTCGAAGATCATCTCCGGCAGCTTTTCCGGCGACAAGCAGGCAGTGAGCAACCTGCCGATCCGGAGATGGATCTGTGCGCGCGCGTCTTCCGGGATCAGGGAGTAGGCCGCCTCCCGAAGCCGGTCGTGGACAATGCTGCAGGAATCCTCCGTGCAGGAAATGAGGCCTGTCCGAACTGCTTCCGAGAGCAGTTCCTGGAATTCACCTCTCGGCCGCTGGGATACTGTCTCCAGCAAGACGAGATTCGCCTCGCTGCCCATGCACGCAAGCGTTTGCAGCGTTTGCTGTGTTTCGATGGGCAAGCGATTCAGCTTGCCAACCATGAGCTCAACCACATTGTCGGTATAACCCTTCGTGTGGATGCGAGCGAGGTCCCAGGACCAGCGCGCCGCATCGTGATCGAAGGCGAGCATTCCTTCTTCGGCGAGCGAAGAAATGAACTGATTGGCGAAGAACGGATTGCCGGCGGTCTTGTCCAGCACCAGTTGCGCGAGCGGAGTGGCACGCTCTGGCTCGCAGCGAAGCGCGCCCGCGATCAACTGCTCAAGATGCTCCTGGGCAAGCGGCGCTAACTTGATCTCTGCCAATGCTCCGCCGGCGGCCTTGATGGCATCGAGCTTGCACGTCAGCGGATGCGCGGCATTGACTTCGTTGTCCCGATAGGCGCCGACAAGCATGAGGTTCTGCGGACGGGACCGGGTCAACATGTCCTCCAGCAGGTCGAGCGTCGCCGCGTCGATCCATTGCAAGTCATCGAGGAAGAGCGCCAGCGGATGTTCTGGCCGGGCGAATACGCCGATAAGCCGACTGAGCACCAGCTGAACGCGGCGTTGCGCGTCTTGTAGAGGCAACTCCGGAACTGGCGGCGGCGCGCCGATGATGAGCTCCACTTCCGGAACGAGATCCACGACAAGGCCTGCATTCGATCCCAGCGCCTCGTGAAGCGCGTCACGCCAGGGCGCCAGCTCCGCCTCCCTTTTGCCAAGCAGCGGCCGTAACAGACTCCGAAAGGCTTGCGCTAGCGTCGAATATGGAATGTCGCGTTTGTACTGGTCGAACTTGCCCGCCGCGAAAAGCCCGCGCGACGGTACCAGCGCCTTGTGCAGCTCGTTGACGACGGCGGATTTGCCGATGCCGGAATATCCCGAGACCAGCACCAGCTCAGGCGCTGTGCTTTCGTTGATGCGCTCGAAGGCGGCAAGCAAGGTCTCGACCTCGCGCGATCTCCCGTACAGCTTCTCCGGAATCATCAACTGGTCAGGGATGTCGTGCTCGCCAAGCGGGAATTCGTCGATACGTTGCCCGGCTTGCCATTGCGCAAGGCAGCGTCGCAGGTCCGCTTCAACACCTGCCGCGGTCTGGTAGCGCACCTCCGCCATCTTGGCGAGCAGCTTCATCACGATCGCCGAAAGGACCGGCGCCAGGTGGCGCACGCGCTCATGTGGTGCCACCGCCTCTCTCGCGATATGGCAGTGCACCCATTCCATCGGATCGGCGGCGGAGAAGGGCAGGCTTCCCGTGAGCATCTGGTAGAGCGTCACGCCGAATGCGTAGAGATCGCTGCGGGAGTCGATCGAACGATTCATCCGCCCGGTCTGCTCAGGCGCCATATAGGCGAGCGTACCGGCGATGGACTCGGGCGGCTCGGATCGTTGACGCTCTCGCGCAAGCCGCGAGGAGAGGCCGAAGCCAGTGAGCCGAACTTCACCACTGTCTGAATGCACCAGGATGTTGGCCGGCTTGACGTCCTTGTGCACGAGCCCGCTTTGGTGGACTTTGCCCAATGCCGACGCTATGCCAATAGCGAGGCGCAGGAAGGTCCCCGAGTCCATCGGTGCATCGACGAGACTCTCGAGAGGCTTGCAGCCATCATCTTCGGGAGCAAGGGCTGTTCGGTCGCGCTCGTGGAGCCACGGTGCGTGAATCGCATCGATTTCAATCGGGTTCATGAATGCTGGTCGATCCTGGTCCTGTCCGAGTCGTAAGCGGCCGACCTATGACACCTTCCAAATTGAGCCCTTCTTTCTTATGCCCCACGAAAGCGAGCTGGCCAATGAGCCAGCCCGCCAAGCAGGAAGATGGCGCATAGCGCGAGACATCGATGGCTTGAAAGAAAGCGAAAGAAACCTGACGAAGAGCGTTCATGTGGATTTCTCCAGTTTCCTGCCCCTGTGCGCGAGAGGCCTCCGGTTGCGGCGCGTCTTCATCCGACTAAATGTGCTCCGCAAATCCGCAGCGTGCGCGCCGGTTCGATTTGCGCGCCCTCCTCCTCTCCGCCCGATATGCCCCCCGCGAGCAGCGCATCGCCCCGACCGCTTGCACAGACTGTTATACGGAGTGATGCTGCCTATCATCGCTGGACCTCATATCCTTGGCTGTTCGACAAACCGGTTCTGCCCTCCGAGTCGGTCAGTTCCGGGCGTTTGGCAACGGTTGGGACCGTGATCAGTACCGCCTCAGCGACGCGTCGCAAAGCCTGCAACAAGCCGTGCACGCTCCGGTATTCCTGCGTGCCAACACGGCCAACAAGCGTGACCTGCATCCTCAAGGCGATGGCTATTTTCAGAATGTGCATCGGTCACTTCCGCGCCTGGATGTGGGCAATTTCGGCAAATCGTGTCGAGCGCTTAAGCGGCGCCCGGCGGTGGCTTGGCATCGATTCCGCTTGCCAGGCAACAATGCCTGCTGTTGTCCTTTAAAACGCGCCTAGTCCAAAGTGCGCGACGGTCTCTTGGGCGCGGGAGGAAAGACGCTCCACGAGCGGTCTTCGTGGCGGAAGAAGAAGATTTTTAGCGCGTCGCCCGTGCGAGTTACCTCGAAGCAGACATAGCGGCATGAAGACGACTCAGCCCACGGGGATCGCGTAAGCCGATAAGTGTTTCCCGTCGCGAGAACAAACCATTTGTCGATGAGCCAACGCAACGACTGTCCGCCCGCACTCATTTCTGTCTCCTGATGCCACCATCCTCGGGTTCGCTCAACCGCTGGTCTGCCCTCGTCGTCTACCGAGCCCCGCTACCTGCGACCAAACGCAAATGTGTCGTACGACTAATTATTAGTGTACGCATGACTAATAGACAAGCCAAAATTGCTAGAGGGAAAACCCGCATACCCACGCGTCCATGGGCGTTTTGATGTAAGTATCCTGTTACATAGCGCGAATCCACTACTTTTTTTAAGTCGGCTGACTTATACTTTCGCCAGGGCGGCAGTAGGCCGAAATCCACCAGAATCGATCCCGCATCGACGACCTGCGATGAAAGATCTGAAGTTCACATCTGACGGAATCCGAGGAGCTAATCCTGTTCCTGAGCCCAAACGTCGTGGGAATCGCACGACACGCGTCCCCGAAATTCTTGAGGTGGCGATCAGCGTATTTGCCGCCGAAGGTTATGTCGGCTTCACCCAACGCCGCATTGCGAACGACGCAGGGATTCAACTGAGAACGCTACAGCATTACTTCGGCACTCATGAGCAGCTCTTGAGAAGCGCCATTCAGGAACTGGCTCGGCGCTACATCGCCGTGTACCGCGAGTTGGCAAAAGACAATGCTCGAGCGCCCGAAGACCGCCTCGAGCGCATCGTCGACCAACTATTTGACCTACTGACGGGTCCCCAAATAAACGCTGGTGCCTTTGCCCTTCATTGCTGGAGCCTGGCCGAGCACAAACCTTTCGTACACGACCTGATGGCCGAGATCCAGAGCGAACTCATCGACCTGTTCGCGGGCCTCGTTGCGAAGCTCAACCCGTCACTCCCATCCGCTGAGTGCGCGTTGCGTGCAGAGCTGATTGTTTCGCATCTGCATGGTCTGGTCGTCTTTATCCGCCTGCGCGAGAACAATGTGGCCGATTTGGGTGCCTTTCGAATCGCGACAAAGGCTGTGTGGAAAGCGTTGAGCAAAGCCCCTCCTTAAAGACCTAATACGTGATGGCGTGACGGTCTGAAAAACAAACGCTTCAAGGCCTACCCATTACGCCGGGAAGCGACTGCGCGTCAGGCAGCTTGCGCGTCCTCTGATCGTGACTTCGAACAGGCGACAAAACCCTCTTCTATAAATTTGAGCGGCATTGCTATTCAAAGTGACAGGAATTTCTGTCGCCTCAACCGTTTGAGTCACCACAGCGAGAAGTCAAGCACGCTGACGTAACGAAGGAGAAGGGGCCATGGACTCGGCAAGCGTGGCCGTCACCTCTGGGTGCTCGGGGAGTCGGTGCAGAAAGCCGGGCGTTTGCTCGCCCTGCCCGGGATAGAGGAATGCGATGTCCATCGAATGCTGTTCCTTTCAGGTATTTGCGCCGCAGCGGGGTGTACGCTCTCCGCTTCGCGTTCTGGCTAGTGCTGCGTTACAGTGCACGACTCCGTGCGGTTGGGCGTTGCTCTTTGAGCCCGCACGATAGGCGGCGGTCCTTCGCGCCGTCGGCGATCCAGGCGCGGCGGTGCCCCTTGTGATACCGGCGTGCCGGTACCCTTGGCCGGTACCGGCAAGTCTTCGCGCGACTGATTGACCCGGATGCATGGGGATGCCCACCTTGCCCTCGTAAGTGCTCTGCCACTCAAGGCTGGAAGGGGGCATTCCAAGTGGATCAAACAAGAGGCGCCGGATCGTCGCCTCTAGGGATTCGCCTGTCCTGCCGGCAGTCACTGCTTGAAGATACCGCTACTGTCAAAGGGATAAGAGTCGAGTGCGGCAGCAACATGAGCGCGGACGGGGTAAACCGTCGCTCAGTAGCCACCGTACATATATCGCCGGGACCAGGGTAAATTCCTTGCGCTGCGTCCCGCCTTGCGGCACACGACCTGATAGATTGACACATCGTCGTTCTCGAACGCATACGCGCAGCCCGCGAGGTACACGCGCCAGATACGGAACTTCTCGTCGTCGACGAGCTTCTTCGATTGTTCCGCTTTCGTCTCAAAGTTCTCGACCCAGATGTCGAGTGTTTGTGCGTAGTGACGGCGCAGGCTTTCGACGTCGACAGCTTCGAGCCCGCCGCGTTGCATCGATTCGAGCGCGAGGCTGATGTGCGGCAACTCGCCGTCAGGGAACACGTACTTGTCGATGAACTCGCCGCCGCCGAGCGCTGCTTCGCCGCTGTCGTGATCCGTCGACGTGATGCCGTGATTCATCGCGATGCCGTCATCCGTGAGCAGGTCGCGGATCTTCCGGAAGTACGTAGGGAGATTCTTGCGGCCCACGTGCTCGAACATGCCGACGCTCGTGATACGGTCGAACTGGCCTTCGACATCGCGATAGTCCTGCAGACGGATCTCGATCTGGCCTTCGAGTCCCTCCGCCTTCACGCGCTGCGTCGCGAGATCGAACTGGTTCTGCGACAGCGTCACGCCCACGCACTTCGCGTCGAACTTCTGCGCCGCGCGCAGCACAAGCGCGCCCCAGCCACAGCCGATATCGAGCAAACGCTGACCCGGTTGCAACTGAAGCTTCGTGAGGATGTGATCGATCTTCTTAATCTGCGCGGTGGCGAGGTCTTCGTTCCCGTGCTCGAAGTACGCGCAAGAGTACACCATGTTCTCGTCGAGCCAAAGCTTGTAAAAGTCGTTCGAGACATCGTAGTGATATTGGATCGCCTTCCTGTCCGACGCTTTCGAGTGATTGAAATAGCGCCGCACGCGAGCGAGCGTGTTCGCCTTCGTTACCGTGCGCCGCGCAAGCGAATAACCGATGCTGATGATGTCCGACAGCTTGCCTTCGATGTCGATCTTGCCCTTCACATACGCCTCGCCCAGATTGTCGAGGCTCGGTTCGAACAGGAGGGGCAGCGCGGACGCGCTGTTCACTTTCAGCGTGACCTGCGGCGCGGCGAACGTGCCGAAGTCATGCTGCTGGCCATCCCACAGTACCAGGCGTGCTGGCAGGTTTGCAGTGGTTCTTACATCTGCCGCCCACTGCGCGAGCTTCTTTTCCCAGATCATAATTTATAGGGCTTTGTCGCAATAACGAAGATTAGCCCGCGAGAATGCGGGGATGATGCTTGGCATATGTCAAGCATCACATTTGTTTCAAGCTGTCCACGACAAAATGGTGAATCGAATCGTGGGCGCCAGAGAGATCTTCTCTGATCCTGTTTTGGCGCGTATGGACAGTCTTTTACACTGGCAGTGGCCTACTGATAGGCAGTACTGACGCAAATCGAACTGGAGGCGCTTCAGCGTCCTACTTGGCGTTGATGATAGTTAGCCGAGAAGAAGGACGCTATAACATATATGTGGAATCGCCTACATGTGAGCCGGCCGGTTTCGTGGGCAAAAATGCTGCCGACAGCATAGCCGAGCGTCAGGCCGAGGTGGTTCTCATACGTTGTGCGTCTTGCAATGTCATCGTGCTCAGCCTTCTGCGCACAGACAACATCAACTGGCCATACTGTGCATACCAACGATTTCCGGCCGTAAGCAAACCGGCGCCGCCTCCGTCCTGCATTTCACGGAGTTTGCCTGCTTCGAACTCCGCGATCATGTACGCCGATTCGTGATCCACGCCAAACTGCTGCGTAGTCGGCGAGTTCGCGGCAGCACGGCCACCAGACGTCACGGGGAATATCCGGTGCGCTTTAACTGCCATCGGTGAGCGCCTCTCACATCGGATCGAGCAAGCCCGGTCCACTTGCTCGCTTGCGTCGAATCGTCCACGTCTTCACCCTACGTATAGAAAACGCGCGGCGTGAACGAAATGGCGTGTAAGCCTATTCATACACGAATCCTAGTAATCCAATATTTACGGGATTACAAGAAAGACGTGATGGCGGAAATTGAATGGTGCGTCAATACTTTCACCAACGATGTCGCCGCAGCTTGCGACCATCGTTTGCACGAATCCGTGCACCGAGAGATGGGGGTCGCGTTCGTCGAAACACAACAGAATCGTGAGCGGCCGATGATCAACGAAGCGCCGGGATACAACAGATGAGCACACACGTCGAGTGTGCGTTTTCCTGGCCGCATCACTCTGTGAGAATCGAAATGACAGCAAGTGAAGACGTGTCCGCGCAGCAGGACGGGTGGTCCAGGCTCAGAAACGGCAAGCTGGCAAGACTTGAAGCCGCGCGTCCATTTCTCTTGCGAGCGCGCGGGTTTCTTCGCGAAAGTACGACGGTTGTAATGTGGTCTACACGGCTTTCGTTCGGCCGGTTGGACCGGACATGAAGATCCTGTCGCTTTCATAAGGCGTGACGTTGGCATAAGAAGGCTTCCATTTCTCGGTGCACGGCTTTTTTCCATATGCACGAAATCGCTACAGATCGCGGCGCACAAAGGCCAATGAGTATTCAACCCGGCGTTAATTAAGGAATGTGTCATGCTAGACCTCAACGAGAACCAACGCGCAACCCGCAAGGCGGAAGCCGAAAGTAACCTGCAGCGCTCCGCTGCAGAAGACACGCTGCAACAACAGACAGAGATGACCGACGGCTTTCATCTCGTCATCGACGCACTGAAGCTGAACGGTATCGAAAACATCTACGGCTTGCCCGGGATCCCGGTTACCGATTTGGCGCGTCTCGCGCAGGCCGAAGGCGTGCGCGTCATCAGTTTTCGTCATGAGCAGAACGCAGGCAACGCCGCCGCGATTGCCGGCTTTATCACCAAGAAGCCTGGCATCTGCCTGACCGTTTCCGCCCCTGGCTTCCTGAACGGCCTGACGGCGTTGGCCAACGCGACGACGAACTGCTTTCCGATGATCCTGATCAGCGGCTCGAGCGAGCGCGCGATCGTCGACTTGCAGCAAGGCGACTACGAAGAGATGGATCAGCTCGCCATCGCCAGGCCGCACGCCAAGGCCGCCTTCCGCGTGCTCGATGTTGAAGACATCGGCGTCGGCGTCGCGCGGGCCATTCGTGCTGCCGTATCGGGCCGTCCGGGCGGCGTCTACCTTGACCTGCCGGCGAAGTTGCTGGCCCAGGCGATCGACGCGGAAGTGGGCCACAGGTCGCTGATCAAGGTGGTTGATCCGGCGCCGCGTCAGCTGCCCGCGCCTGACGCCATCACGCGCGCGGTTGACCTGCTGAAAAGCGCAAAGCGTCCGCTGATCCTGCTCGGCAAGGGTGCGGCTTATGCGCAAGCCGACGCCCAGATTCGTGAGCTCGTCGAAAAGACGGGCATTCCCTATCTGCCGATGTCGATGGCCAAAGGCCTCTTGCCCGACACCCATCCGCAATCAGCGTCGGCCGCGCGTTCGTTCGTGCTGGCGGAGGCCGACGTCGTGATGCTCGTAGGTGCGCGCCTGAACTGGCTGCTCGCGCACGGCAAGGGCAAGACCTGGGGCAAGCCAAAGCAGTTCATCCAGATCGACATCGCACCGACTGAAATCGACAGCAATGTCGCTATCGCCGCGCCTGTCATCGGTGATATCGGTTCGTGCGTCTCGGCGATGCTCGGCGAGATCGGCTCGGGCTTCCCGAAGCCCAGCGCCGAATGGCTGGGTACCGTGGCCGAGCGCAAGGACAAGAACCTGGCGAAGATGGCAGAGACGCTCGCCAAGGATCCGACGCCAATGAGCTTCCACAGCGCGCTTCGCGTGCTGAAGGGCGTCATCAAGGGGAATCCGGGCATCTCGCTCGTGAACGAAGGTGCAAACACGCTTGATTTTGCCCGTGCGGTCATCGACATGTACGAGCCGCGCAAGCGCCTCGACGTCGGAACCTGGGGCGTCATGGGCGTCGGGATGGGTTATGCCGTCGGCGCGGCGATCGAGACCGGCGAGCCGGTGCTCGCGATCTGCGGCGACAGCGCATTCGGATTTTCCGGCATGGAAATCGAGACGATCTGCCGTTATGACTTGCCCGTTTGCATTGTCGTCTTCAACAACAACGGCGTGTATCACGGCACGGATGTGAATCCGTCGGGAACCAAGGATGTCGCCCCGACCGTGTTCGTCAAGAACGCGCGCTACGACAAGCTGATCGAGGCGTTCGGTGGCATCGGCTACCACGCCACGACGACGGCCGAGCTCGAGAAGGCGGTGAACGAAGCGCTCAAGCTCGGTAAGCCCGCCCTCATCAACGCCGTCATCGACGAATCGGCCGGCACGGAAAGCGGCCGCTTGACGAATCTCAATCCGCAAAGCTCGGCGAAAAAGCACTGACGCCTGACATCGAATCTATTAGGAGAACGAAAATGAACCTTCCACTCACAGGAATCAAGATCATTGACTTCACGCACGTTCAGGCCGGGCCCGCCTGCACGCAGCTGCTCGCCTGGTTCGGCGCCGACGTGATCAAGGTCGAGCGTCCCGGCTCGGGGGACGTGACGCGCAACCAACTGCGCGATATCCCCGACGCGGACGCGCTGTACTTCACGATGCTCAACAGCAACAAGCGTTCGCTCACGCTCGACACGAAAAAGCCAGAGGGCAAGGAAGTCCTCGAGCGGCTGATCGGCGAATCGGACGTGCTCGTCGAGAACTTCGGCCCCGGCGCACTCGACCGGATGGGCTTCTCGTGGGAGCGCATCAACGAGCTCAATCCGAAGATGATCGTGGCGTCGGTGAAGGGCTTCTCCGAAGGCCATCACTACTCGGATCTGAAGGTCTACGAGAACGTTGCCCAGTGCGCGGGTGGCGCGGCCTCGACGACGGGCTTCTGGGACGGTCCGCCGACCGTCAGCGCCGCAGCGCTGGGCGACAGCAACACCGGCATGCACCTGGCCATTGGCATCCTGACGGCGCTGATCGGCCGCGACAAGACCGGCAAGGGCCAGAAGGTGGCCGTCTCGATGCAGGACGCGGTGCTGAACCTGTGCCGCGTCAAGATGCGCGATCAGCAGCGTCTCGAGCGCGTCGGCTACCTCGAGGAGTATCCGCAGTATCCGCACGGCACCTTCACCGATGTCGTGCCACGCGGCGGCAACGCGGGCGGCGGCGGACAGCCGGGCTGGGTACTCAAATGCAAGGGATGGGAAACCGATCCGAACGCTTACATCTACTTCACGATTCAGGGCCATGCGTGGGAGCCGATCTGCCGCGCGATCGGGCATCCCGAATGGATCAACGATCCGGACTACAGCACGGCCGAGGCACGCCAGCCCCATATCTTCGACATCTTTGCGAAGATCGAGGAGTGGCTCGCCGACAAGACGAAGTACGAGGCCGTCGATATTCTGCGCAAGTTCGACATCCCTTGCTCTCCGGTGCTCAGCATGAAGGAGCTCGCCTACGACGAGTCGATGCGCAAGACGGAATCGATCGTCGAGGTGGATCACCCTGTGCGCGGCAAGTACCTGACGGTCGGCAGCCCGATCAAGTTCTCGGATATGAAGCCCGAGATTACGGCGTCGCCGCTTCTTGGTGAGCATACGGACGAGGTGCTTGCGCAACTCGGCTACACGGCGCAGCAAATCGCCAAGATGCATGAGGCCAACGCCGTCTGACTGCGACACGCATACCGGTACGTCGTCGGCGCGCAAAGGGGCGGTGTCTTCGAGCCTGGCCTTCGATGCGCGTCGCGGCGGATTCTCTCAACACCGCCCCTGCAGGGCAAGCAATGACGTGAGACAGCGCCAATGCAGACAACGATCGATCTCGAACAACTGGTTGCGGCCTTGGGCGATGCAATCATTGTCTCGGACACCGAAGGAAAGATCACGCTCTGGAATTTGGCAGCCGAGCGCATATTCGGTTTCACCGAGAGCGAAGCGATCGGCAGGTCGCTCGACCTCATTATTCCGCAACGCTTGCAGGCGCGTCATTGGGAAGGCTATGAGAAGACGATGCAGACCTGTCACACGCGCTACGGCAACGATGTGCTGAAAGTGCCCGCCGTGCACAAGGACGGGCGTGCATTGTCGATCGCATTCACCGTTGCACTTCTTTACTCGGCGCCGGGGCAATTGAGTGGAATCGTCGCCGTCATTCGGGACGAAATGAGGCGCTTTCAGGAGGAGCTCAACTTGCGCAAGCGGCTCGCCGAACTGCAAGCTCGCGTCGGGGCTTGATGTAATCAATCACACTTTTCGAGAGGATGCAATGGATAACGCGCAGAAAGGTCAACCAGCCGGTTTGCTTGAAAATCGTTGGTTTTACTTAATATTAGCGGTCTTGCTGATGTGCATGATCTCCGGTGTCCAGTATTCCTGGACGCTGTATGCAGCCCCACTGCAAGGAAAATTGGGGATTTCGCTTACTGCCGTGCAAATCGCGTTTACGCTGTCGCAAGTGATTCAAGCAGTTTCGCAACCAAGTGGCGGCGTCATCGTCGATAAATTCGGTCCCAAGGGCGCTCTGATTGTCAGCGGCATCATGGTTTTGGTTGGTTGGGCATTCATGGGGCAAGTTGAATCCGTCCCAGCCCTGTACGCACTGTACGCAGTGGCTGGTGCCGGCGTTGGTGTCGTCTATGGTACCGCGATAAACACAGCTAACCGTTGGTTTCCGGAGAAGCGCGGTATGGCGTCGGGATTTACAGCTGCTGGCTACGGTTTGGGTGTTCTGCCTTTCCTACCACTGATTAGCGGCATGTTGAAAACACGCGGCGTTGGCTCTGCATTTGCATACACAGGCTTGATCGAGGGTCTGATAATTATCGCAATCGCACTTATCATTAAGTTCCCAGGCGAACATAAGGGTGTCAAACACGCACCTCCAGTTGTCACCGAAAAAGACTTTACTTCGGCTCAAATGCTGAAGACACCGCAATTCTGGGTCCTGTGGTTGGCATTCTTTTCGGTAAACTTTGGTGGCATGCTGCTGGTTGCCAATAGTGCGCCCTTCGGTAAGAGCCTCGGTATTACTGCTGGCACTCTAGCGATTGCAGTTTCGATCCAGAATCTATTCAACGGTGCTAGCCGTCCATTCTGGGGCGCTGTTTCGGATAAGATTGGTCGCTACAAGACGATGTCTATCGTATTTGGCGTCAATTGCATCATCCTGTTCTCGTTCCCAACAGTTGCAGCAATTTCGACACCAGCATTTATTGTCGTACTGGCATTAACATTCTTTACTTGGGGTGGTTCTTACGCTCTGTTCCCACCGATAAATAGCGAGGTTTTTGGTACGGCTTTCTCGACTGAAAACTATGGCTTCTTCTTCGGAGCCAAAGCAATTTCATCTATTTTCGGTGGCGGTCTTGGCGCAGCGATTGCTAGCAAATTCGGCTGGAATACGGCGTTTATGATTACAGGTGCTACATCTTTCATCGCATTCGCTATAGCAACATTTGTCATCCCTAGAATGGGAACGCCAGTAAAAAATGACGGCAAAATCGCTCCAGTTGAACCAGTCGATGCAATCCGTAGATAAAGGTAGCCAATTCATGTCATCCACTCAACACAAGAACACCGCTGGCCCCTTTTCCGGGCTGCTGGTGATCGACCTCACGCACGTGTTGAACGGCCCGTTCGGCACGACGATCCTGTGCGACCTGGGTGCGCGCGTGATCAAGGTGGAGCCGCCGGGGCACGGCGACGACACGCGCACCTACGGCCCGTACGTCGGCGACCAATCGCTATATTTCAGTTTCGTGAATCGGGGCAAGGAAAGCATCGTGCTCAACCTGAAGGACGACGCAGACCGCGAGACCTTTCTGAACATGATCCGCAAGGCCGATGTGCTTACCGAGAATTTCCGTCCTGGCACGATGGCGCGGCTCGGTTTTTCGTACGAGGCGCTGGCCGAAATTAATCCGCGACTCGTCTACGCGTCGTCGTCGGGTTTCGGACAGACTGGACCTCTGTCGACGTTTCCGGCATATGACACCATCGTTCAGGCGATGAGCGGCATCATGGACGAAACGGGCTTTCCCGGCGGCCCGCCGACGCGGGTCGGCACCTCGCTCTCGGATCTGTGCGCCGGCGTGTTCATGTTCTGCGGCATCGCAAGTGCGCTTTACGCCCGGGAGCAAACTGGCAAGGGCGCGCACGTCGACGTTGCGATGTTCGACGCGACGCTTGCCTTCCTCGAGCATGGCTTCATGTCGTACGTTGCGACCGGCGAAGCGCCGGCGCGGATTGGCAATCGGCACCCGTACATGGCGCCGTTCGACGTTTTCGCCGCGGCGGACAAGGCGTTCGTCATCTGCTGCGGAAACGACCACCTGTTCGGGCTGCTGTGCACGGCGATCGGCCGGACGGAGCTTGGCGCCGACCCGCGCTTCGTGACCAACACCAGTCGCGTCGCGCACGAGGTCGAATTGAAGGCGGAACTCGAGTCGGTGTTCAAACGCGAAACCGCTGGACATTGGCTTCAGGTAATCCACGCGGCCGGCGTACCGGTGGCGCCGCTGCTGAACGTTGCCGAGGCGGCGCAGCTACCGCAGACCGAAGCGCGCAACATGTTCATCGAGGCGGGAGGGGTGCGGATGCCTGGCAATCCGGTGAAGATCAGCGGTTATCCCGATCCGAAGATTCGCGCGGGGGCACCGGCGCTCGACGAACACGGACCCGCGCTGCGCCGCGAGTTCGGCGTGCAATCGGCACTGCGAACGGAGACCGTGCGATGAGTGCGCCGGCAAAACGCCAGCATCACTGCCGGCGGGATTGACGAGCCGTACGGCTCGCCCGTTGACATGATCATCTCCCGGCAGAAGACAACCTACATGCTCAAACAGGCATCGAGATTGACAGTGAAAAAGACTCTCTTCGCATTGGCAACCGCTGCCGCAGCTTGCGCCGTGTCCGGCGCTGCTTTTGGCCAGTCGTTCTCGTCCAGCGTGACGCTCTATGGCATCGCCGACGCCGGGGTTAGTTACCAAAGTCACGTGCAAAGCGCCTCGGGCCAGGGCGGCTCGCTGTACGGCGTGACTTCCGGCGGCCTCTCCGGTTCGCGCTGGGGCATTCGCGGCGTGGAGGACCTTGGTGGCAACCTGAAAGGCATTTTCGTGCTGGAAAACGGCTTCAATATCGACACGGGTACCTCGGCCCAAAGCAACCGCCTGTTCGGTCGCCAGTCCTATGTTGGCCTGCAAGGAAACTTCGGCGCTGTCACGCTGGGCCGTCAGCAAAACGCGATGTATGACCTGTTCGCCGCCTACGATCCGATGGCAATCGGTAGCAGCTATTCACTCAATTCCGTCGACACCCTGGGCTTTAACGGTCGTGCTGACAACGCCATCAAGTACACGGGCACGTTCGGCGGACTGACCGCGACGGGCTTCTACAGCACTGGCCGCGATAGCACTATTCCCAATGGCACTGAAATCCCGGGCCATTTCAAGGTCGGCACCAACTTTGGCGGTGGCATGGCGTACACGAGTGGCCCGTTCTCGGCAGGCGTTGCCTATGATCAGTACCAGGGCAGCAGCATCGCCGCGGCTGACGGCACCGCCAAGCGCATCGCGGTTGGCGCGTCATACGCGTTCGGGGACGCTAAGGTATTTGCCGGCTATCGCTGGCTACGCGATGAGCTCAATGCCGCTACGACTGCCATTGTCACTGCGCGTCACGACAACCTGTACTGGGCCGGCGCACAGTACAAATTCACCCAGGCCTTTAGCCTGACCGGTGCGGCCTACTACACCGATGCGCGCACTGACAACAAGGATTCGCTGATGTTCGTGCTGAACGCCGATTATGCCTATTCCAAGCGCACCGATGCCTACCTGTTGCTCGGCTATGTGAAGAACCACGGGAGCGCAACGTATGGTGTCACCAGCACGATGAACACACTGCCTGGCCAGAACCAGACCGGCGCCATGGCTGGCGTGCGTCACCGCTTCTGATCGCACTCGCGGCGCAGATCACGACGCTGTTCGCGCTCTCCAATATTTGGATGGCCAAGCGCGCGCTGCGAGTGGCCGCGAGCGCTTGAGCGGGCCAGACGCCTTGGGCACCCGGGCAATTCCTGGCCCGATATCGCGCACAGTCCCGGCGACTACCTGCCGGTCACTTTGCCATCAAGAGATCAAGCAACGAGTCAAGTGAGTTAACCAGACCATCCCTAGCAAATGAACAATCTCGATGCGGCAGAAACTCAGCCAAGTGTGGCGATCCTGCTTACGTTGGCGGGCGGCTTTCTGGATGCCTTCACCTATATTGGGCACGGGAAGATATTCGCTAACACGATGACCGGAAACATTGTGATGTTAGCGGTCAATCTGGCCGGCGGCGACGTTCAGCAGGCGTTGCGGCATTTCTGGCCACTCACCGGCTTCGTATGCGCACTATTTATCGCCCGTCTGATGCAATTGATGACTCCGCCTCTCATGCGGCAGCCTGCAGTCGTTTCACTCGTGCTGGAAATCCTGATCCTGGTGTTGGGAACGCAGGACTTGCTGCCAGAAATCTTGCTGATCGCAGGCATTGCCTTCTCAGCAACACTGCAATCGGTGTTCTTCACCCATTCAGGAAAGCAGGCATATTCATCAGTGATGACCACCGGAAATCTACGGCGTTGCATACAATTGTTCTTCGAATCCACAATACCGCTACGCGATCCCGGAGGCCAGCACGAAGCCGCGCGCCTTGGCGCCATCTGCCTCAGTTTTGCACTCGGCTCGCTGGCGGGAGGACTGGTCACTCAACGGCTGCACGACTTGGCACTCTGGCTGCCGACAGTGCTGCTGATCGCCGCGTTGGTAGGGGTATACAGGCACGCCAGAGCAAGTCGCGTATGCGAAGATGTGCCCCGTTGAGGGCGTTCGGCGTTGATATCACGGGGTACATTACCGGGACCCGCCTCTGGCACGTGATGCGGCGCTTCTTTGGCCAAGCCGCCGACGTGAATGCGCCTGATGATAGCCCGAGAGCAGCCGAGAAGCTGCGCCGAGCCAGCCCACACTGGATGCGGCACTATGTACCCCTCCTGACTATGTCTTGTAATTCTGCAATAACCTCATTCTTCCGAGCAAACGCGTGAAGCCGAGTAGATATAGTCTTGACTCGCTTCACCACCGCACCGGTGTCGGGAAAGCAGTCCGTCGTGAAGTGCGTATGGCAAATCAGGGCGCTACCAGCCTGCAGACCAGCTCCTCGGCTTCTTGAATAGCCTGTAGGACAGAGAAAACTATGTCGGGTGATTGGCGGACCAGGCCTCCGTCGCGACCTGCAATCTTCGGATGATTGTGGAAGCTCATTCATATCCGTCGACATAGTCAGGAAAGGGTACATAGAGACTATCTCTTGAACGACATAGGCGTCATACCCATGCCACACATGCCCTGGCCCGCGGCGCGGAATTGACTAGCGTGCGCGACAACCTTCGACATGCTTCGGTGGCCACGACCTCGATCTACCTGCAGAGCGACGAAGTCAAGCGGGCACGCCAGATGGATCAGGCCTTCGCGGCCCGGTAGCCAGCGCTCGGCGGGGCACCAGACGGCTTAGCGTGCAATATTTTCCGTTTTCTGAAGCGACCCCTTGTTGTGACCGCTGCGTCGCTGTCCATGGCGATAATACTGTCTACTCATAGATAGATAGGCAAGAATAGATTTGTGATCCGACGCAAAAAGATTTCTATCAGCCCAATTGAGTAGATCAATATCGGTAACTGCTCAATAAGTCGGG
>JYOD01000035.1 GCA_000955785.1 Burkholderiaceae bacterium 16
CTCTCAAGCGACCATGTGACGAATTTCGCTTGTAAACGGCGGAGGGCGATGTTAACTTCTGTGGCACCGAATTCCTCCTCGTTGCCAGGTTGTCATCTTGAATAAAATCACCCTGCCGGAAATTCCACAAGAAGCGTTGACGCCCGAGATGCTTGAACTGTTGGCGGTCTTGGAACGGCTGGCAGACACGGTCCATCGCGCGCAGGAAAAGATACAGCGGCTGGAAGCGGAAATTGCCAAACTGAAGAAGGACAGGAAGCGCGCGTAGCGTGACGGTGAGGAAGCCCATCGTCATGCCGCACATTGCGCCAACCGACAGGACGCCGGCGGTCACGCGGCTGATGTCCTTTAGCGAAGAACTGATCGAAACGAATCAACGCCTGTGGGAGCGGGTGTGGCTTCTGGAAGACGAAGTTGCCGTGCTCAAAGGCGAAAAGAAACGTCCGAAGTTCAAGCCGAGCCGCATGAACGAGAACGCGGGGCAAGCCAGCGGTCAGCCGCACGAGCCAGAAGTGAAGCCGGTCAAGCGCGCGGGCTCGGCCAAGCGAAGCAAGACCGGGCAGCTAAAGATTGATCACGACCAGGTGATCCAGCCGGCAGAGCCGATTCCGCCGGGCTCCAGATTCAAGGGCTACCGCGACTTCGTGGTCCAGGACCTCGTGATCGCGTCACGCAATACCCGCTATCGGCTCGCTCGCTGGCAAACGCCGGACGGCCAGACCTTGACAGGGCCACTGCCCACAACGATGCAAGACTGCCATTTCGGGGCGAATCTGGTGAGCTATATGCTGTATCAGCACCACCACTGTCACGTCACCCAACCGCTGCTGCGTGAGCAACTACGGGAGTGGGGGATAGAGATCTCCGCCGGACAGGTGGACGCCCTTCTGGCAGCGGGAAAGGAACGGTTTCACGCCGAAAAGGACGCACTGTTATCGACGGGCCTCGCCCATTCATCGTATGTGACGGTGGACGATACCGGCACGCGGCATCAAGGCAACAATGGCTACGTCACGCACATCGGTAACGACCATTTCGCGTGGTTCAAGAGCACGCCGTCGAAGAGCCGCATCAATTTCCTGGAGCTGCTGCGTGCTGGGCATACCGATTACCATATCGACGAAGACGCACTGGCCTACATGAAAAAGCAGGGGCTGTNNGCCAGCTTTGCCGATCAGTGTGCGTGGCACCATTACCTCGATGGCTTGGGCATGGTTGATCCGCGCTACCGCAGAATCGCTACCGAGGGTGCGCTACTGGGCAGTATCAAGCGACATGGCATGGCAGCGGATCTGGCGATCATCAGCGATGACGCAGGACAGTTCAATGTTCTGACCCACGGGTTATGCTGGGTACACGCCGAACGGCTGATCCATAAGTTGCTGCCGTTGAATGACGAACACCGCGAGGACATTGCCCAGGTGCGTGGCGAGATCTGGTCGCTCTACGCCGATCTGAAGGCCTACAAACTGGATCCCACCGCAATATGCAAAGTCGAACTGGACAGACGCTTTGATGCAATCTTCACTCAGCGGACTCGCTACACGACACTCAACCGTTTGCTCAGGCGGATCCACCTGAATAAGGCCGAGTTGCTGCTGGTGTTGGAGCGTCCCGACGTGCCGCTGCATACCAACGGCAGTGAGCGCGACATTCGCGAGCACGTGAAAAAACAGAAGATCAGCGGCGGAACGCGTAGCGATCTTGGTCGGCAATGTCGCGAAACCTTCTCCAGCCTGAAGAAGACTTGCCGCAAACTCGGCATCTCGTTTTGGGACTACCTGACCGATCGCATTTCCTGCAGCGATCACATCCCGCCTCTGCCCCATCTCATCGAACAGCGTATCGCTTATCTCACGAGCACCACGCCCCCGCTCGCCCCGACTTATTGAGCAGTTAC
>JYOD01000036.1 GCA_000955785.1 Burkholderiaceae bacterium 16
GGCCCGCCCCTATCCCGATTGCGTCGGGTTTGATGGAGGCCAAAGACACCATGAAGCCTGTGGGTTAAGCTCCGATCACAGAACAACTCGGCAGAAAGACTGCCAATCCCCATGTACGTTACCTCTTCGAAGCCATCCGCGACGGTTCGCTATTCCGGTCTGGCGGTCTTCTTTCACTGGGCGGTTTTCCTGCTGATTGCCACCGCGTATGCCGCGATCGAACTCAAGGGCTTTACCGCAAAAGGCAGCGCCGCCCGAGCCCTGTCGATGTCGGTCCACGAGTGGGCTGGCGCGCTGGTGATTGTGCTGGCCGTGCCGCGCCTGCTGTGGCGCCTGTTGGGCGGGGCGCCAGCGCCCGAGCCCGGCCCGCGCTGGATGCATCTGCTAGGCGGCGCCATGCACCTCCTGCTTTATCTGTTTATCTTCATACAGCCCGTGCTGGGCCTGCTGGCCCTCAACGCGGGTGGCCACCTGATGACGCTGCCGGGGCTCGGCATCGAACTGCCCTCGCTGGTGGCGCAGAACGCGGACCTGAAGGATACCCTCAAGGAAATCCATGAAACGCTGGGTACCGCCTTCTACACGGTGATCGGGCTGCATGCGGTGGCCGCGCTGTTCCACCACTACATGCTGGGCGACAACACGCTGCGGCGCATGTGGCGTTGACGCGCTAAGCCGGCCAGCCATGGCCGGCTTCAGCTGCGGGCAAACGGCGTGCGGTCGTTGAGTTCGTCCAGGTAGGCGTCGATACCCTGGCGCTCGCGCACGAGGAAGCGCTCGACGGCATCGGCGAAGGACGGATGCGCCAGCCAGTGGGCGGAGCGGGTCGCCACCGGCAGGAATCCGCGCGCCATCTTGTGTTCGCCCTGCGCGCCGCCTTCGAAGGTGCGGATACCCTGCGCGATGCAGAATTCCAGCGGCTGGTAGTAGGCAGTCTCGAAGTGCAGGCATGGGTGGTGCTCAAGCGCCCCCCAGTAGCGCCCGAACAAGGTGCTGCGTGCGGGGTCGCCGTCGTAGACCACCAGGGAGGCGGCGATCGGCTGGCCGGCACGCACGGCCACCACCAGCAGCAGGTTCTCCGGCATGGCGGCGCCGATGCGCCGGAAGAAGTCCAGGTTCAGGTAGGGCGTGGAATGATGCTCGCGGTAGGTCTGGCGATAGCAGCGGTGGAAGAAGCGCCAGTCGTCGTCGCCGATCTCCGCGCCCCGCAACTGGCGGAAGGTGATGCCAGCCTCGGCCACGCGGCGCCGTTCGGCGCGGATGTTCTTGCGCTTCTTTTGCGAGAGCGTGGCCAGGAACGCCTCGAAGCTCTCATAACCCGGGTTGGTCCAGTGGAACTGCACGCCATGCCGCATCAGCATGCCGGCGTCTGCCATCAACGCGGCCTCATGCTCGTCCGGGAAGAGCACATGCAGGGATGACAACTGGCTTTGCTCCGCCACCGCCAGCGCGGTTTGCAGCAGGACACGGCGCGCGCCCACGTCCTCGGCCAGCAGCCGCGCGCCCTGGACGGGCGTGAAGGGGATCGCGGACAGCAGCTTTGGGTAGTAGGGAAGGCGGTGCTGCGCATAGGCGTCGGCCCAGGCCCAGTCGAACACGTATTCGCCATACGAGTGCGATTTCGCGTACAGCGGCATGGCCGCCACCAGGCGCTCGCCGCCGCCTTCGTGCGGTGCCCACAGGGTCAGGTAGCGCGGGCTCCAGCCGGTTTCGTCGCAGGCGCTGCCGCTGGCGTGCAGGGCGTGCAGGAAGGCGTGGCGCAGGAACGGAGTGGCGCCGCGCTGCGCCGCCACCAGGGCATCCCATGTGGCCGCCGGCAGCTCGGACAGATCGAAAACGATCTGCGTGCGATAATTCTCCATCCGCTCGTGTTCCTGTCCGCCTTGTGCCGCGGCCGCCCCTGGGGGGCTCGCGTCAGGGTGGTCCGGTCCCGGCTTGCAAGATTCAGACTGCATTGCGCTAGATCCGCTCATCATTTGCCTGCTGCCGACGCCTCGGTGGCGCCGGCCAGGGCCTTGTTCCGCCATGGCTGTCCGCGCCGCGCGAGCTTTGCGCGGGCGGTAGGGCCGGTTGAGTCTACCGGAAATGGCGCGGTGCGGCAGGCAACATCCGGCAACCCGCCGGGCAGGCTAAACTCTCTCACTAACCAACGACTATATAAGGAAGGGGCCAAAATGAAGCAGATTACCGCCATCATCAAACCGTTCAAGCTGGACGAAGTGCGCGAGGCGCTGGCTGACGTCGGCGTGACCGGGTTGACGGTAACCGAGGTGAAGGGCTTTGGCCGCCAGAAAGGGCATACCGAGCTGTACCGCGGCGCCGAGTATGTGGTCGATTTCCTGCCCAAGATCAAGATCGAGGTCGTGGTTGCCGAGAACCAGCTCGATACCGTGCTCGACGCCATCGTCAAGGCGGCGCACACCGGCAAGATCGGCGACGGCAAGATCTTCGTCACCGAGATCGAGCGAGTGATCCGCATCCGCACCGGCGAGCAGGACGAGGCTGCCGTCTAAGCGCTCCGCCCAGGCAATTCAGCGCCGGCGGGCAATCCTGGCGGTCCCGGGGGAGGGGCGCCCGGATTGCCCTGATTGCACGGCTAGCTCGGCAGCTTCCAGCCGAAGCGCACGCATAGCAGGCGCGCAGCCGTGATGGTGATCGCGCCCGCGAGCAGGGCCAGTTCCTGCTCGGCCCGCACCCAGGTCAGGCCGACATAGACCCAGCAACCGACAAAGGCACAGGTGGCATAAGGCGACCTGTCGCGCAGGATCATCGGCACCTCGTTGCACAGCACATCGCGCACCACGCCGCCGAACACCGAGGAAATGATGCCCATCATGACCGCCACGGTAGGCGTCATCTGCGCCACCAGCGCGAGCGAAGTGCCGGTGACGGAAAACAGCCCGAGGCCGATCGCATCGGCCGTGATCATGGTGCGCTCGGACGCCACCCGGCTGACTACCCGCAGCACGAACGAGGCGCCGAGCGACATGACGAAGATCAGGGTCACATAGCCTTCGTGGTCGACCCAATAGAAGGGCCGGCGGTCCAGCAGCACGTCGCGCACCGTGCCGCCGCCGAAGGCGGTGGCGAACGCCACCACGAACGTGCCCACGGCATCGAAGCGCTGCTTGCGCGCGTCCACCACGCCGGAGACCGCGAAGGCGAGCACGCCCACCACTTCCATGACATGCAGGATCAGGGGCAGCCGCCCCATCAGGAGATCGAGCGGCAAATGCATCGCGCGTGGTCTCAGGCGTGCGGCTGGCGCAGCAGCACCATCAGCGCGCCCGCGCCACCCTCGGCGCCGCGCGCCTGCACGAAGGCCAGCACTTCTTCCTTCTGTACCAGCCAGCTGCGCACCTTGCCCTTGAGCACCGGCGTCTTGTCCGGCGAGCCATTGCCCTTGCCGTGGATCACGCGCACGCAGCGCACGCCGCGCTTGACCGAGCGCCGCACGAACTCGGCCAGCGCCTCGCGCGCTTCGTCGCTGCGCAGGCCGTGCAGGTCGATCTTGTCCTGGGGCACCCATTCGCCGCGGCGCAGCTTCTTGACCACGTCCATGCCGATGCCCGGCCGGCGGAACGACAGGGTTTCATCGGTATCCAGCAGGTTCTCGACGTCGAATTCGTCGGAAAGCGATGCGGCCAGCACGGCCTTGTCGTCCAGCTGGGTTTGTACCGGTACCGGCGCGGGGTGGCGCGGCGTGGGCGTGATGCGGTTACGGTCGCGCAGGGCGCTGACGTTGCCCACGCTGCTGCGGAAGACGTCGGCCTCCTCGCGTGCGCGCTGGGCGGCCGCTTCCGCCTCGCGGCGTTCGGCTTCGCGCCGCTCGGTGTCGGCCTTGAGGGATTCGCGCAGGCCAGCCAGGTCGGTCAGGCCGAAGCGCTTGGGCGGGCTGGCGGGTTTCTTTGCGCCGTGCGTCATGGAATTCTCCGGGGTGCTCGGCGTGATTATAAAGTGGGGGAGGTAGTGCAGGCGGGCGGGACTGGCGTCGCGCCCCGGGTCCGCGCGGCCATTTATCCGGGCGCCCGCGGCACGGTGATCGCTGTGCGCAGCGAATCACAGTGCGGCAGTTGCCGGGGGGGCAGGCGCTTACTGCAGCGCTTCCACGTAACGCTGGGCGTCCAGCGCTGCCATGCAGCCCGTGCCGGCGCTGGTGATGGCCTGGCGGTAGATGTGGTCCTGCACGTCGCCGGCGGCGAACACGCCGGGGATGCTGGTAGCCGTGGCATCGCCGGCCAGGCCGGTCTTGGTCACGATATAGCCGTTGTGCATGTCGAGCTGGCCCTCGAACAGGTCGGTATTGGGCTTGTGGCCGATGGCGATGAACACGCCCGCCAGCTTGAGTTCTTCGGTCTTGTCGCCCTGAGCATCGCGCAGCTTGATGCCGGTCACGCCGGAATCGTCGCCCACCACCTCGTCCAGCACGGTGTTGTAGCGGATTTCGATACGGCCTTCCTTCTCGCGCTGGAGCAGGCGGTCGACCAGGATCGGCTCGGCGCGGAATTTGTCGCGGCGGTGGATCAGGGTGACTTTGCTGGCGATATGCGACAGGTAGAGCGCTTCTTCCACCGCGGTATTGCCGCCGCCGACAACCGCGACTTCCTGGTTCTTGTAGAAGAATCCGTCGCAAGTGGCGCAGGCCGACACGCCGCGGCCCATGAACAGTTCTTCCGAGGGCAGGCCGAGGTACTGGGCCGAGGCGCCGGTGGCGATGATCAGCGAATCGCAGGTGTATTCACCGGCATCGCCGACCAGTCGGATCGGGCGTTCGGTCAGCTTGGCGGTATGGATGTGATCGAAGATGATTTCGGTGTTGAAGCGCTCGGCGTGCTCCAGGAAGCGCTGCATCAGTTCCGGGCCTTGCACGCCGTTGGCATCGGCTGGCCAGTTTTCCACGTCGGTCGTGGTCATCAGCTGGCCACCCTGGGCCAGGCCGGTGATCAGCACCGGCTGGAGGTTGGCGCGGGCCGCGTAGACGGCAGCGGTATAGCCGGCGGGGCCGGAACCGAGAATCAGCACTTTTGCGTGTTTGGCCATGATGCTTTCCTATGGCTGGTGCGCCTTGGTGCGCGCCAGCGTGAATCGAAACCAGCATTATAAGTGGACCGGCGTTTGCTCACTGTTGCAAATTCCAATGGGAGCGATAGCCCCGGCCAAGGTTAAAATGGCCGGCAAATCAATCTTCAGACGGTAACCCAGACCCAGGCATGGCCCGAGCTACTACCACAACACGTACCGATCCATCCGCGCTGCCCTCGCGCATCGGCAAGCTGCTGGGCGAAGTGCGCTGGTTCCTGTTGCTGGCTGTCACGCTGGCCTTCGTCTGCATCCTGGCCAGCTACAGCAAGGCGGACCCTGGCTGGTCGCACGCCAACCAGGTGGCCGACATCCACAACCTGGGCGGCCGCGTGGGCGCCTGGATGGCCGACGTGCTGTTCTTTATCTTCGGCTTCTCCGCCTACTGGTGGGCGGTGCTGCTGGTACGCCGCTGCTGGCGCGGCTGGCGCGCGCTGACCGCCGAGCTGCCCGATCGCAACGGCGAGGCGCGCCAGGGGCTGGTGGTGAGCTGGGTCGGCTTTGGCCTGTCGCTGACCGCCAGCATGGGCCTGGAAGCCATCCGCATGTATCCGCTGCGCTCGGCGCTGCCGCGCGCCCCCGGCGGCGTGCTGGGCGACCTGCTGGGCGGCTGGATGCAGATGGCGCTGGGATTTACCGGCGCGACCCTGCTGCTGCTGCTGACGCTGGCCATCGGCCTGTCGCTGTTCTTCCATTTCTCGTGGCTGTCGGTGGCCGAGCACGTCGGCGGCTTTGTCGAGAACCTCTTCCTCGGCTTTAAGGCGCGCCGCGAGAGCAAGCAGGACCGCATCATCGGCGAGGCGGCCAAGGTCGTGCGCACCGAAACCGTGGAAGTGCAGCGGGTCAAGATCGAGGAGGCGGCGCCGGTGCAGATCGTGCGGCCGCAGGCGGTGCCCAAGCACGAGCGGGTGGAGCGCGAGAAGCAACAGCCGCTGTTCGCCGATATCCAGGACTCCGACCTGCCGCCGCTGGCGCTGCTGGACCCCATCCCGACGCACCAGGAAACCGTCAGCGCCGAGACGTTGGAATTCACCTCGCGCCTGATCGAGAAGAAGCTCAAGGATTTCGGCGTCGAGGTCAAGGTGGTGGCGGCCTACCCGGGGCCGGTCATCACCCGCTACGAGATCGAGCCGGCCACCGGCGTCAAGGGCAGCCAGGTGGTCAACCTGGCGCGCGACCTGGCGCGGTCGCTGTCGCTGGTTTCCATCCGGGTGGTGGAAACCATTCCCGGCAAGGTCTACATGGGGCTGGAACTGCCCAACCCCAAGCGCCAGACGGTGCGGCTGTCCGAGATCCTCGGCTCGCAGGTCTACAACGAGAGCGCATCGAACCTCACCATGGCGCTGGGCAAGGACATTGCCGGCAAGCCGATGGTGGCGGACCTGGCCAAGATGCCGCACTGCATGGTGGCCGGCACCACCGGCTCCGGCAAGTCGGTGGGCATCAACGCCATGATCCTGTCGCTGCTTTACAAGGCCAAGGCAGAGCAGGTACGGCTGATCCTGATCGACCCGAAGATGCTCGAAATGAGCGTCTACGAAGGCATCCCGCACTTGCTGTGCCCGGTGGTGACGGATATGCGCCAGGCCGGCAATGCCCTCAACTGGGCGGTCGGAGAGATGGAGCGGCGCTACAAACTGATGAGCAAGCTCGGCGTGCGCAACCTGGCCGGGTACAACAAGAAGATCGACGAAGCCGCCGCGCGCGAGGAAAAGATCCCCAACCCGTTCAGCCTGACCCCGGACGCGCCCGAGCCGCTCGAAAAAGTGCCGATGATCGTGATCGTCATCGACGAGCTGGCCGACCTGATGATGGTGGTGGGCAAGAAGGTGGAAGAGCTGATCGCGCGTATCGCGCAGAAGGCCCGCGCCGCCGGCATTCACCTGGTGCTGGCCACGCAGCGGCCGTCAGTCGATGTGATTACCGGCCTGATCAAGGCCAATGTGCCGACCCGCATCGCCTTCCAGGTCAGCAGCAAGATCGACTCGCGCACCATCCTGGACCAGCAGGGCGCGGAGGCGCTGCTGGGCATGGGCGACATGCTCTACCTGGCGCCCGGCACCGGCTTGCCGATCCGCGTCCACGGCGCCTTTGTTTCCGATGAGGAAGTGCATCGCGTGGTCGAGAAGCTCAAGGAAGGCGGCGAGACCAACTATATCGAGGGCATTCTCGAAGGCGGCGTGGCAGAGGGCGACCTGGGCGGCGACAGCATGGGCGGTGGCGCCGGCATCGGCGGTGGCGGTGGCGAGGCAGATCCGCTCTACGACCAGGCCGTCGACGTGGTGCTGAAGAACCGCCGCGCGTCGATCTCCCTGGTGCAGCGCCACCTGCGCATCGGCTACAACCGCGCCGCGCGGCTGCTCGAGGACATGGAAAAGGCCGGCCTGGTTTCCGCCATGTCCGGCAACGGCAATCGCGACATCCTGGCCCCGGCCGGCACCGCCCGCGAAGAAGAATGAGCCGCCGCGCGTAACATGCTGTTACGCGCGAAGCACATGTTTGCGGAATCCGCTATGTGCCCAGGGCTCTAACCGGACAGGCGGCGCTGCCGCATTGGCGCCGCCCCCCTCTACCAAGCAAGGACAAACCATGCGAATCCGCATTCTCGTGTCGGCATGTGCCGCGGCAGCCATGCTGTCGCTGGCAGCAAGCGCGGCCATGGCTGCCGGCACCGACCAGCTCCAGGCCTTCGTCGCGGGCGTCAAGAGCGCCAGGGGCGAATTCACCCAGCGCCAGGTCAAAGGGCAGGGCGACAGCCTCAAGGTGGCCAGCACCTCCAGCGGCACTTTCGCGTTTTCGCGTCCAGGCAAGTTCACCTGGCGCTATGTCAAGCCTTACGACCAGTTGCTGCAGGCCGATGGCCAGACGCTCTACATCTACGACAAGGACCTGAACCAGGTGACCGAGCGCAAGCTCGACGGCGCCCTGGGTTCGAGCCCCGCCGCGATCCTGTTCGGCAGCAATGACCTGGAAAAGAACTTCGCCGTGAAGAACGGTCCCACCCGTGACGGCGTAGAGTGGATCGAACTGACGCCCAGGTCCAAGGACACGCAGTTCGAGCGCATCGGCATCGGCTTCAAGGCCGGCAACCTGGAGGCGATGGAATTGCGCGATGCGTTCGGCAATACGACGCTGCTGACTTTCAGCGCGATGCAGAAGAACCCATCGCTGCCCGCCGACACCTTCCGGTTCACGGTCCCCAAGGGTGCCGATGTGTTGAAGCAATGAGGCCTGCCATGATCCGAGCTTCCCTCTCGCGATTGGCCCGGTGCCGTGGCGGCGCCATCGCCGGCATCGCCGCGGCCGTGCTGCTCGCCGCCTGCGCGGGCCAGAACGGCGCCAGCAAGCATTTCGATGTCGATGCCTTCCTGCGCGCCTCCGACACCGCCTTGCCTGAAGTGCTCGCCAATCCGGATTTCCTCTCCGCCACGCAGGCAAGCGCCACCGATTGCGCCACGTTGCTGCAATCGACCAGCAGTGGCGTGCTGGAAGACCTCCACCCGACCGGCAGCGGCCGCGGACCGGCCTGGCTGCTGCATCCGGCGGGCTCCCCGGCCAAGGTCTGGCTGGTTGTCAGCAAGGGCAGCGGAGAACGGACCTGCCATGGGCCGCTGCCTGCCGATGCCATGAAATCGCTGGTGGAGCGCGCCGGCGCCTGAATCCGGGTGGCGGGGCGAGACACGATGGTGATGCCGCGTAACGATCCGGCCTGAATTGCCCCGCCCGGGGCCGTCCAACATTACAACGTTGTAACTTGACCTCCGAAATAGGAATGATTATTGTTCCTAGTTCGTCCTGCGTGAGGGTGCGTCCACTGCACCTCCAGGGCGAAGCAGAACATCATCCAGGGGGAGAGTCATGATCGTATTCCGTCACTTGCTGCCGCGCGCCGCCGCGCTTGCCGTGCTGGCGCTGCCGCTCGCCGCGAGCGCACAGGAAAAAGTGCTGAACCTTTACACGGCACGCCATTACCAGACCGACGAAGCGCTCTACGCCAATTTCACCAAGCAGACCGGCATCAAGATCAACCGCATCGAAGGCCAGGAAGACCCGCTGCTGGAGCGCATCAAGAGCGAGGGTGCCAACAGCCCCGCCGACGTGTTCATCACGGTCGACATCGGCCGCCTGTGGCGAGCCCAGCAGGCGGGCGTGTTCGCACCGCTCAAATCGAGCGTGCTGGACTCGCGCATTCCCGCCAACTACCGCGACCCGAACGGCGACTGGTTCGGTTTCTCGGCGCGGGCCCGCGTAATCGCCTACAACAAGGCGGTGGTCAAGCCCGGCGATATCAAGAGCTATGAAGACCTGGCCGATCCCAAGTGGAAGGGCAAGCTGTGCATCCGTTCCAGCGGGCACGTCTACAACCTGTCGCTGATGTCCAGCCTGATTGCCCACGATGGCGAGGCCAAGACGGAGCAATGGACGCGCGGCGTGGTGGCCAACCTGGCGCGCGCGCCCAAGGGCGGCGATACCGATCAGCTCAAGGCGGTGGCCGCCGGCGAATGCGATATCGCGGTCGCCAATACCTACTACATCGCCCGCATCTTGAAGTCGGCCAAGCCCGAGGACAAGGCCGTGGCGGAGAAGCTTGGCGTGGTGTGGCCCAACCAGGGCAGCCAGGGCGTGCATATGAACATCTCTGGCGGCGGCATGCTCAAGCATGCGCCCAACAAGGCGTCGGCGCGCGCGTTCCTGGAGTACCTGGCAAGCGACGAGGCGCAGCGCTATTTTGCCGATGGCAATAACGAGTGGCCGGTGGTGGAAAGCGTGAAGATCAGCAATCCGGCACTCGAAGCCATGGGCAGCTTCAAGGCGGACAAGATCAATGTTGCGGAGTTGGGCAAGTACCAGCCGCAAGCACAGAAGGTGGCGGACAAGGCCGGTTACAAGTAAGCGCGGTCTGACTGGGCGGGACGGGAATGGCGGCGCAAGCCGCCATTTTTCATGCGGGGGCCTTCTGCTTCGGCTGCAAGGCACCCGCGGCCTTGTTTTCCCCGCTTTCCAGACGCCGGAAGCGCAGCTTTGCGCCACGCTCCCTGTGCTTCTCGAAGGTCAGTTTCAAGTGCTCGCGCCGCCGCGTGTGCGAGTGGCCCAAGGTGCCATCCGCGTACGGCAGCTTGGCCACCATGGCACCTGCGGTCTGGCGTGCCAGCAGCACGTCCAGTGCTTGCCGCGCGCGCACCTGGGCGTGCAGCATCGCGTCGGAGGGATTGGCGCGGGCGCGCGCCTGGTCGTAAGGCAGCATGACCGGGCCGGCTAGCTGGCGCAGTGCCGCGCGGATGTGCGGGCTGTCCAGCCCGGCCTCATGGAGGACCCAGGCAGCGTCATGGCGCAGCCATGGCTCGGGGTCGCGGAGCTTGCGCAGCAGGGCAAGCGAGATATCGGTCTGTAGGTAGCCGTGCGCGCGCCTTACCGCGTTGAGCGCGATGCGCCTGACATGGGAATTCTCGTGATCGAACAGGTCCGCCACCAGGCGCTCGACCATGCCTGGCTTTTCCAGTTGCTCTGCCAGTTGGCCCGCCAGGGCGATTTCCTCGACGGCGCTGATCCGGTCTTGCGGGTTCAGCCGGTTCAGCTTGAACACGAGCATGCGGTAACGAAGCTGCATAACACTCTCTGAAGTCGCTGCGAACAAGTGCCGGGCAACGATTGCGGGCGGCACAGTCATGATGCGGCGCGAAGCACGCCAGCGGCGGGGGCAGGCCGCCTGGCACGCGCGGGAAGGGGGCGGCGAGCCGGGGCGCAGCTTCGGACTAGTGAGATATCGGCAATACGTTGAAGAAATTTAGGAAAATTCGCGGCCTGTTTCTGCAGGCGACCCTGTGGGCTACTCCCGCGCATCCCGCCGTATCGAGCGCGACAGCAGGATCACCGGCAGCAGGCCCACCGCCACGATCACCAGCGACGCCGTGGCGGCTTCGGCAAGGCGCTCGTCGGATGCCAAGTTGTAGGCCTGCACCGCGAGCGTATCGAAATTGAACGGCCGCATCACAAAGGTGGCGGGCAACTCCTTCATGACATCGACAAAAACGATCAGCGCCGCGGTCAGCAGGCTGCCACGCAGCATCGGCAGGTGCACGCGCCGCAACGTGGCGCCGGGGCCGTGGCCCAGGCTGCGCGATGCCGCATCCATGCCTGGCGTGATCTTGACCAGCCCAGCGTTGACGGTTTGCAGGGCCACGCCAAGGAAGCGGACCAGGTAGGCATAGACCAGCGCGGCAATGCCGCCGGTCAGCAAGAGCCCGGCCGACCATCCGAGCTGCTGTTGCAGCCAGGACGACAGGGCATTGTCCAGCCGCGCCACCGGTACCAGCACGCCCACCGCCACCACCGAGCCGGGCAGGGCATAGCCCATGCCGCACACCCGCGTGAGCGCGCGCAACAGCCAGCCCCGGCCAGCGGCAATGCCACGTCCCGCATAGCCGATCAACAGCGCAGCCAGCACGGCTACCAGCGCGGTGACGCTGGCCAGCAGGAAGCTGTTGCGCACCAGCCCGATAAAGCGCGGGCCGAACTGCGCGTCGCCCTCGGCCAGCGCCATCTTGCACAGCATCAGCGCCGGAATGGCAAAACCCAGCAGCACAGGCAGCACGCACACCAGCAGCGCCAGCGCGGCCCGCCAGCCATGCAGCCGGTAGGCCGGAGCGCGGCGCTGGCCGCCGTGCACGCGGGCACGGCCGCGGCTGATGCGTTCGACCAGCAGGATGCCGATCACGAACACCAGCATGAAGGCGGACAACTGGGCCGCTGCGTTCTTGTCGCCCAGCGAGAACCACGCGCGGTAGATGCCGGTGGAAAAGGTCGGGATGCCGAAGTAGGCCACGGTGCCGAAATCGGCCAACGTTTCCATCAGCGCGAGCGCGGTGCCGGCGACGATGCCGGGGCGCGCGAGCGGCAGCATGATGCGCCATACGCTGCCCCAGGTGCCATAGCCAAGCAGACGCGCCGCCTCCAGCGTGTTCAGGGTTTGCTGCAGGAAGGCCGCGCGCGCGGTCAGGTAGACATAGGGATAGAGCACCAGCGTGAACAGAACGATGGCGCCGCCCAGCGAGCGGATATCCGGAAACCAGTACTCGCGCGCGCGCCAGCCGGTCAGCTCGCGCAGCCAGCTTTGCACCGGGCCCGCGAACTGCAGCGCATCGGTATAAGCGTAGGCGATGACATAGGCCGGCATCGCCAGCGGCAGCACCAGGGCCCATTCCAGCCATGCCCGTCCGGTAAAGCGGTAGGTGCTGACCAGCCAGGCGGTGGGTACGCCCAGCAGCAGCACGCCGGCACAGACCCCCGCCAGCAGCCACAAGGTATTGCCCACGTATTCGGCCAGCACCGTGTCAGCGAGGTGCCGCCAGGTGTCGCCGCTGGGCGCGAGCAGGCTGCTGGCCACCTGCGCGATCGGCAGCGCGATCAGCAGCGCGGCCAGGCCGGCGACAAGGGCGAGGGGGTGCAGGCGGCTGGTACGGCTGGAGAGAAGCAGGGTCATGCGGTGGCGGGTTGGCGTCGGAATTCGGGGTCCGGGATCGGTGGGCCGGTTGGCAATGCAGGCCGGCGGGTCCAGCATTCTAGCAACGGGACGCCGCCCGGGCGGCGCCGCGCGGCCTCGCAGCCGCGACACGAACAGGCCAGCCCCATATAATGCTGGGCATGCGAGGCCACCCCCTTTCCAGTCCATCCCAGCAAGCACGAGCCGACACCGTGATCGAGGTTGATCGCATCCATCACGGATTCGGCGGCCATGCCGTCGTCAACGGCCTGTCCTTTACCCTGGCGCGCGGCAGCATCGCCTGCCTGCTCGGGCCCAGCGGCTGCGGCAAGACCACCGTGCTGCGCGCGATCGCGGGGTTCGAGCCACTGCGCGAAGGGCGCATCCTGCTCCAGGGGACGGTGATGTCGTCGCCGGGTTTTGCCGTGGCGCCGGAGCACCGTCGCATCGGCATGGTGTTCCAGGACTACGCCTTGTTCCCGCACCTGAACGTGGCCGACAACGTCGCCTTCGGGCTGCATGCCCTGCGCCGCGGCGAACGCGCCGTGCGGGTCGGGGAGATGCTGGCGCTGGTGGGGCTGGCCGGCTCCGGCGGCAAGTTTCCGCATGAACTGTCGGGCGGCCAGCAGCAGCGGGTGGCACTGGCGCGGGCACTGGCGCCGCGTCCCGAATTGCTGCTGCTCGACGAGCCGTTCTCCAATCTGGATATCGAACTGCGCGAACGCCTGAGCCTGGAGGTGCGCGACATTCTCAAGGCCCAGGGCACCACCGCCATCCTCGTCACGCACGATCAGCACGAGGCCTTCGCCATGGCTGATGAGATCGGCGTGATGCATGCCGGCGCGATCGAACAGTGGGACAGCGCGCACAACCTCTATCACCGGCCGGCCACGCGCGTGGTTGCGGACTTCATTGGCCAGGGCGTGCTGATGCCGGGCCGTCTCGCCAGTCCGCACGCGGTCACGCTGGAGCTGGGCACGCTGCAAAGCCGTGAACCGCTTGGCGTGCCGCCCGCCACCACCGAGGTGGACGTGCTGATCCGCCCCGACGATATCGTGCATGACGACGCCAGCCCGTTGCAGGCCGAGATCCTGCACAAAGCCTTTCGCGGTGCCGATATCCTGTACACGCTGCGCCTGGCCGGCGGCGGGCAGGTGTTGTCGCTGGTGCCGTCGCATCATGATCATGCGCTCGGCGAGCGCATCGGCATCCGTGTGGAGGTCGAGGATGTCGTGGCGTTCCGGCGCGGCTGAGCGTGCGCCGGCGGACATTTGGCAGCGCGCTTGCCCTTCTTGTTGTTCCTTTTGGACACGACGGCTTCACTACTCCACCACCCCAGGACTCTCCACCATGTCTGTTTCCCTGAAGCGCGCGTCCCGACCGCTGCGCCGTCAACTGCTGCGCGGCGGCGTGCTGCTCGCCCTGCTTGCCTGTGGCGCCGGGCAGGGCTGGGCACAGCCTGCCGCTACCCCCGCGGCGTGGCGCATGGCCACCGAATATCCGGCCAGCGCCATGCCGGGCGAAGGGCTGGCCACGTTCGCCGAAGAGGTGAAGACGCGCACGGCTGGTGCCATCGAGGTGACGCCCAGCTTCGACGCCAGCGCAGGCGTCAAATCCGCGCAAATGCCCGCAGCGGTGAAAGAAGGGCGGCTGGAGGGCGGGGATGCCTTTGGTGGCGCGCTGGGCGCGGTCGATCCGCTGTTCCTGCTGTCTTCGCTGCCTTTCGTCGCGACCTCGGTGGAATCCGCCCAGCGCCTGGCCGAACTGGCCCGCGCGGATTACGCGCGGGCCTTCGAGGCGCAGGGGCAACATCTGCTGTATGTCACGCCGTGGCCGCCGACCGGGTTGTGGTCGCGCAATCCGGTCGCTACGCTGCCCGACCTGCGCGCGCTGTCGGTACGCACCTACGACGAGACTTCCACCGAGGTCATGCACGCTGCCGGCGCGCAGGCCACCAGCCTGTCCTTTGCCGACGCCATGCCGCGCCTGAAGGACGGTTCGGTCAACGCGGTGCTGTCCTCGGGCGATGGCGGCGCGGGGCGCAAGTTGTGGGATTACCTGCCCAACTTCACGGCCATCGGCTATGCCATGCCGCTGTCCTTTACCACGGTCAACGCGGCCACTTACGCGGCCCTGCCGGGCGCGTTGCGTGCCGCCGTGGATACCGCCGCGCAGGCTACCGAGCAACGGCAGTGGGCGCGCCTGGGTACCCGGCTGGAAGAGAACACCGCGCGCATGCGCGCGAATGGCGTGACCATCCAGGCCAGCCCGGCCGCGGCCGTGCAGCAGGCACTGCGCGAGGCCGGAGCGGGGGCGGTAACGGCGTGGCGTGCGCGCGTGGGCAGCGAGCGGGCCGGCGTGCTGGATGCCTTCATGCGCAACGAGCGCGCCGCGCGCTAAGGCGCTCGCCCGGGCGGGCCCGAGCGGGCCGCCACGCGCGATGGTCTACACTGTCAGGTTCCGAGGCGCAGCGGTTCGCACCGTGCGCGCCTGCCCCGACATAAAGGCCTGAATACCGTGGCGGACACGCTGTTTTCCGAAGCTCCCGATCGTTCCCAACAACCCCTGGCCGAGCGCCTGCGCCCGCGCAATATCGACGAGGTGATCGGCCAGCAACACCTGCTTGGCGTCGGCAAGCCGTTGCGGGTGGCGTTCGCGTCCGGCGAGCCGCACTCCATGATCCTGTGGGGCCCGCCCGGTGTGGGCAAGACCACGCTGGCGCGGCTGATGGCCACGGCCTTCGACGCTGAATTCATCGCGCTGTCGGCGGTGCTCTCGGGCGTCAAGGACATCCGCGAGGCGGTCGAGCGCGCCGAGCAATACCGCGCCCACGGACGGCGCACGCTGGTCTTCGTGGACGAAGTCCACCGCTTCAACAAGAGCCAGCAGGACGCCTTCCTGCCGCACGTGGAAAGCGGGCTGTTCACCTTTATCGGCGCCACCACCGAGAACCCGTCTTTCGAGGTCAACGGCGCCTTGCTGTCGCGCGCCGCGGTGTATGTGCTCAAGAGCCTGGATGACGCGGAACTGACGCAGCTCGCGCGCCGCGCCGGCGAGGAGCTGGGCGGCCTGCAGTGGGAGGACGAGGCGCTGCAGCTGACCGTGGCCTCCGCCGATGGCGACGGCCGCAAGCTGCTCAACAATATCGAGATCGTGGCGCGGGCCGCGCGCAGCGCCGGCGCGGCCATCATCGACAAGGCGCTGCTGGGCAGCGCCCTGTCGGAGAACCTGCGGCGCTTCGACAAGGGCGGCGACGCCTTCTACGATCAGATCAGCGCGCTGCATAAATCGGTGCGCGGCTCCGACCCGGACGCCACGCTGTACTGGTTCTGCCGCATGCTCGACGGCGGCGCCGATCCGCGCTACCTGGCGCGCCGCATCGTGCGCATGGCATGGGAAGACATCGGCCTGGCGGATCCGCGTGCCGCCCGCATCACGCTTGATGCGGCCGAGACCTACGAGCGGCTGGGCTCGCCCGAAGGCGAACTCGCGCTGGCGCAGGCGCTGATTTATCTCGCCGTCGCGCCAAAGTCCAACGCAGGCTACAACGCCTACAACGCCGCGCGTGCCTTCGTGGCGAAGGACAAGTCGCGCGGTGTGCCGGTCCACCTGCGCAACGCCCCGACCAAGCTGATGAAAGAGCTGGGCCACGGCCACGCCTACCGGTATGCGCACGACGAGCCGGAGGCCTATGCAGCCGGCGAGCATTACTTCCCCGATGACCTCAGGCGCCAGGGCTGGTACCAGCCCACCCCGCGCGGGCTGGAAGGCAAGATCGGCGACAAGCTGCGTCACCTGCGCGACCTCGATGCGCAGTGGCAGCGGCAGCAGGGCAAAGGCAAGGGCAGGGACGAGGGCGGCGAGGGCGGGGCGCAATAGCGCACATCGGCGGCGCCGGGCGGGCTGTCTTCGCGAACAGCGGCCGAAGCGCCCGCCTGTTCCCCGGCCGGTGGTTCGGCGCTTGCCCCGGCCAGTACAGTAAAATGGCGGGTCCGCCGGCATGCCGCTGGCCCATGCACCTCCCCTCATTCGCAACATGCTAGACATCCAGCTGTTCCGCAAAGACATCGACGCCGTGGCGCAACGCCTTGCCACGCGCGGATTCCAACTCGACGTAGCGGCCTTCCAGGCACTCGAAGCCGAGCGCAAGCAACTGCAGACCCAGACCGAGGAACTGCAGGCGCGCCGCAACAGCCTCTCCAAGCAGATCGGCATGCTCAAGGGCAAGGGCGAAGACGCCTCGGCGGTGATGGCCGAAGTCGGCGGCATCGGCGATACCCTCAAGGCATCGGCCGCGCGCCTGGAAGAAATCCAGGCCCAGCTCTCCGAAATCCTGGAAGCCATCCCCAACCTGCCGCATGAGAGCGTGCCGGTGGGCCGCGACGAAACCCAGAACGTGGAAGTGCGCCGCGTCGGCACGCCGCGCAGCTTCGACTTCGAGGTCAGGGACCACGTCGACGTGGGCGAGCGGCTCGGGCTGGATTTCGATACCGCGGCCAAGGTCACGGGCTCGCGCTTCTCCATGCTGCGTGGCGGCGTCGCGCGCATGCACCGCGCGCTGGTGCAGCTGATGCTCGATACCCACACGCTGGAGCACGGTTATACCGAGATGTACGTGCCGTACATCGTCAATGCCGCATCGATGCGCGGCACCGGCCAGTTGCCCAAGTTCGAGGAAGACCTGTTCAAGGTGCCGCGCAAGGTTGGCAGCGAAGAGGGCGAGCGCCTCGAGAACTTCTACCTGATCCCCACCGCCGAGGTGCCGCTGACGAATATCGTGCGCGACGCCATCGTGGCCGGCGACAAGCTGCCGCTGCGTTTCGTCGCCCACACGCCTTGCTTCCGCTCGGAAGCCGGTTCCTACGGCAGGGACACGCGCGGCATGATCCGCCAGCACCAGTTCGACAAGGTCGAACTCGTGCAGGTGGTGCAGCCCGAGCATTCATTCGATGCGCTGGAACAGCTCACCGGCCATGCGGAAGCCATCCTGAAGAAGCTGGACCTGCCGTTCCGCACCGTCGCGCTTTGCACAGGCGACATGGGCTTCGGCAGCACCAAGACCTATGACCTCGAAGTCTGGATCCCCGCGCAGGGCACGTACCGCGAGATCAGCTCCTGCTCGAACATGGGCGACTTCCAGGCGCGCCGCATGCAGGCCCGCTTCCGCGCGGGCCAGGGCAAGCCGGAGCTGCTGCACACGCTCAATGGCTCGGGCCTGGCCGTTGGCCGCACGCTGGTGGCGATCCTGGAGAACTACCAGAATGCCGATGGCTCGGTGACGGTGCCGGCCGCATTGCAGCCGTATCTGGGCGGCCTGACGCGCCTGGAACCCGAGGCATAAATTTTCGCCGCCGGGGGCTTGCGGCTGGAGCAGGATTTCCTCTATAATTTCGTTCTTCGCGACAAGCGACCCAGTTACCGGAGAGGTGGCAGAGTGGTCGAATGTACCTGACTCGAAATCAGGCGTAGGTGCGAGCCTACCGTGGGTTCGAATCCCACCCTCTCCGCCAGCAGTAAGCAAAGCCCCACGATTCTTCACGGAGTCGTGGGGCTTTTGCATTGGGCCTGCGGAACAAAGTCGTGTGCGAACCAGCCTCGTTCCGCAAGCCCATCGCTGGTAACGGCGCGCAGCGCGTCGAGCCTGTCAGCCCACGCGCGCTATACTCTGCTTGTCGCTGCAACCACAGCGACCGGGATTGGCGTCCCGAACGAAAAGGCGGATCGCCGCCGCCAGGCGGCTTTTTTACGTCCGTTATGCCTTTGCGCGCCTTCATTGGGCGGGCCTGGGCAGGGGAGCCTTCGGGCTCGCCGGATCCTTTTCGCCGGTACGCCAACCTTGCCTTGCGCCCGCCCACCCCGATTGGCGTCGGGGTGCGGGATCGAATCGCACGAAAAGGAGGCAGCACCATGCCCCAGCTTCACCTTGCCCATCACTGGCAACCGACACTCCCGAAAGTCCCGCCAATCTCCTGCCGCGCACACATCCGGCTCAAGGAGATGTGCCATGGATAAACACAGCCGCTACGGGATCACAGCCGAACACACCGACTCAGCAATGCTTGTCACCGCGCGCATCTCGCTTGAGGACCCTTTGAGTCTTGCCGCCGAGCGAGCCGCGCAGCTCTATGGCCTGCTGTTCATGGTCAGCGAATACGCAGCCTCCGGTGATGCCTTCGGCGCGCTCAAACAGGAGATCCAGGGCGGTATCCTCTCCTTGGCGGCCGGGTTGGCCCGGGAGACGCTGGTGTTGAGTGAATTCGCCGCGCAGCATGGCGAGGGGGAGCGGCCCATTCGTTGATGCCAGTGGCGGGGCTGAAGCCCTGCGACCCGCGCGGGACCCGCAAGCGGCCCCGCGTGGTCAATGCACTATCATGACGCTGCTCCGATTCGACCCGCTGCTCATGACACAGTCTTCTTCCTTGCCTTCCCAGCACGCCTCGTCCGGCGCCGATTTGTCTTCCGACTATCTGCCGGGCATGCCCTACCGCCACTACAAGGGCGGCGCCTATGCCACCGTCGGCCTCGGCGTGATCGAGTCGGACCTGTCGCAGGTGGTGGTGTACGAGTCGATGCGGGACCGCTCCCGGTTGTGGGTGCGTCCGCTGGATGTGTTCGCCGAAAACGTGGCTACGCCACAAGGCACGCAGCCGCGTTTCGCGCCGGACTGGCCGGCGGCGCTGGGCTGCCTGGACTTCCTGCCGCGCGCGACGGTGCTGCAGGTGCTGGGCTGCTACGACGCGCCTTACCTGCACTACCATGATCGCCGGCATGTGCTGGAGATGTTTGAAGCCGCGCAGGCGCGCGGCGTGGCACTGACGCCCGCGCAAGCGCTGGCGGTGCTGTTTCACGACGCGGTCTATGTGCCGGGCTGCGAGCATAACGAAGCGGCCTCGGCCGCGCTGATCGAGACCATGGTCGTCGGCGTCGATGCCGCGGTGACATCGCTGGCCGCGCGCATCGTGATGGATACGTGCGGGCATCGCGCCTCGATGCCCGAGTCGGAACTCGTGCTGGATCTCGATCTCTGCCGCCTGGCGGCGTCACCGGCAGACTTCGATGCCTGGACCACCGCTGTGTTCGAGGAAAACCGTGCGCTGCTGGCTAATCGCACCGGCCTGGACGGCGATGCCCTGTTTGCTGCCTTCCTGCAGCGCAGGATCGCTTTCCTGCAAGGCCTGGCGCAGCGCGCGCAGCTCTTCCTCACGCCGGCGTTCGCCGATTGCGAAGCGCCGGCACGTGCCAATATCGCGCGCATGGCTGCAGGAGGCTGACCGATGCCTACCGCTTCCTGGCTCACACCGGCGACCGCGCTGGGCGTAGTGGGCCTGCTAGCCTTGTTTGCGCTATTGCTGCTGTGCCTGGTGCGCGGCTTGTTGCTGGTCATCCGCCCGCTCGTGCGCCGGCTCGATGCCGCGCGCCTGCGTGGCCGCGATGCGCTGCACGCGCGTGCCGGCCGGCAGTGGCCGCGCGTGGTCCGCATGCTGGAGCGCGATATCGCCGAGTTGCTCCTGCTGGCGCTGGGTGGGGTCTTGCTGCTGGCGTGCGCGGGCGCTTTGTTGTGGCTGGGCGAGTCCATCGCCGAGGGCGCGCCGCTGGTGCAAGTGGATCAGGCCGTCTTCGCGCAACTGCGCGCGTGGCAGCAAGGGTGGCTCGATACGGCCATGGTTGTGGTGACCGAACTGGGCGGAGCGCGAGTTTCCGTGGCGGTGGGCGTGACCGTGTTTGGCTGGCTAGCGTGGCGCCGTGCCTGGGGGGCGGCGGCCTACTGGGTGGGGGCGCTGCTCGGTGCGCGGGCTTGCGTGATGGTGCTCAAGCTGGCGCTCGAGCGCAGCCGTCCTGCCAGCATCTACGGCGGCCTGGAGTCCTTCTCCTTCCCCAGCGGGCACGCCACCAGCAGCATGGTGACCTATGGCTTCCTGGCCTTCCTGCTGTGCCTGCGCCAGCCGTGGCGCGTCCGGATCCCGGTGATTGCGCTGACCGCGGTGACGGTGGCGCTGATCTGCCTGTCGCGGCTCTACCTTGGCATGCACTGGCTGTCCGACGTGCTGGCCGGTTGCGCGCTCGGCTTTGCCTGGATCGTGCTGCTGGGCACCGCCTACGCGACCCTGCATGCGCCGGAGCGCCTTGCGCCGCTGCGCCTGGGCGTGGCCGCTGCCGCGGCGGTGGTGGTGGTTGGCGCCTGGATCGTGGCGTTCCAGTTGCCCGCCACGGTGGAGCGTTATCGCCGCGCGCTTACGGCTGGTACGGTTCCCCCGGCGGCAGCCGCGAGACCAGCAACTGATCGATCTTGTGATGGTCGATATCCAGCACTTCGAAGCGGAAACCCGCCGCCTCGATGGCTTCCGACTTCTTCGGGATGCGCTTGAGCGTGTAGATCACCAGCCCGGCGGCGGTATCGACATAATCCTCGCCGGGCAGTTCGTCCAGCTCCAGCGCCTTCTTCAGGTCCACCAGCGGCGTGAGGCCGTCGACCAGCCATGAGCTTTCGTCGCGCCGCACGATCTGTTCGTCTTCGGTGGAGTAGATGATGTTGCCCATCAGCGCGCCGACGATATCGTCGAGCGCGACGATGCCGACCACCAGCCCGTACTCGTTCATCACCACGGCAAAGTTCTGGTGCATTTCACGAAAACGCGTGAGCGACTCGGTGAGCGTGAGCGTGTCCGGGATCACCAGCACGTTCTTGTCGTGGTGCTTGCCGATATTGCCGATGTTGCCGATCACGCCGGTGGAATCGTCGGCGAGGAACATCTGCAGGATGTCCTTCGAATCGATATAGCCCAGCACGTCGTCGAGGTTGTGCCCGCACACCGGGTATTGCGCGTGCGGGTAGTTGACCAGCTTGCGGCGCAGGCTGTCGGCGGCCTCGTCCAGGCCGATGTAGACCACATCGTCGCGCGGCGTCATCACGGCGGTGACGTTCTTGGCGTCGAGCTCGAACACGTTCTCAATCAGGTGTATCTCGTGCTTGTGCAGCACGCCGGCTTCCGCCCCGGCGTCGACCATGGCGGCGATGTCCTCCGAGGTGATCTGGTCGATATGCTTGGTGGGCACGCCGAACAGGCGCAGCGTGGCATCGGCGGCGCCGTTGAACACATAGACGAGCGGCTTGAAGATCTTGATCAGGGTCAGCATCGGGCCGATCACCACCAGCGCGCACGCTTCGGGGTACGTCATGGCGATGCGCTTGGGGATCAGGTCGGCGAACTGGATGAAGAGCAGGGTGACGATCAGGAAGGAGCCGACATTGGCGATGCGCTGCGTCGCGACGGCGTCCAGGTAGGGCAGCAGCGCGGCCTGCACCAGGTCGGAGACATGCTTCTCGCCGACGATACCGGCCAGGATGGCCACGCTGTTGACGCCGATCTGCACGATGGTGAAGAAGTTGCCCGGCTCCTCCTTGAGCAGCATGATCTTGGTGGCGCGGCGGTCGCCACGCTCGGACAGGGTCTGCAGCTTGGTGCGGCGCGAAGCGGTCAGCGCGATCTCGGATATCGAGAAGAAGGCGCTTACCAGGATGAGGAGAAGCAGGGTCAGGGCGAACATAGGTTTGGGAAAGCACCGTTCAGGCGCTTTGATGATGGTGCACGGCGCACGGTACTGTCAAATTCCTCAGCTTCCATAGAGGACGGCAAAAGGGCTCATTTAGGGGCGTGCTCGAAACTGACCGCCGGCGCCTCCAGCCGCTGCGGCAGCGCAGCAGCCACCTCCCGCGCCGCGGCGGCAAACTGCTCGCGCATATCGTCGGCCAGGCTGGAGCTGCCGCGGTGGCTGGCGCGCAGCAACTGGATCTCGAACGACAGGGCGGGCTTTACTTCGTGCAGCGAAACGCGCTCGGGGTTTGCGCCCAGCGCGGTGTACTGGTCGAGCAAGGTCAGGCCGAGGCCGGCATCGACCAGGGCCAGCGCCAGCGAGTAAGTCTGGACTTCCAGCGTGGAGCGCGGCTCGAGCGCGTTGCGTGCCAGCGTCTGGCGCACCAGCAGGCCGAGCGAGCTGTTGTCGTCATAGGCGATGAAGGGGCGTTCCACCAGCCGGTGCATCGGTACGTCGGCCCGGCGCCCGCGCGACGAGAGCGGCTCGCCTCGAGGTACCGCCAGCAGCATCTGCCCGCCGGCCACCGGCTCGCTGGAGATGGCCTCGTGGCGCGGCGGCGAGAAGGCGAAACCCAGGTCGATCTGGTTGGCCAGCAGGCCCTGCACGATCTCGTCGGTGTGGTGGGTCAGCACCTGAACCTGGGTCTCGGGATGGCGCGCGCAGAAAGCGCGTACGGCAGGCACCAGCAAGGGGCTGGCCAGGCTCGGCGTGGCCGCCACACGCAGGCGGCCGGCACCCTTGTGGCGCAGGCTTTCGGAGACGCGCCGCACCCGCTCGATCTCGCCATAGAGCCGCTCGACGTCGCCATAGAGCGCGCTGGCCTCCGGCGTGGCCTGCAGCCTGCCCTTGACCCGGTCGAACAGACGAAAGCCGAGCGTGGCCTCGGCATGCTGCAGCACGCGGGTGACGACAGGCTGCGAGACATGCAGCAGGCGGGCCGCCTCGCTGACGGTGCCGGTCAGCATGACCGCACGAAAGACCTCGATCTGGCGCAATCGCATCGGGTAACGGATGGTGCCTGGGGAGCACCTATAGCCTAAAGACATATTCTTGCACGTATTCGCATTGGGCAAGCCTGGCTGCTTGGTCTAACCTTCGTCGGATCGGATCGGATTGGATCGGGGCAGAGAGGCGGACGATGAAGGTTGTGATCGTGGGGGCGGGCGTGATCGGGATGAGCGCCGCGTGGCGGCTGGCAGGCGACGGGCACGAGGTGACCGTGCTGGAGCGGCATGGCGGCCCCGGCGAGGAAACCAGCTTCGCCAACGGCGGGCAGCTCAGCTATAGCTATGTCGCCCCCCTGGCTGGCCCGGGGGTGCTGGGCAAAGTGCCTGGCTGGCTGCTGCGTCCCGATTCGCCGATGCGCTTCCGGCCCTCGGGGGACCCTGCGCAGTGGCGCTGGCTGGCCGCGTTTGCCCGTGCCTGCAACGCCGCCACCAGTGAAGCCACCACGCGCAAGCTGCTGCGCCTTGCCTTTTACTCCCGCGACCTGATGCAGGCATTCGTCGACAGCCAGCCGGCGGAGTTCGGCTTCGCCCGGCGCGGCAAGCTTATTGTGCATCGCGATAAAGACAGTTTCGAGGCAGCCTGCCGCCTGCTCGACTACCAGGCCAGCCTGGGCTGCGAGCAACAGGCGCTGGACAGCGATGCGTGCGTGGCGCTGGAGCCGGCGCTGGCCGGCATGCGCGGCGAGATCGCCGGCGCCATTCATACCCCGAGCGAGGAAGTGGCCGATTGCCATCGCTTTTGCCTGGCACTGGCACAGTTGCTGCATGGACGGCCTGGCGTGTCGCTGCGCTTCGGCGCCAGCGTGCTGGGCATCGAGCGCGAAGGCGACCGTGTGACCGGCGTGCGCACCGCGTCCGGCATCGAGCGCGCCGATGCGGTGGTGGTGGCCGGCGGCATCGGCAGCGTGGCGCTGCTCAAGCCGCTGGGCCTGCGGCCGCCCTTGTGGCCGCTCAAGGGCTACAGTATCACGGTGCCGATCGCGGATGGCGCCAGCGCGCCGCATATCAGCATCACCGACTTTGCGCGCAAGATCGTCTATGCCCGCATCGGCAACACCTTGCGCGTGGCCGGCATGGCCGATCTGGTGCGCGCGGACACCGTCATCGACCGCGCGCGGATCGCCACGCTGGCCGGCGAGACGCGCGCACTGTTTGGCGACATCGCGCCGCGCATGGAACCTGGGCAGTTGCAGCCATGGGCCGGCCTGCGTCCGGCTACGCCGAGCGGCCTGCCGATGGTGGGGCCTTCGCGCCTGCGCGGCTTGTGGCTTGATATCGGCCACGGCGCGCTCGGCTTCACGCTGGCCATGGGCAGCGCGGGCTTGCTGGCGGATGGCCTGGCAGGGCGCGAGCCGGTCATCGAAGCCGGGGATTTCGCAGCGACGCTGGCCTGAGCCGTAGCGCCGGCGTTGCAGTTTTGTTTGCGTCAAGGCGCAGAGACGTCACCACCTCAATACTTCACGAGCCGTCACCAACCCAAGGAGAAAGCGATATGCAATCCAACGTTCGTCCTCACCGATTCTCCCGCTGCCTGCTGGCTGCCGCCATGCTTGCGTGTGCCGCCGGCGCGGCCATCGCCGACGATGGCGAGACGCTGCGCAAGATCAAGGATACCGGCGTGATCTCGCTGGGCTATCGCGAGTCGTCGATCCCGTTCTCCTATACCAATGGCAAGGACGTGATGGGCTACTCGCACGAAATCCTGCTGCAGATCGTAGACAAGGTGAAGACGCAACTGCAGATGCCCAACCTGCAGGTCAAGCTGGTCCCGATTACCTCGCAGAACCGCATCACGCTGGTGCAGAACGGCACCATCGACATCGAGTGCGGCACCACCACCAACAACCTCGAGCGTCAGAAGCAGGTGGCGTTTTCCAACAGCCTCTTCGTCTACGGCCTGCGCATGCTGACGAAGAAGGACTCGGGCGTGAAGGACTTCCCGGACCTGAAGGACCGTAACGTGGTGACCACGGCGGGCACCACCGACGAACGCCTGCTAGTGAAGATGAACGGCGAGAAGGGCATGAACATGAACCTGATCAGCGCCAAGGACCACGGCCAGTCCTTCCTGATCCTGGAGACCGGCCGCGCGGTGGCCTTCGTGATGGACGAGCCCCTGCTGTACGGCGAGCTGACCAAGGCCAAGAACCACGGCGACTGGACGGTGGTAGGCACGCCGCTGCAGACGGAGAACTACGCGTGCATGTTCCGCAAGGACGATCCGTCCTTCAAGAAGCTAGCCGATGGCGTAATCGCCGGGTTGATGACCAGCGGCCGCGCCGAGCAGCTCTACAAGAAGTGGTTCCAGTCGCCGATCCCGCCGCGCGGCATCAATCTCAACTATCCGCTCTCGGCCGAGATGAAGGATCTTTACGCACAGCCTAACGACAAGGCATTCCAGTAGGCGAGGCGCAAGCGAGGCCGGCGCGGGCAGGGCGAATCGTTATTGCTGTGCAACGGGAAGTTGCGGTAGGCTCAATGCCGGTCTACGCTCCTGGTGGGCCAACCCTTGGTGGCGCGAACGCGGTTCGCGCCGCTTGTGCTGACTGGAGAACTTATGCGATCGCTTCGTACTGGCTGCCTCAGGGCACTGCTCGCTGTTTCGCTGCTGGCTACGGGTGCCGCCGCGCAGGCCGCCGACCTGCTCGACACCGTGAAGCAGGCCGGCGTGCTGAAGATTGGCCTGGAGGGTACCTATCCGCCGTTCAACTACCGTGGCGGCGGCAACCAGCTGGAAGGTTTCGACGTCGACGTGGCCAAGGGCGTGGCGGCCAGGCTCGGCGTCAAGCCGGAGTTCGTCACCACCGAGTGGAGCGGCATCATTGCGGGGCTGCAGGCCGGCAAGTTCGATGTGATCGTCAACCAGGTCGCGGTCACGCCGCAGCGCAAGCAGGTGCTGGATTTTTCCACGCCTTATGTCTATTCGGCAGCGCAGCTGATCCAGCGCAAGGACGACAAGCGCCAGTTCAAATCGCTCGATGACCTGAAAGGCAAGAAGCTCGGGGTGAGCCTGGGCAGCAACTACAACGAGCTGGCCAAGTCGGTGGCCGGCATCGACGTCAAGACCTATCCCGGCGCACCGGAGTACCTGCGCGACCTGGCGGCGGAACGCGTGGACGCCGCGCTCAACGACCGCCTGATGATCGGCTACCTGATCAAGACGTCGAGCCTGCCGCTGCGGCCCGGCGCGATCGTCGAAGGTGGCAATGCCGAGGTGGCGATCCCCTTCCGCAAGGACAATCCGAAGTTCAGGCAGGCCATCGACCGCGCGCTCGACGAGATGCGCAAGGACGGCAGCCTCGCCAAGCTCTCGGTGAAGTGGTTCGGCGCGGACGTGACCAGGCCGGCCAAGTAAGCGCGGGTTGCGCCTGCCAGGCGCGAGCCCGTCAACCGGGCGTTGTGACGTTGTGATGCTGCCACGGCCGCCCTCGTTGCCGTGGCCGGCATGCTCCAGGGCTTACCATGTCCGCTCTCCAGCTTGTCGCCGATTCGCTGCCCGTGCTGTTGCAGGGCATGTTGCTCACCATCAAGTTTGCCCTGCTGTCGATGGTCTTCGGACTGGTGATCGGCACCGTGGTCGCCCTGATGGGCATCAGCCACCGGCGTGTGCTGATGGCCATCGCGCGGGTCTACGTCAGCATCATGCGCGGCACGCCGCTGCTGGTGCAGATCTTCGTGGTGTACTACGGTTTGCCGGGCATCGGCATTGCACTGGAGCCCACGCCGGCCGGCGTGCTCACGCTGAGCCTGAACGTAGGGGCTTATCTTTCCGAAAGCATGCGCGGGGCCATCCTTGGCATCCCGCGCGGCCAGTGGCTGGCGGCTTATAGCCTGGGGCTGACCCAGGGCCAGACGCTGCGCTACGTGGTAGGGCCGCAGGCGTTGCGGCTGGCGGTGCCAAGCCTGTCGAACAGCCTGATCAGCCTGATCAAGGACACCTCGCTGGTATCGGTGATTACCGTGACCGAACTGCTGCGCACGGCGCAGGAGGTGATAGCGGCAACCTACCAGCCGCTGCCGCTCTATCTCGCGGTTGCCGCGATCTACTGGATGCTCAGCACGGCGTTGTCGCAGGTGCAGCGGAGGCTGGAGCGGCGGCTGTCGCTGCCGGGGCGGCATTAGGGGGTAAGGGGGTAGGGGGAGGTGGTTTTTGATTTGGGCGGTGTTGGCTCTTGCACCCAATAGCCTTACGACATCGCCCTGCGAGGCAAGAAAGCAAGAAAGCCAGTCGATAAGGCTGGCTTTCTTGTTTACCGCGAGGCTACTCCCACTCTCACCCCTGGGCAATCCTCTGCTCGATATGCCCCAGCGCTTCCTCTACCTGATCCACCAGGATCAGGCAAAGATCGCCCGGCTGCAAATGCGACAGCGCGGTATCGATGGCGAGGAATTCCCCACGGATCTCCTCAATCGCGCTCGCGCGCTTGGCGCCTTCCAGGCCTTCGCGCAGCAGAGCCAGTACTTCGCCGTCTTCCCGGCCGCGCTGGCACTGGTCTTGATACAGGATCACCTCGTCGAATACACCGCCAAGAATCTCCGTCTGGCGGCGGATGTCGACATCGCGGCGGTCGCCGGCGCCACTGATCACCACGGAACGGCGCTTGGCCGGCATGCCTTCGATAGCGTTGCACAGCGCCTGGATCGCATCCGGGTTGTGGCCGTAGTCGGCGATCAGCGTCGCGCCCTTGTAGTCGAACACATTGAAGCGTCCGGGCGCATTGGCTGCGTCGTTGACGAACGTGGCCAGGCCACGGCGGATCACATCCCAGTCGATGCCGAGCGCCCATGCCGCCGCGGTGGCGGACATGGCGTTCTCGACCTGGAACCCGATGGTGCCGCCGCGCGTCAGCGGGATGCCCGACAGCGCGATGCGCACCTGGTTCTCGCCTTCGGCGGCCACGATATGGCCGTCCTCGACGTACACCACGCGCTTGCCCTGCGCGCAGTGCGTGGCCATCACCGGATTGTTCAGGTCAGCCGCGAAGAAGGTCACGGCGCCGGGGCAGGCGTCCGCCATGCGTACCACCATGGGGTCGGCTGCATTGAGCACCGCCATGCCATGCGGCGCCACGTTCTGCACGATGACGCTCTTGAGCACGGCGAGATCTTCCACGGTGCTGATGTAGGACAGCCCGAGGTGATCGCCTTCACCCACATTGGTGACCACCGCCACGTCGCAGCGGTCGAAGGCCAGGCCTTCGCGCAGCAGGCCGCCGCGCGCGGTCTCGAACACGGCGGCATCCACGTCGGGGTGCATCAGCACATTGCGGGCGCTGCGCGGGCCGCTGCAGTCGCCGGTATCGATGCGCTCGCCCTTGATGTAGACGCCGTCGGTGCCGGTCATGCCCATGCGCAGGCCGCTGCCGGCGAGCAGGTGGGTGATCAGGCGGACCGTGGTGGTCTTGCCATTGGTGCCGGAGACCGCTACCACGGGGATGCGGCCATCGTCGCCATCGGCGAACATGGTGGAGACGATGGCCTCGCCTACCGCGCGGCCCTTGCCGTAGGAAGGCTGCAGGTGCATGCGCAGGCCCGGTGCTGCGTTGACCTCGACAATGCCGCCTGCCTGTTCCTCGAATGGCTTGAGCACGGTCTCGCAGACCGCGTCGACGCCGCAGATGTCGAGGCCGACCATGCGCGCAGCGGCCACGGCGCGCGCGGCCATTTCGGGGTGGACGTCGTCGGTGACGTCGGTGGCGCTGCCGCCGGTGGACAGGTTGGCGTTGTTACGCAGCACCACGCGGGTGCCCTTGGGCGGCACGGAGTCCGCCGTCAGGTTTTGCTTGGCCAGCGTAGCCAGCGCGATATCGTCGAAGCGGATCTTGGTCAGCGAGGTAGCGTGGCCCTCGCCGCGGCGCGGGTCGCGATTGACTTCCTCGACCAGCTCGCGCACGGTGTGCTTGCCGTCGCCGGTGACCTGGGGCGGGTCGCGGCGGGCAGCGGCGACCAGGTGATTGCCCACCACCAGCAGGCGGAAATCGTGACCGGGGATATAGCGCTCGACGATCACGTCGGAGCTGATGTCCGCGGCTACCTCATAGGCGGCGATGATTTCCTCGCGGGTGCGGATACGCACCGCCACGCCCTTGCCCTGGTTGCCGTCGCGCGGCTTGACCACCACCGGCGCATCGATTTCCTGCGCCACGGCCCAGGCTTCGTCGGGATCGGATACCGAGCGGCCCATCGGCACCGGCACGCCGGCCGCGTGCAGCAAGGTCTTGGTGAGTTCCTTGTCCTGCGCGATCGATTCCGCGACGGCGCTGGTCATATCGGTTTCGGCGGCCTGGATGCGGCGCTGCTTGCTGCCCCAGCCGAATTGCACCATGCTGCCTTGTGTCAGGCGGCGGTAAGGAATGCCGCGTGCCACGCCCGCATAGACGATGGAGCCGGTGCTCGGTCCCAGGCGCAGGTCTTCGTCGAGCTCGCGCAGGCGATGCAGCGCGTCGGCCAGGTCGAAGGGCATGTCGTCGCGCGCGGCGCGGCACAGCGTGGCGGCCAGTTCCAGCGCGAGGCGTCCGACTTCCTCCTCGCTGTACTGCACCACCACCTGGTAGGTGCCGGGTTCGACGGTAGGCGCGGTGCGGCTGAAGCTGACCGGGCAGCCGGCCTCCGCCTGCAGGCGCATCGCCGCGCATTCCAGCGCGTGCGCCAGCGACACCACGCCTTCGTTGTCGTCGGGCCGCAGCGGGCCTACCTCGGGAAAGCGCGCGCGCAGGCGCTCTTCGAAACCGGGCAGGTCGGCCAGGGTGTGGGCCTCGTCGGAGCACGATACGATGGCTTCGATGGCAGTGTGGCGGCACCACAGGTTGGGGCCGCGCAGGGCCCGGATACGTGAGACTTCCATGAAATCAGTTTCCTTCCGGATCAGGCGCGGCGGCCCGGTTGGCCCATCCACTGGTGCACCAGATCGATGGTCGGCAGCGTCGAGGCCTCATCGCATTGCAGGACCAGCAGGTCGCCGGCCACGACTTGCGCGAGCGCGGCCTCGATGGCCTGGCGGCGTGTGCCTTCGTCGATGATCTTGGTCACGCGGCGGCCTTCGTAAAGGCCTTGCTTGAGCAGCGCGCGCGCTTCGGCATCGGGCAGGGCGCTGTTGACGGAGCGATCCTCGCACAGGAAGACGCGGTCGAAGGCGGCGCCCAGCACCTTGCCTTGCTTGACCATGTCTTCGTCGCGTCGCTGCACGCCGGCGCCATACACCACCACGCGCCGATCGCTCGGGAAGCGTTCCAGCGCGGCCACCAGCGCTTCCAGCGCGGGGGCATTGTGGGCGTCGTCGATCACCACGGTGGCGCCGTTGCGCTCGAACAGCGTGAAGCGGCCGGGCGCATCCACCTGGCCCACATCGAAGGTCACCACGCCAGCGCGGATCAGGTCGTTGGAGATGCCCAGCGCCCAACCGGTGGCGACAGCCGCCAGCACGTTCTCGATCTGGAAGGCCACCCGGCCAGCATAAGTGAGAGGGATCGCCGCCACGTCGGTCAGCGGCGTCTCGCGGCTGCCGGTGGCGAGCACCACCTTGCCGTCGCGCAAATAGACCGCGCGGCGTCCGGCCGCGCGATGCACGGCAATGGCGGGGAGGTCCGCAGACAGGCCGAAGAAGATCACGTCGCCGTCGCACAGCTCCGCCATCTCCACCACCAGCGGGTCGCGCGCATTAAGCACCGCCACGCCGCCGTCCAGCACCACGTCGACTTGCGTACGTAGCACGTTATACATCTTCTCGACTTCTTCGACGTAGTACTGGCCGAGATGGTCGGGCACATCGATATTGGTCACCACGCCGACCTGGCAGCGGTCGTAGGCGAGGCCTTCGGACAGGATGGCGCCGCTGTCGTTCTCGAGCACGGCGGCATCGACGGCGCGGTTCATCAGGATGCGATGGGCTGCGTCCCAGTTGGCGCGGTCGCCGCCCTGGACCTGGCGGCGGTCGAGATAGAGGCCGTCGCTGCAAGCCAGACCGGTGTGCTTGCCGGAGAGTTGCAGCAGGCGCGCCACCAGCTTGGCCACCACGGTCTTGCCGTTGGTGCCGGTGATGCCGACCACCGGAATGCGGCCGTTGTCGTCGCCTTCGCCGGCCGGGAACAGGTGATCCACGACGGCACGGCCCACCGGGCGCGCTTCGCCGTTGGAGGGCTTCAGGTGCATCAGCAGGCCGGGGCCGGCATTGACCTCGACGATGGCGCCGCGCTGCTCGGCGAGCGGGCGCGAGATATCCTGCGCCACCAGGTCGACCCCGGCGATATCCAGGCCGACTACGCGGGCGGCCAGGGAGGCATGCGCGGCCACGCTGGGATGCACGCGGTCAGTCACGTCGAAGGCGACATTGCCGTTGCGCTGGATCAGCACGTGCTTGCCTTCGGGCGGCACGGATGTGGCGTCGAAGCCCTGGCGCTTGAGTTCCAGGCGCGCGGCCGAATCCAGCCGGACCTTGTTGAGCGGGTGATCTTCGGTGCTGCCGCGGCGCGGATCGGAATTGATCTGCGACTCGATCAGCTCGTCGATGGTCGACTTGCCATCGCCGGTCACGCTGGCGGTCTCGCCCATGGCGGCGGCCACCAGGCGGCCGCCCACCACCAGCAGGCGGTGTTCGTTGCCCGGCACGAAGCGTTCGACGATGACGCCGCTGCCTTCGTCGATGGCCACGCCGTAGGCGGTCTCGACTTCCTCGCGGGTGGTCAGGTTGGTGAACACGCCACGGCCATGGTTGCCGTCATAGGGCTTGACCACCACCGGCAGGCCGATGTCCTCGGCGGCGTCCCAGGCGTCGGCGGCACTTTCCACCAGCCGGCCTTCGGGCACGGGCACGCCGCAGGACTCCAGCAGGCTCTTGGTCAGGTCCTTGTCGCGCGAGATGCTCTCGGCGATGGCGGCGGTGCGGTCGGTCTCGGCGGTCCAGATGCGGCGCTGGCGGCTGCCATAGCCGAGTTGCACCAGGTTACCCTCCGACAGGCGCAAGGCAGGGATGTCGCGGTCGTCGGCAGCGTCGACGATGCAGGCGGTGCTCGGGCCCAGGCAGTGCTTGTCCACCAGGCGGCGCAGGTGGTCCACCGTCTCCTGGACGTCGTAGGGGCGGTCCTCGATGGCTGCCATCACGAGGTCGCGGGCGGCGAACAGGGCGGCACGGGTGACGTCCTCATGCCAGGCCCGCACGATCACCTTGTAGACGCCGCGGATCGGGGTCTCGCGCGCCTTGCCGAAGCCCCCGGGCATGCCGGCGAGGTTTTGCAGCTCAAGCGTGACATGTTCCAGGATGTGGCCAGGCCACGTGCCTTCCTTGAGCCGCTGCAGGAAGCCGCCGCGCTCGCCGATACTGCAGCGATGCTCGATCAGCGTGGGCAGCCATGCCGACAGGCGCTCGTTGAACCCCGGAATCGTGTTGGAGGGAAAATCCTCCAGTTCCCCGATATCGACCCACGCCTCCAGCACAGGCCGATATGTCCACATATTCGGGCCGCGCAGCGACATGACATCGAAAATCTCAATGTCCTTCTTTTTCATTGATTTAGCTTGAGGCAGTGGGCGAGTGCCCGAGAAATAGAAGCCTAACCTTTCAGTAACGTTACAACGGTCAGCCGGTTGACTTTCTTGATTAAAAAGCGATTGTGCAGTGCATCAGCGACGCCCGTGTGTTTGGCCTTATGTATACTGCGGGCAAATCGGCGGGCCGCCATGGTGCGCCCGCCTTAAATTGTTTCAAGTTATGTCCATAGCCCAGGGACGCAGCATGCCGTACCAACGATGACCCAACCTTCCTTGCCCGTGATTGACAGCGACGCCACGAACGAGCCGTGGCGTAACGAAATCGGCACCCGCCTGCAACCCGGCGAGGCCGTCCTGGCCTGGCTGGAAGTCGACCTAGACGCAAAGCTGCATTTTACCCAAGGCTGGGTACTTGTGACGGATCGTCGCTTGCTGGCGCGCATGCCGGGGCAAAAAGACTGGCAGGAATGGACGATTCAGCCCGGATTATCGCTGCATCACGCCGATCACGCCGGGGTTGGCACGCTTGAGCTGCACGGCAGTGGGCGATTACTGGCCACCTGGCGCTACACGCTCGGCCACAACCCGGCCGCGCTGCGCCTGATCGACCAGTTCCACGCGCAGTGCGACCTGTCCGGCTCGGGCCGGGGGGGGCTGGCCGAGGTCGATGTGGAGGCGGTCTGCCCGACCTGCAAGGCACCCCTGCCGCCGGACGACGACCAATGCCCGCAATGTAGTCGCGACCTGGAGACCCCGCCGTCGACCTGGGCGCTGCTGCGCCTGTGGCGCTTTGCCAGGCCGTACCGGTTCCAGTTGCTGGCCGGCTTCCTGCTGACCCTGCTGTCCACCGCCGCCACGCTGGTGCCGCCGTACCTGACCATGCCGTTGATGGACAACGTGCTGATCCCGTACCAGAACGGCCTGCCTATCGACTACAGCCGGGTCAAGCTGTACCTGGCCGGCCTGCTGGGCGCGGCGCTGGTGGCATGGAGCCTGGGCTGGGCGCGGACGTACCTGCTGGCGCGGGTGTCCGAGCGCATCGGCGCCGACCTGCGCACGACCACCTACGAACACTTGCTGCGCTTGTCGCTGGAGTACTTCGGCGGCAAGCGCACCGGCGACCTGATGGCCCGCATCGGCTCGGAAAGCGACCGCATCTGCGTGTTCCTGTCGCTGCACCTGCTGGATTTCGCCACCGATGTGCTGATGATCGTCATGACGGCGGCCATCCTGATCTCCATCAACCCGTGGCTGGCATTGGTCACCCTGGTGCCGCTGCCGTTCATCGCGTGGATGATCCATCTGGTGCGCGATCGTTTGCGCCACGGCTTCGAGAAGATCGACCGGATCTGGTCGGAGATCACCAACGTGCTGGCCGATACCATTCCCGGCATCCGCGTGGTCAAGGCCTTTGCCCAGGAGAAGCGCGAGGTTGAGCGTTTCCGCGAGGCCAACCGGCACAACCTGGCGATCAACGACCGCGTCAACGCCGTGTGGTCGCTGTTCACCCCGACCGTCACGCTGCTGACCGAGATCGGCCTGCTGGTGGTGTGGATCTTCGGCATCTGGCAGGTTTCGCACAACGCGATCACGGTCGGCGTGCTGGTGGCCTTCCTTACCTATATCAGCCGCTTCTACACCCGGCTGGATTCGATGAGCCGCATCGTCTCGGTCACGCAAAAGGCCGCCGCCGGCGCCAAGCGCATCTTCGATATCCTCGACCACGTATCGAGCGTGCCGGAGCCCGTGCGGCCGGCGCACCTGGAGCGCGTCGAAGGTGCCATCGAACTGCGCGACCTGGGTTTCCGCTACGGCAATCGCGCCGTGATCCGAGGGCTAAACCTGTCGATCAAGCCGGGCGAGATGATCGGCCTGGTGGGGCACAGCGGCTCCGGCAAGAGCACGCTGGTCAACCTGATCTGCCGCTTCTATGACGTCTCCGAAGGCGCAATCCGGCTCGATGGCGTCGATATCCGTTCACTGCCGGTGTCAGAATTCCGCAGCCATATCGGGCTGGTGCTGCAGGAGCCGTTCCTGTTCTTCGGCACGATTGCCGAGAACATTGCCTATGGCAAGCCGGGCGCCAGCCGCGAGGAGATCATCGCCGCCGCGCGGGCAGCCCACGCGCATGAGTTCATCCTCCGGCTGCCGCATGGCTACGATTCGCTGGTGGGCGAGCGAGGCCAGGCGCTGTCCGGCGGTGAGCGCCAGCGCATCTCGATTGCCCGCGCGCTGCTGATCAATCCGCGCATCCTGATCATGGATGAAGCCACCTCCTCGGTCGATACCGCCACCGAGAAGGAAATCCAGAAGGCGCTGGACAACCTGGTGCAAGGCCGTACCACCATCGCCATCGCGCACCGCTTGTCCACGCTGCGCAAGGCGGATCGCCTGGTGGTGATGGACCGTGGACAGATCGTCGAAGTGGGCGGCCATGAGGAGTTGCTGGCGCGCGAAGGCGCCTACTACAAGCTCTACCAGGCGCAGGCCCGCAACGTTGACGCCGATGCCGAGGCGGATCTCGATGCCGCCGATGCGGTCACCGTGCAATAAGGAAGGGAGGCCCTATGCAACAAGTCGATTTCAAGCTCTCCCGCAATGCCTTTGGGCGCCTGGTGATGACCACGGCGGATGGGACCGTGCATGAGGGCGTAGTGCCCGTGCGCGCTTTCCCGATCGCCGCGCCGGACGATGGCGTCGGCATGATCAGCGCCGACGGCCGCGAACTGGCGTGGCTGCCTCGCCTGGACACCTTGCCGGTCCCCGTGCGCGAGATGATCGAGGCCGAACTGGCCAGCCGGGAATTCATGCCGGAGATCCGCCGGATCCGCTCGGTGTCGACCTATGCCACCCCCAGCACCTGGGATGTGGAGACCGACCGCGGCCGCAGCTCGCTGGTACTGCGCGGCGAGGAAGACATCCGCCGCCTGGCTGGTTCCACGCTGCTGATCTCCGACAGCCACGGCATCCACTATCTGGTGCGTAACCTGATGGGCCTGGACAAGGCCAGCCGCAAGCTGCTAGACCGTTTCCTCTAAGCCGCACGGGCGTGCCATTCAGGGCGCGATTGCCGCACCCTGGCATCAGTGCTTGCCGGTGAAGAGGAAGCCCACCTCGCGATCGGCCCGCATCGCGAACAGATAGAGCTGGCCGGGGGTGGGCAAGCTATGCGTGGTGGTCGGATCGTAATAGGCCACGCCGCTCATGACCGTATTCGGATTGCGGCAGGGTGGGCCGCCCAACGTAATGCTGACGTTGTAGACCTTGCCCTGGCGGCGCGGCGTGGCGCTGTCCGTAAAGCTGCAGCCCGGGCCGCCGTCGACGGTGAACTTGCCGTTGGCGTCGATATCCAGCCGCGCGAATCCCGGGCCAAGCCCGGTGGTATCGATCACCTCCGTCGCGCGTTATCCCCGATCCGCCGCAGCCCGCGAGAGCCAGCGCGAAGCTGGCTGCCCCAATCATTCTCCTCATTTATACGTTGCCCGTTCCGGTGAACCCGGGCGGCTCTGGCGCCGCCTTCCGGTCGTCGAAAAAGAAGTGGACTGTAACAGCTGATTACAAATTAATGCAGTAGACGGCAAAGTGGGGCCGCGGTGCTTGCTCGCTCCGAAATCGGCTGGCATCGGGTATATGCCTCGCGAAAAAGACGCCCGCACAGGAACTGGCGGGCGCTGGAGGGCAACTGATGGCCGGGAGGGTGATTCCCCCGACCCGGAAGGTCGCCTCCTGGGAGGCGATCTGACCAGATGATGCAGAGAATCATTGCTAATGTGAATCAGACGGCTCTTAATTTCGTAAAGGAGGCGAAAAAATTCTGGGCGAATACCGCGCGGATTCGCAAGACAGGGCGGCTGCGACAAGTCTGCGGCGGACAGTTGACACAGTTCCGAATGCCCATATAATGCGACGGATTACTCCGTTTATGAAAATCATGGCCAGAACGAAGGACGAACAGCTTCACGCTCAGCGCCGGGACGACATCTTGCAGGCGGCAGCGCGCACCTTCAAGGCGAAGGGATTCCACTCCGCGCGCACCGAGGACATCTGCGCCGAGGCTGGACTGAGCGCCGGGACCGTGTTCAGGCATTTCGGCAGCAAGCGGGAAATGATCATGGAGATTGCCGCCCGCGAGTTCGCGCGTTACCAGGGCGAGGTTCGCCAACTGGCGAGCAGGGAAGGGCTCGAATGGCTCAGCCAGGTAGATGCGGCAGGGCTGGCGGCGGTCCTCGCGCCCTCCGATTACGACCTGGGCGCGGACAGCTGGCTGGAACTACAGCGCGATCCGGAATGGAACGAGAAGGTCCTGACCTTTGACCGGGACTTGCGCCAGACCCTGACCGCGGAACTCGAGCGCGGCCAGCGCGAGGGCTGGGTGCGAGCCTCGCTCGATGCGCGCGGCGCTACCAACCTGATCCTGGCCATGTTTTCCGGCCTGGGGTTCGACCGCGACACGGGCATCGAAATCGATATGCAGGCCACGGCCACCGCGATGGCGGATTTCTGCCGCGTCTATATCTTTGCCTGATCGGGACGGCCCACGTAACGGCACCTGATTAAAGAGCACGGATGGGAGCGCGCCCATGCTGATTGGCCAGATCGCCGATCCCGCGACGCTGCTCGGTGGCACAGCCGTCAGGCGCTATCCGGTCGATATCAGCCAGGCCTCCGCGCACCGGGCGCTGGTCGAGGTGCGGGGCCCGCTCGGACTGGTGGTCGAGCGATACACCCTGATCCGCCGCATTGCCCCGGCGCCTCGTTGCGATTGAGGCAGGCATGGTTTCCCTTGCTCGTGCCACCCTCGTCCATGAATGGCGGCGCTACCTCGCCGCCGTGCTCGCCATCACCTTCGCGGGCCTGCTGATCGTTGTGTAACTGGCGCTGCTGCTGGGGCTGTTCGGCTCGGTCGCGGCGGTAGTCGACAAATCCGGCGCCGAGCTCTGGATCGGCTTTCGCAACACGCAAAGTGTCGATCTCGGCCGGCCGCTAGGGCGCGGGAGCGATGCGCTTGCCTGGTCCCATCCCGGTGCCGGCAGGATCGAAGCCTATACCACCGCATACGGAGACCTGAGGCGCCCGGACGGGGTGCCAGTATCGGTGCTGCTCCACGCCATGGATGTGTCCGGTGCCGGGCTCGCTTTTTCGCGGCTGCTCACGCCAGATGAGCGGGCGCTGCTGCGCGAGCCCAATGCCATGATCATCGACGTTGCCGACATGCGCAAACTGGGCGCGCAGGTAGGCACCGCGGTTGAGATCAATGGCCGGCGGGCGCGCATCGCCGGCGTCGTCGAAGGCATACGCTCCGTCGGCGGCGTCAATGTACTGGCCTCGTCCGCGACCGCGCGATACCTCGCTCCGGAAACCGCCGAGCAGGCTGCCTTCTACCTGGTTCGGCTCAAGCCGGGATTCGATGCGCACAAGGTGGCCGCCGGGATCTCGGACAAGGCGCGATTCCCACGCTACAGCGTCTGGACGGCAGACGCCCTTTCCACGCAGTCGCAGGCTTACTGGCTGCTCGAGTCGGGCTCGGGGATCGGCACCGGGTTTGCATCCCTGCTGGCCCCGGTGGTGGGCATGGTCATAACCAGCCAGACGCTTTCAGGCGCCATCCTGGCCTCGGTCAAGGAGTTCGCCGCGCTGCGCGCGCTGGGCGTACCGCACAAATCGTTGCGGGTCATCGTGGTTGAGCGGTCGCTCTGGGTCGGGGTGGCCGGCCTGTTCGCGACGGGGATAGTCACGCTGCTGATCGCATGGCTGGGCGATGCCTTGCGGATTGCCATGCGGTTTCCCGCCTGGATGCTGGCAGGCGTCTGCGTGCTGCTGCTTGCGATCGCCATCGTTTCCGGGCTGCTCGCGCTAAGGCCGTTGGGCTGCGCCGAGCCTGCATCACTGCTTCGTTGAGGGGGAACCCATGCCCATCCAACCTTCACTCGCCAGTCGCGGCATCGCCAAGGCGTTCACGGTCGGCAAGATCACGCAGCAGGTGATCAAGGACAGCAGTCTCGAGATTTATCCGGCGGCGTTGACGCTGATTGTCGGGCCTTCGGGATCGGGCAAAAGCACGATGCTGTCGATGATGTCCGGACTGCTCAGGCCGGACACCGGCCAGGTCTTTGCACAGGACACCGAACTGTGGACGCTGGATGAAGCGGCGCTGGACCGGTTTCGGATGGAGAACTGCGGCTTTGTCTTTCAGGGCTTCAACCTGTTCGGTGCGCTCACCGCGTTCGAGAACGTGCTGCTGCCCCTGCAGTACCTCGGCGCGCGTGGCGCAACGGCGGCTGCGCGAGCGCGGCGCGTGCTCGATGAAGTGGGCCTGGGCCATCGCAGCCACCTGCGGCCCGCCGAGCTTTCAGGAGGGGAGAAGCAGCGCGTGGCCATTGCCAGGGCGCTGGTCAAGAACCCCCGGCTGATCTTTGCCGATGAACCGACGTCAGCGCTGGACAAGACCAACGGAGAGATCGTGATCGGCCTGCTCAAGAGGATCGCCGCCGAGCATGGCGCAACGGTGCTGGGAGTCACCCATGACCCCCGGCTCCTGTCGCATGCCGACCGCGTCATCGAGCTCGAGGACGGCATCGTCATCCGTGATCGGCAACAGCATGGGCAACCGTCTGCAAACAACCTCGCGCCAGAGGAGCGCAAACATGAATATGCATAGTCCGATTCGCCTGCCGAAGGCTTGCTGGCTCGTTGCCGCCGCGCTGTGGCTGAGCGCATGCGGCCATGAAACGCCAGGCGCGCCAACGTCCGCCCAGCATGGCGTCCCGGCGGGCGCGCTTGCCAGCGCCAAGGGGCGCGTCGACATCGAGGGCGGCCCGGTGCGCCTGGCCGCCAGGCGCGACGGCGTGATTGCTCGCGTCATGGTCGAGGAAGGCGATCGGGTGCGGGCTGGCCAGTTGCTGGCAACGCTGGACACGGAGATCGCGGTGCGCGGCCTCGCTCTGGCCCGTGCCGAAGTCGGGCAAGCCGTCCAGGAACGCAACAAGGCCCGCGTGGAACTCGCGGCTGCCGAGCGCGAGGCCAGGCGGCTGCAACCGCTTGCCGATGACGAGACCATTCCGCGCCAGGAACTGGATCAGGCCAGGGACCGGCGCGCCAGCGCGGCGGTGGGCTTGCTTGCCGCCGAAGCCGCCATCGTCACGGCAGGCGCCAGGCTCGCCATCGCTGAGCGCGAAGTGCAGGAGCGGTCCATCACGGCACCGCTCGATGGCCAGATCATCCAGCGGCAGGCGCGGCCCGGCAATGGCGTCAGCACGCTCAATGTTACGCCGCTCTTCCTGTTCGCCCCGGATGTTGGCCGCATCGTTCGTGCCGAACTGGAAGAGCAATACATCCCGGGCATCAAGACGGGAGGTGTGGCGGAAATCCTCCTGGAGGCGGATCCCGCAAGGCGGTGGCGCGGCAAGGTGCTGCGCGTTGGCAGGATCGTCGGGCAGCGAAGCGCGGGCGAGGACCCTGCCGAGAAGCAGGACAACCGTGTCGTAGAGGTAGTCGTCGCGCTGGATGCGCAAGACTTGCTCATTGGCCAGCGCGTGGTGGTGCGCTTCCTGGCGAGCTGAGGAGGAACAGGATGCCCCGAATCTGCATTGCCATGCTGGGGCTCTCGTTCCTGTTGGGCGGATGCGTGTCCGGCACGGTCTCGCCAACGCGGCCCGCGCCGCCAACCCAACGGTGGTCCGGCCTCGTCACCGAAGCGAGCGGGTTGCCCGATGCCGCCGATGCGGCGCTGCCCGCCGATTGGTGGACAAGCCTCGGCGATCCCGTTCTGAACGGCCTGGTGGATGTCGCGCTCGATGACAGCCTGGACTTGCGGGCAGCGGCCGCGCGGGTCAGGCAGGCGCACGCCTCGGTGGATGCCGCGCGTGCAAACAGGATGCCGCGCCCGGACCTGAACGTGAATGCGGAGCGGGGGCGTATCCAGCAATCCACGTTCCGGGATGGCGAGGGCGGTCACTTTCGCGTGCCACCGTACCGGAGTTCGCACTTTGGCACGCAACTCGCCGCCAGTTATGAAATCGATCTGTTTGGCCGCCTGGCGCTTGCGCAGGGCGAGGCCGGCGCCCACGCCGATGCGACGCAGGCGGATCGCCGCGCGGTGCGGCAGTGGCTGATTCATGACGTCGTACGCGCCTACGCCGATGTCCGTCTGGCCGACGCGCTACGCCAGGATTTGCTGCTGGATCTGCAGGTTGCCCGCAAGCTGACGGCGGACGAATCCGGTCGGCGCGAGGCTGGGCTCGCAACGCGGGCCGCCGTCCGGCATCGGGCCGATCTGGTGGCGCAGCGGCAGCAGTCGTTGGCGCAGATTGAAGAAGATCGCCACGAAGCCATCTCTCGCCTGGCGGTGCTGTTGGGCCGTGCGCCATCGGAACTGCAACTGGAGGCGCAGGACGGATATCTCGGCCGGATGGCGTTCACCGGGTCCCTGCGCGCCGACATGCCCGCTTCGGTGATCTCCAGCCGCCCCGATATCGATGCGGCATGGCACCGCGTAGTTGCCACCAGCATGGCCGCCGAGCGGATACGGCGCGAGCGCTATCCCACGCTCACGCCGACAGGCACGTCGGGGTTCCTGAGCGAGTCTCTGAGTCGGTGGCTCAGTGGCGATGCGCTTGGCTGGGCGCTCGGATCCGCGGTACAGATGCCCGTGTTCGACGGGGGCAGGCTGCGGGCCCATGCCGCCCACGCGACCGCGACTGCCGAAGAGCAGGAAGCAGCTTACCGCAGGACAGTGCTGGCCGCGCTGGGCGAGGTGGAAGTCGCGCTCGGGGCCGTGGCCACTGCCAGCAGGCAGCGCGGGATCGCGGCAGCCGGTCTCGCACGGCGCGCGGCTGATCAGGCCGCGGCCAGGGCTTTGGTCGCGGCGGGGACAAGCGCGCGCGATGCCGCCCTGCGGGCAGACATGGCATGGCTCGAAGCGCAGCGCGAACTCACCGTGCGCCAGCACGAGGTGCTTATCAGCTGGGCGTCGGCGCTCAGGGCGCTGGGGCGGTAAGCGTCGCCCATTTCATTAGCGCGATGCGAGATTCGCACTGGCGCCATGGTTCCTGGTATCTCCGGATTATGGCGGGCGATTATAGGCAGTCCACCAAAAAGAAAACCCCCGAAAGGCATCGAGCCTTCGGGGGTTTGGGTAGTCCCGGGATTATCCGGGACTGAATATTGGTGGAGCCGGCGGGAATCGAACCCGCGTCCGCAAGCCCTCCACAGAGAGTTCTACATACTTAGTTCTGTCATTTGATTTAACCGGTGCATCGCGGACGAACACGCTCTACAACGGCGAGTCACTAGATTTTCGTCCCTGGGTTCGTGACTCACTCAGGGCTTATCTGGCGTATATGACCTCGCGTAGTCTTGCGACTCTAGCCCGCCAGCGAGCCAGTGCGAGGACGGCCGCAATTAAGCGGCCAGTGCGTAACGTTCGTCGTTAGCAGTTATTGCATTCCCATTGATTAACGAGGTGACGGGTCCTCGGTATGCCCTCCACTGCTTTGTAACCCACGTCGAAACCAGGTCGGCCCCTGCGTGAACTGTGTGAACAGTGTCAAGAACTAAGATTGTACTCCGTTGGAGGCCCGAAGTGTTGGCGGGTTCCCCGGGAGCCGTTCTGACCTCAGCGCGCTCCTGCCGGTGTCAGCAGCGCGATCAGCTCGCTTGGGTGGCGCACCAGGTAGTCGGCGCCCCATGCCTCGGGCGGTTCGCCATCGCCACAGTAGCCATAGGCGGCGGTGATCGTGATCATGCCGGCGGCCTTGCCTGCCTGGATGTCGCGCAGGTCGTCGCCGACATACACGCAGCGTTCGGGCGCCACGCCGCTTACGTCGGCCGCGTGGAGCAGCGGTGCCGGGTGGGGCTTGGCGTGCGCCGTGGTATCGCCGCTGACCACCGCCGAGGCGCGGGGCGCCAGGCCGATGGCGGCGACGAGCGGAGCGGTGAAGCGGGTGATCTTGTTGGTGACGATGCCCCAGCGGATGCCGGCGGTTTCCAGCGCGTCCAGGACCTCGGCCATGCCGTCGAACAGGCGCGTATGCACCGCGATGTCGGCCTCGTAATAGTCCAGGAACGTGTCTCGCAGGCCGGGAAACTCGGGATCGGCCGGGCTCTTGCCAAAGGCCGCGCCGATCAGACCACGCGCGCCGTGCGAAGCGACAGGGCGGAGTTGCTCGTACGCCACGGGAGGGCGGCCATGCTCGGTGACCAGCCGGTTGGCTGCCGCGGCCAGATCCGGAGCCGTGTCGGCAAGGGTGCCGTCGAGATCGAAGAAGACTGCGTCGTAGGCGCGCATATTCAGGCGGGGCGGCGAAACGCCATCAGGTAATTCACATCGGTGTCCCTGCCCAGCGAGTAGACCTGGGTCAGCGGGTTGTAGCTCATGCCGCGCATCTCGACGAGTTCAAGCCCGGCATTGCGCGCAAAGCGCGCGAGCTCCGACGGCGTGATGAACTTGTCGTAGTCGTGCGTGCCGCGTGGCAGCATCCTGAGTACGTACTCGGCGCCGACCACGGCCAGCATATAGGCCTTGAAATTGCGATTGATGGTGGAGCAGAACACATGCCCGCCTGGCCGTACCAGGGTTGCGCAGGCTCGCACGATCGACTGCGGGTCCGGCACGTGCTCCAGCATTTCCATGCAGGTCACTACGTCAAAGCCGGCAGGCATGCGGGCAGCCAGCGCCTCGGCAGCGATTTCTTCATAGGTCACCGGGACGCCTGACTCCAGGCTGTGCAGGTCGGCGACCTTGAGGGCCTTCGTAGACAAGTCGATGCCCCGCACCGTGGCGCCGGTCCGCGCCATGCTTTCGGCGAGGATGCCGCCCCCGCAGCCAATGTCGACCACCTGCTTGCCCTCGAGCGCGGCAATGCCGTCGATCCAGCCGAGCCGCAAGGGATTAAGTTCGTGCAGCGGCTTGAACTCGCTCTCCGGATCCCACCAGCGGTGGGCCAGTTCGCTGAATTTGTCGATTTCGCGGGCATCGGCATTCTTGCCGAGCTGGGTGGTTTCAACGGTGGGATGGTGCGGAGGGGAGATCTGCGTCATGGATTTTGGCGCGCGGCCAGGCGGCGGCGCGAAAGCGGAAAGTATGCAGCCACTGTATCAAAAAAAAAGCCCAGCTCGCGCTGGGCTTTTCTTCATCGGAAAGGATCCGATTAACGTGCGCTGCGGGTGCCGACCACTTCGACTTCCACGCGGCGGTTCGGCTGCTGGCAGGAGATCTGCGCCTTGCGGTTGCCCTTGCACGACTTCGGGTCAACCTTCAGCTGGCGCTTGCCCTTGCCTTCCGTGTACACACGGTTGGCTTCAACGCCCTTGCTCACCAGATAGGCCTTGACGGCTTCAGCACGACGGATCGACAGGCGATCGTTGTACTTGTCCGAGCCGAACGAGTCGGTGTGGCCAACTGCGATAATCACTTCCAGGGTGATGCCGGACAGCTTGGAGGTCAGGTCGTCCAGCTTGGCCTTGCCTTCCGGCTTCAGGACAGCCTTGTCGAAGTCGAACAGGGTGTCAGCAGCGAAAGTGACCTTTTCGCTGGAAACAACCGGAGGAGCAACCGGTGCGGGCGGTGCCACCGGAGCAGCCGCCGGAGCCAGGGCGCCGTCGCACAGTGCGTTGGCGGTGGCCGGGGTCCACGAACTGTCGCGCCAGCAGAGCTCGTTCGTGCCGTTCTTCCACACGTACTCGCTCGTACCGTTGCCCCAGTTATCGTTCACAGCCTTCTTTTCGTAGGGGACGGACTGGGCTTGAGCGGATGCAGCCATTACTGCGGTAGCTGCAACGAGCGCGAGCTTGGCAAATTTTTTCATATTTCTCCTCTCAGGATGAGATCACCGCAGGGTTACTGCGAGCAAATGGACGGAAACAAGTCATACATTCTTCGGAGTATAACATTCTCGATGCGGTGTATGCTCCACTTCGAACAATGTCTGGCTCTTCGCTGGGGAATTGTGCCACAAGGGTCGTTTCCTAAGAAGTAAATATATTCGATTCCACCAATGGGTTTTGGGCCTGTGGTGTTTGTGCAACATGGCTCTTGCGATGCCCGCAAACCCTTGTCTGGCCGGGCTTGCAGGATTTTCGCGGCGGCTTTTCTCGTCGTTTCCCGGCGTCGCCAAAGGCCCTTTGGAGGGGGGGGAGGCGGCTGCGGGGGAGGGCAGCCGCGCATGTTAGAATGCCACGTTGCCCAACTGCCGGACGCCGCTTGGCGAATGGTGATTCACCTGGGTGCCTTCTGTTTAAATTCGCCGGATAACCCACGCCGCAATGGATCAATTCGCCAAAGAAACCCTTCCGGTCTCCCTCGAAGAGGAAATGCGCCGCTCTTATCTCGATTACGCAATGAGCGTGATCGTAGGGCGCGCGCTTCCCGATGTCCGGGATGGCTTGAAGCCGGTACATCGGCGTGTGCTCTATGCGATGCATGAGCTTAACAACGACTGGAACCGGCCGTACAAGAAATCGGCGCGTATCGTAGGGGATGTGATCGGTAAGTATCACCCTCATGGCGACACTGCTGTATACGATACGATCGTGCGCATGGCGCAGAATTTCTCCCTGCGCTACATGCTGGTCGATGGCCAGGGTAATTTCGGATCGGTGGACGGGGATAACGCGGCAGCCATGCGTTATACCGAAATCCGCCTGTCCAAGATCGCCCACGAGATGTTGCTCGATATCGATAAGGAAACTGTCGATTTCGGGCCGAATTATGACGGCTCGGAGAATGAGCCGCTGATTCTGCCGGCGCGCATCCCTAATCTGCTGATTAATGGATCGTCGGGTATCGCGGTGGGCATGGCCACCAATATCCCGCCGCACAACCTCAACGAAGTGGTCGACGGCTGCCTGCACCTGCTGCGCAATCCGCAAGCCACGGTCGACGAGCTGATCGAGCTGATTCCGGCGCCGGATTTCCCGACCGCGGGCATTATCTATGGCATCCAGGGCGTGCGCGAAGGCTACCGCACCGGCCGTGGTCGCGTCGTCATGCGCGCCAAGACGCACTTCGAGGATATCGATCGTGGCCAGCGCCAGGCGATCATCGTCGACGAGCTGCCCTACCAGGTCAACAAGCGCACCTTGCTGGAGCGCATTGCCGAGCTGGTGACGGACAAGAAGGTCGAAGGCATCTCGGATATCCGCGACGAGTCCGACAAGTCCGGCATGCGCGTGGTGATCGAGCTCAAGCGCAACGAAGTGCCTGAGGTGGTGCTGAACAACCTCTACAAGCACACCCAGCTGCAGGACACCTTCGGCATGAACATGGTGGCGCTGGTCGACGGCCAGCCGCGCTTGCTGAACCTGCGGCAGATGCTGGAGTGCTTCCTGTCGCACCGGCGCGAAGTCGTCACCCGCCGCACCGTGTTCGAGCTGCGCAAGGCGCGCGAGCGTGGCCACGTGCTGGAAGGCCTGGCGGTCGCGCTGGCCAATATCGACGAGTTCATTGCCATCATCAAGGCAGCGCCGACGCCCCCCATCGCCAAGCAAGGGCTGATGGCGAAGGCGTGGGATTCGAGCCTGGTGCGCGAGATGCTGGCACGCGCCGAAGGCGACACGCCGGGCGGCCGCGCTTCCTACCGCCCCGACGGCCTGCCTGCCATCTTCGGCATGCAGGGCGACGGCCTGTACCGCCTGTCCGACTCGCAGGCCCAGGAAATCCTGCAGATGCGCCTGCAGCGCCTGACGGGCCTGGAGCAGGACAAGATCGTCCAGGAATACCGCGACGTCATGGCGGTCATCTCCGACCTGCTCGATATCCTGTCCCGGCCGGAGCGCATCAGCACCATCATCACCGACGAGCTGACCGCCATCCGCGCGGAGTTCGGCGACCTGCGCCGCTCGCATATCGAGCTCAATGCGACCGAGCTGGATACCGAGGACCTGATCACGCCGCAGGACATGGTGGTCACGCTGTCGCACAGCGGCTATATGAAGAGCCAGCCGATCTCCGAGTATCGGGCGCAGAAGCGCGGCGGGCGGGGCAAGCTGGCGACCGCCACCAAGGAAGACGACTGGATCGACACGCTGTTCGTCGCCAACACGCACGACTACATCCTGTGCTTCTCGAACCGCGGCCGGCTGTACTGGCTGAAGGTGTACGAGGTGCCGCAGGGGTCGCGCAACTCGCGCGGCAGGCCGATCGTCAATATGTTCCCGCTGTCTGACGGCGAGAAGATCAACGTCATCCTGCCGGTGCGCCAGTTTGACGCCGAGCACTTCATCTTCATGGGCACCGCGCGCGGCACCGTGAAGAAGACGGCGCTGACCGAGTTCTCCAACCCGCGCAAGGCCGGCATCATCGCTGTCGATCTCGACGAGGGCGACTACCTGATCGGCGCCGCCGTCACGGATGGCCAGCACGATGTGATGCTGTTCTCGGACTCCGGCAAGGCAGTGCGCTTCGATGAAAACGATGTGCGTCCGATGGGCCGGCAGGCGCGCGGCGTGCGCGGCATGAACCTGGAAGAAAGCCAGACCGTGATCGCCATGCTGGTGGCGCCGGCCGAGACCAGCGAGCAGGACGTAGCGGTGGGCAGTGTGTTGACCGCCACCGAAAATGGCTACGGCAAGCGTACCCCGATCGCCGAGTACACTCGACACGGCCGGGGCACCAAGGGCATGATTGCGATCCAGACCAGCGAGCGCAATGGCCGGGTGGTGGCTGCCGCGCTAGTGTCGCCGGAAGACGAGATCATGCTGATCACGACCGGCGGCGTGCTGATCCGTACGCGCGTATCTGAAATCCGCGAGATGGGCCGTGCCACGCAAGGCGTGACCCTGATCAACGTGGACGAAGGCACCAAGCTGTCCGGCCTGCAGCGAATCGTCGAAAGCGACGCCGACAACGGTGTGGCGGGTGATGAACTCGACGGGGTCGATGCTGCTGCCGAGGGAGAGCCGGGGGCAGGTGCGCAGGACGGCACCGAGGCTGGCACCCCTGACACAGGATCCAATTCGTAAGTTGTTGCAACATTGACCCGATGGCCGGAACTCGATTGCCGGCTGCGGGACTAAAACGGACATATTTACCAGGGAGTCACAATGTTCAAAACCTATCGACGTATCGCTGTTCTGGCTGCCTTCGTGCCGGCCATGATGCTGGCCAACGCGGCGCATGCCCAGGATGCGGACAAGACCGCTGCCATCAAGGAGCTCCTGACCGTGATGCAGGCCGACCAGGCCGTCAAGGGCCAGGCCGAGAACTGGCAGCAGGGCGCCAAGCAGGAAGCGCCCATGGTTCTGGAGCAGGTACTGGTCGAGAACAAGACGCTCAACGACAAGCAGAAGCAAGCCGCCGTCGACAAGCTCAAGAAGAATGGCGCCGTGCAGCGCATGGTGGACGGCGCCGGTACGGCGTTCACCACCGATGGCTTCAAGAGCGACGCCATGAAGGCCCACTACGACGCCTTCGCCAAGTACTACAGCGCTCAGGAAATCAAGGATCTGACCACGTTCCTGAAGTCGCCCACGGGCCAGAAGTTCATGGCGAACCAAGGCAAGGCTACGCAGGAAATCTGGGGCTCGATGATGCAGAAGTACGGCCCGCAGGTTGGCAAGTCGATGCGCGACGCAGCCGAGAAGGAAATCGCCGCCGCTTCGAAGTAATTCACCGGCGGGCCGGTGGGGCGTACGGGGCACTATCCCCGGCTCCCCTATCTGGCGCGGGTTTGATGGATAATGGCTGCTTGGGTAACACCGGCAGCCATTTTTCATTTCCATCCCGATCCATGAACGAACCCCAGAATCCAGCACTTGCCGCCATGATGCAGCGCGCCGTGGCCGAGCGTGTCTATAACTTCTCGCCCGGTCCGGCGGCCCTGCCGACCGAAGTGTTGCTGCAGGCAGCCGACGAGATGCTGTCCTGGCACGGTACCGGGGTCTCGGTGATGGAGATGAGCCACCGCAGCCGCGAGTTCGAGGGGATCCAGGCGGAAGCGCTGGCGAACCTGCGCGAGTTGCTGCACGTGCCGAAAGGCTTCCGCATCCTGTTCCTGCAGGGCGGTGCCATTGGCGAGAACGGCATCGTGCCGCTCAACCTGATGTCTCGCCTGAACGCGGAACGCCCCAAGGCGGATTTCGTTGTCACCGGCACGTGGTCGGTGAAGTCCGAGCAGGAGGCGCGCCGCTATGGCGAGGTCAATATCGCGGCCTCCAGCACCGCGCAAAAATTCGTGCGTATCCCGGACGTGTCCGACTGGAAGCTGTCGGACGATGCCGCCTATGTACACCTGTGCACCAACGAGACCATCGTCGGTGTCGAGTTCCAGGACGTGCCCGACATCGGCCAGCACCGCGACGGCGGGCCGGTGGTGGTGGCCGACGTTTCCAGCCACATCCTGTCGCGCCCGGTCGACTGGTCGCGCGTGCAGGTGGCTTACGGTGGCGCGCAGAAGAATATCGGGCCGGCCGGCCTGACCATCGTGATCGTGCGCGAAGACCTGCTGGGCCATGCGCATCCGCTTTGCCCGACCGCCTTCAACTGGCGCCTGGTGGCCGAGCATGACTCGATGTACAACACGCCGCCGACCTATTCCATTTACATCGCCGGGCTGGTCTTCAAGTGGCTCAAGGCGCAGGGCGGCGTGGATGCGATCGAGCAACGCAATATCGCCAAGGCGCACGCGTTTTATGAGTTCCTGGATCAAAGCGCGTTCTACCGCAACGATATCGATCCGAGCTGCCGCTCGCGCATGAATGTGCCATTCTTCCTGGCTGACGAATCGCGCAACGATGCCTTCCTGGCCGGTGCGCGCGCCAGGGGGCTGGTACAGCTCAAGGGCCACAAGTCCGTCGGCGGCATGCGCGCCAGCTTCTACAACGCGATGCCGCTCGAGGGCGTCGCCGCCCTGATCGAGTACATGCGCGACTTCGAGCGCACCGCGGCCTGATCCTTCGTTTGCGGCGGCATCGCCTGGCGCTGCCGCCGCAGTGCCGATTCGGTTTTTTCCAGGGCCACTTCGCAATGACGTGGCGTAGCGGATTCATACAATGACAAATCAAGACAAAGACATCGCGCAGGAGGAGGCGCAGCCGGACAATGGCGCGGCCGAGAAGGCGCTGGGCGTCGAACTGACGCCGTTGCGCGAGCAGATCGACAAGCTGGACCGCGAACTGCTGGCAATGTTGAATCGCCGTGCGCAACTCGCTCTCGATGTGGGCGAGGTCAAGAAGAAATATGGCGCGCCGGTGTTCCGTCCGGAACGCGAGCTGCAGGTGATCCGCAAGGTGCAGGGCGCCAATCCCGGCCCGCTGCTCGACGACAGCGTGGCGGCGATCTGGCGCGAGGTGATGTCCGCCTGCCGCGGCCTGGAAAAGCCGCTTGAAGTTGCTTTCCTGGGCCCCGCGGGCACGTTCTCCGAGCAGGCGCTGTACGCGCATTTCGGCCACGAGGTGAGCGGCGTGCCGTGCCCGAGCATCGACGAGGTGTTCCGTGCGGTGGAAGCCGGCACCGTGGAGTACGGCGTGGTGCCGGTGGAGAATTCCACCGAGGGCGCGGTGTCCCGCACGCTGGACCTGTTCCTGCAGACCTCGCTGAAAATCAGCGGCGAAATCGCGCTGAAGGTGCATCACAACCTGATGGCGTCGTCGCCGGACATGAAGGGCGTGACCGTGGTGCGCGCGCACGCGCAGGCGCTGGCGCAGTGCCAGCACTGGCTAACGGCCAACTACCCGCATCTGGAGCGCCAGGCCGTATCGAGCAATGCGGAAGCGGCGCGCATGGCCAGTGAAGATCCCACCGTGGCGGCTATCGCCGGCGAGTCCGCCGCCAATCGCTATCACCTGCATCTGGTGCGCACGCACATCCAGGATGATCCGCATAACCGCACGCGTTTCGCGGTGATCGGGCGCTACGAGACCGAGCCCTCGGGCAGCGACCAGACCTCGATGATCCTGTCGGTGCCCAACAAGGCTGGCGCGGTCTACCAGCTGCTCGCGCCGCTGGCCGACAACGGCGTGTCGATGTGCCGCTTCGAGTCGCGCCCGGCGCGCAGCGGCGCGTGGGAGTACTACTTCTACGTCGACGTGGAAGGGCACCAGCACGATGCCTCGGTGGCGCGGGCACTGGAAGAACTCCGCCGTAACGCGGCTTACTTCAAAGTGCTGGGTTCATACCCGTCCAGTCGATAGCAAGGCTTGCCGCCCGGGCGGCAGCCAGACCGAAGAACGGATCGGCGATCGCGGATCGCGATCCGCGAAAGACGATCACCAAGGAGCCAGGATGGCAGAGCAAGGCAAGCAGTTCGGTCCCGAGTATGTGCGGGCGATCTCTCCGTACGTGGCGGGCAAGCCGATTTCCGAAGTGGCGCGCGAATTCGGCCTGGACGAGTCCGCCATCGTCAAGCTGGCCTCGAACGAGAACCCGCTCGGCATGCCCGAGTCGGCCAGGACGGCCATCGCCGCCGCCGTCGCCGACCTGGGCCGCTACCCCGATGCCAACGGTTTCGAACTGAAGGCTGTCTTGTCGGCCCGTTTCGATGTGCCGGCCGACTGGCTCACGCTGGGCAACGGCAGCAACGACATCCTGGAAATCGCCGCGCACGCGCTGGTGAAGCCGGGCGAGTCGGTCATCTACGCCGAGCATTCCTTTGCGGTGTATGCGCTGGCCACGCAGGAAATCGGCGCGCGCGCCATTGAGGTCAAGGCGCGTGACTATGGGCACGATCTCGCCGCCATGGCAGCCGCCATCGTGCCGGATACGCGCCTGATATTTATCGCCAACCCGAACAACCCGACCGGCACCTTCCTGCCGGCGGCTGCCATCGAGGCTTTCCTGGCCAAGGTGCCGGCCGATGTCGTGGTGGTGCTGGACGAGGCTTACAACGAATACCTGGACGACGCGCAGCAGTACGATTCAGTGGCGTGGGTCCGCAAGTATCCGAACCTGCTGGTTTCGCGCACCTTCTCCAAGGCTTATGGCCTGGCCGGCCTGCGCATCGGCTACGCGGTCGCGCAGCCGGCGCTGACCGACCTGCTCAACCGCATCCGCCAGCCTTTCAACGTCAACAGCCTGGCGCAGGCCGCGGCGGTGGCGGCGCTGGCCGACACGGCCTTCCTGCAGCGCAGCGCGGAACTCAACCGGGCCGGCAAGGCGCAACTGGTGGCGGCCTTCGACCGGCTCGGCCTGCAGTACGTGCCATCTTCAGGCAATTTCGTCCTGGTGCGCGTGGGCCAGGACGACGGCGCCGGCGCGCGCGTCAACCTGGCGCTGCTCAGGCAGGGCGTGATCGTGCGCCCGGTGGGCAACTACAACCTGCCGCAATGGCTGCGCGTGACCATCGGCCTGTCTGAGGAAAATGCGGCCTTCATCGCCGCGCTGGAACGGGCGCTCAAGTAGGCGGCGCGCTTTCGCCGGCTGGTGCCGCCGCAACTGGCGGCGCCGTTGCCCGGCGTAGACGGGATACAATGCCGGATTCCCGAACTTCCTTGCCTGGCAGCGTATCCCCGTGACCGTTCCTGCGTCCGCTCCTTATTTTTCCCGTGTCGTTATTGTCGGGGTCGGCCTGATCGGCGGCTCGCTGGCGCTCGCGCTCAAGCGCGCGGGGGCGGTCGGCACGGTGGTCGGCGTAGGCCGCTCGCAGGCCTCGCTGGAGCGTGCCCTCAAGCTCGGCGTGATCGACGAAGCCGCGACGCTGGAGGAGGCTGCCAAGGGCGCCAACGTCATCGTGCTTTGCGCTCCGGTGGCGCAGACCTTTGCGCTGCTCCGTGCACTTGAGCCGCATCTCGAGCCGGCCACCATCGTCACCGACGCCGGCAGCACCAAGTCCGACGTCATCATGGCTGCCAAGACCGCGCTGGGCGACAAGGCGGCGCAGTTCGTGCCCGCCCATCCCATCGCGGGCCGCGAGCTGAACGGCGTGGAAGCCGCGCTGGCCGATCTCTATGCCGGCAAGAAGGTCGTACTGTGCCCGCTGCAGGAAAACGTCCGCATCGACGTGGCTGCCGTGCGCGCCATGTGGGAGACCGCCGGTGCCGATTGCTTTGTGATGTCCGCCGTGCAGCACGATGCCGTGTTTGCCGCGGTCAGCCATCTGCCCCACCTGCTGTCCTACGCGCTGGTGGCCCAGGTGGCCAATGCCGAGGACGCGGCGCTGAAGCTCGATTTCGCCGGCGGCGGCTTTCGCGATTTCACCCGTATCGCGGCGTCCTCGCCGGAGATGTGGCGTGATATCTGCGTTGGCAACCGGGAGGCGATGCTGAGCGAGCTGACCACTTACCAGGCGATGCTGGCGCATTTGAAGACGCTGATAGAAAACAGCAACGGCGAGGGGCTGGAGCGCATCTTTCAGCGCGCCAGCCAGGCGCGCCAGCAATGGGGCGCGCAGCGTGCACCCGCTGTCAACGTCGAGCCCTGAACGCTCGCGTCGCGAAGTCACCAAGTCACCAACGGAGCGGCCCGCCCTTCATAAAGGGCGGCCGGCCAACTAGCATGCAAACCATGGAACATCTCACGCTCGGTCCTTTCACTCGCGCCTCGGGCACCGTTCGCCTGCCGGGCTCCAAGAGCATCTCCAACCGTGTGCTGCTGCTGGCGGCGCTCGCGGACGGCGAGACCCGCGTCTGCGACCTGCTCGACTCCGACGATACGCGTGTGATGTTGCAGGCGCTGCGTACGCTGGGCGTGGAGTGGCGCCAGGAGGATGGCGCTTGCGTGGTGCGCGGCGTGGGCGGCAACTTCCCGAACAAGGCGGCCGAACTGTTCATGGGCAATGCGGGCACCGCCATTCGCCCGCTGACCGCGGCACTGGCGCTGCAGGGCGGAAGCTACAAGCTGTCGGGCGTGCCCCGTATGCATGAGCGCCCGATCGGCGATCTTGTCGATGGCCTGCGGCAGATTGGCGCCCACGTCGACTACCTTGGTACCGAGGGCTATCCGCCCCTGCAGATATCACCCGCGCAGATCCGCATCGACGCACCGATCCTCGTGCGCGGCGACGTTTCCAGCCAGTTCCTGACGGCGCTGCTGATGACCCTGCCGCTGGCCGATGCGCCGGGCGACACCATCGAGATCGAGGTCGTCGGGGAGTTGATCTCCAAGCCCTACGTCGAGATCACGCTGAACCTGCTGGCGCGCTTCGGCATCGAAGTCAGGCGCGAAGGCTGGTCGCGTTTCATCCTGCCGGCGCGTTCGGCCTACCGTTCGCCCGGTGAGATATTCGTTGAAGGCGACGCCTCCTCGGCATCCTACTTCCTGGCAGCCGGCGCTATTGGCGGCGGTCCGTTGCGGGTGGAGGGCGTGGGCATGTCGAGCATCCAGGGCGACGTCAAGTTTGCCGAGGCGCTCAACCGCATGGGCGCCAACGTGATGGCGGGCGCCAACTGGATCGAGGTGCGCGGTACCGAACGCGACGATGGCCGCCTGCACGGCATCGAACTGGATTGCAACCATATCCCGGACGCTGCCATGACGCTGGCAGTAGCGGCGTTGTTTGCCGAGGGCACGACCACGCTTACCAATATCGCGAGCTGGCGGGTCAAGGAAACCGACCGCATCAGCGCCATGGCCACGGAGTTGCGCAAGCTAGGTGTCGAGGTGGAGGAGGGGGCGGATTACCTGAAGGTGACGCCGCCGGCCCAAATCGCGTGGAAGACGCCGGCCGCTGGCATCGACACCTATGACGATCACCGCATGGCCATGTGCTTTTCGCTGGCCGCCTTCGGTCCGTTGCCGGTGCGCATCAACGATCCTGGCTGCGTGGCCAAGACGTTCCCGGATTACTTCGACGCGTTTGCAGCGGTGGTGCGCTGATCACACTGCCAGCATCGGGCGGGACTCCTCGCCGGGGATGGCGGGCGCGCCTTCGTCCCGGCGTTCGCGCCTGTCCCAGTAGCGGTCGAAGAAGTAATGCGCCACAGTATTGACTGCCGGTTCGATGAAGGTCACGGCGCCGCTGATGGCCAGGTTGCCGGTCAACGCGTAAGTGACGCCAAAGGCAATGCCAACGTGCATGATGCCGAACGACAGGGTCTTAGCCATGGTAGATTGCCTCGCGGAGTTGTCTTGATTGCCCGGGGCGCCTGCCATTTGCAGGGCCGCCCGCCATGGATTGCATGGTAATGATTCTCAATTGATTTAAGAAATCAATATTTTTTTCTGTTTCAATAAACAATGACTATCGTCGACGTCATCACAATCGACGGGCCCACAGCCTCCGGTAAGGGCACCGTAGCGCACAAGGTGGCGGACGCACTCAGCTTCCATCTGCTGGATAGCGGTGCGCTGTACCGCCTGGTCGCGCTTGCCAGCGAGCGTGTGGGCATTGACGCACAGGATGTGGAGGGGCTTGCAAAGCTGGCAGGCCGCCTCGATGTCAAGTTCGGCCCCGATCGGGTCTGGCTGAGCGGCGAAGAGGTCAGCCTGGCCATCCGCGCGGAAGCCACCGGCAACCGCGCGTCGGCCATTGCCGTCCACCAGTCGGTTCGCGACGCCCTGACGGCGCTGCAGCGCGGTTTTCGCAAACTGCCGGGCCTGGTTGCCGACGGCCGCGACATGGGCACGGTGATTTTTCCCGATGCCCGCCTGAAGGTATTCCTGACCGCAAGTGTCGAAGCGCGCGCTCGTAGGCGCTATAAACAATTGATTGATAAGGGAATTTCTGCTAATATTCAAGACCTTTTGCGGGACCTTGAGTCGCGCGACCAGCGGGATCGTACCCGCACGGCCGCGCCGCTGCGTCCCGCACAGGATGCGCACTTGCTCGATACCTCCGACATGACGGTGGATCAGGCGGTGGCGCAGGTGCTGCAGTGGTACGCCGCGCCGGGTTCCTGACCCGCGCATCGTGCCCGCCGCACCGAAGTGCCGGTAGTGCTTGCATACGCAGACCTGCCGGTGTTGTTCAACCTGACCCCGCTGCCCGGTGCAGACTGAGCGCGATCCTCGCGCCGGCCCGAGTACTGCGGATTGATACTCAAGTTTATGTCCGACCTGCAAACTAACGAATCCTTTGCCGCACTGTTCGAGGAATCCGTCGCCCGCTCCAATATGAAGGCTGGCGAAGTGATTTCCGCTGAAGTCGTGCGCATCGACCACAATTTCGTGGTCGTCAACGCCGGCCTCAAATCGGAAGCCTTTGTGCCGGTGGAGGAGTTCCTGAACGACCAGGGCGAACTCGAAGTGCAGGCCGGCGACTACGTCTCCGTGGCCATCGACGCGCTCGAGAACGGCTATGGCGACACCATCCTGTCCCGCGACAAGGCCAAGCGCCTGGCATCGTGGCTGAACCTCGAGAAGGCGCTGGAAGACGGCGAAATCATCTCGGGCACGGTCACGGGCAAGGTCAAGGGCGGCCTGACTGTCATGGTCAACGGCATCCGCGCGTTCCTGCCGGGCTCGCTGGTCGACGTGCGTCCGATCAAGGACACCACGCCGTACGAAGGCAAGACCCTGGAATTCAAGGTCATCAAGCTGGACCGCAAGCGCAACAACGTGGTGCTGTCGCGCCGCGCCGTTGTGGAAGCGACCCTGGGCGAAGAGCGCCAGAAGCTGATGGAAACCCTGAAGGAAGGCGCGATCGTCAACGGTATCGTCAAGAACATCACGGACTACGGCGCATTCGTGGACCTGGGTGGCATCGACGGCCTGCTGCACATCACCGACCTGGCATGGCGTCGTGTGCGTCACCCGAGCGAAGTGCTGTCGGTTGGCCAGGAAATCACCGCCAAGATCCTCAAGTTCGACCAAGAGAAGAACCGCGTCTCGCTGGGCGTGAAGCAACTGGGCGAAGATCCGTGGGTCGGCATCTCGCGTCGTTACCCGCAAAGCACCCGCCTGTTCGGCAAGGTGACCAACCTGACCGACTACGGCGCGTTCGTTGAAATCGAAGCCGGCATCGAAGGCCTGGTCCACGTTTCCGAAATGGATTGGACCAACAAGAACGTGGCTCCGTCGAAGGTTGTCCAGCTGGGCGACGAAGTCGAAGTCATGGTTCTGGATATCGACGAAGACAAGCGTCGTATCAGCCTGGGCATGAAGCAGTGCAAGGCCAATCCTTGGGACGATTTCAGCCGTAACCACAAGAAGGGCGACAAGCTGGGCGGCCAGATCAAGTCGATCACCGACTTCGGCGTGTTCATCGGCCTGCCCGGTGGCATCGACGGCCTGGTGCACCTGTCCGACCTGTCCTGGCAAGAAACCGGCGAAGAAGCCGTGCGCAAGTACAAGAAGGGCGACGAAGTGGAAGCCGTGGTTCTGGGCATCGACGTCGACAAGGAACGCATCTCGCTGGGTATCAAGCAGCTGTCGGGCGATCCGTTCAACAACTTCATCTCGGCCAACGACAAGGGTTCCCTGGTCAATGGCACGATCAAGTCGGTTGATGCCAAGGGCGCTGTTGTGCAACTGGCTGACGACGTCGAAGGCTACCTGCGTGCATCCGAAATCTCGGCTGACCGCGTGGAAGATGCCCGCAACGTGCTGAAGGAAGGCGAGCAGATCACCGCCCTGGTGGTGAATGTGGACCGCAAGTCGCGCAACATCAACCTGTCGATCAAGGCCAAGGACAACGTCGAGCAGCAAGAAGCGATGCAAAAGTTCGCCGCTGACACCGGCACGGCTGGCACGACCAACCTGGGCGCGCTGCTGAAGGCCAAGCTCGGCCAGGACAACCAGTAAGCATTGGTTCTTACGCCTGCTAGCGGATGCCCATGACCAAGTCCGAGCTTGTCGAAAAACTGGCTGCCCGGTTCCCGCAGTTACTGCTGCGGGATGCGGACATCTCGGTGAAGACGATCCTCGATGCGATGTCCGAAGCGCTGGCCGATGGCCACCGCATCGAGATTCGTGGATTCGGCAGTTTTGGCCTGAACCGGCGTCCGCCGCGCGTAGGGCGCAATCCCAAGTCCGGCGAAAGAGTGCTGGTGCCCGAGAAACGGGTGCCGCACTTCAAGGCGGGCAAGGAGTTGCGTGAACGAGTTGATCGCAGCCCGGCGCTGCCGCAGGCCGTTGGCGGCGGCGGTGCGGGGGCCAGCGCCATCGGCAGTCACGGTGGCAATGGCAATGGCAATGGTGGTGCCAACGGCAATAGCCATGGCGCCGCGGCTGGCGCGTCTCATCCGAGCGCGCCTGCCCAGGCGAAGCCGGCCGTTGTTGCCGGCAGCGCCTTGCATGACGATGGTGGGCTGAAACTGGCCCGTTCCTGAATCGCTGTGTTTGACTCGTGATGTGACTGGATAGTCGAAAAAGCGCCCCTGATCGGGGCGCTTTTTCATTATTGCAGCATGCTTGCGGCATACAAGCCGTTACCGTTAGTACGAGACGATTCCGCTACAATGCCGGAAATCCACCGAGGGGCGTCGCCCGCCGGCGTTCGCATCACCGGAGTCCGAACCATCCCATCTTCCGCATGAAGCCCGCATGAAACTTGTCGCCTGGATCATCCGTATCGTCCTGTTCGCGCTGCTGTTCGTGCTAGCGCTGCGCAATACCGCCGATGCTTCCCTGCAACTCTTCTTCGATGCCGTCTGGCGAGCGCCGCTGATCCTGATCCTGCTGGCCGCTTTCGGGCTGGGTATTGTCGCTGCGCTGGCGGCGGTAGCGCCCGCGCTGATGCGCCAGCGCATGGAAGCGAACCGGCTGCGGCGCGCGCTCGGCGAGGCGCGCAGCTTGGCCGCGGAAGGTGCCCGCGAACCACAGGCGGGCTCCGGCATCCCTTACAACGTAGTTGGCCCGAAAGTTTGACCAATGATTTTTGAAACCTGGTGGCTGCTCGCGCTGCCGCTCATTTTCGGCCTCGGCTGGATGGCTGCGCGCTTTGATGCGCGGCAGCTCATGAGCGAACAGGGCGCGCTGCCGCGCTCCTATTTCAAGGGGCTGAACTTCCTGCTCAATGAGCAGCCCGACCAAGCCATCGATGCGTTTATCGAGGTGGCGCGGCTGGACCCCGAGACCACCGAGCTGCACTTCGCGCTCGGCGCCCTGTTCCGCCGGCGCGGCGAAACCGAACGCGCCATTCGCGTGCACCAGAACCTGGCCAGCCGCGAGGATCTCCCCGATGCCGAGCGCGAGCACGCGCTCTATGAGCTGGGCCAGGACTTCCTGCGCGCCGGCCTGCTTGACCGTGCCGAGGAATCGCTGCGGCGGCTGATGTCCGGCCCCTATGCGGCGCCGGCCAAGCATGTGCTGCTCGAACTCTACGAAGTCGAGAAGGAGTGGAAGAAGGCCATCGAGGCGGCACGCGAACTTCAGCCGCTGGAGCAAAAGGACTACAGTTTGCAGATCGCGCAATTCTGCTGCGAACTGGCGCAGGATGCGCTGCAGCGCAAGCAGCCTGCGGAGGCGATCGGCTGGTTGGAGCAGGCAGTCAAGGAAAACCCCGCCAATGTGCGCGCGCCGATGCTGCTGGGCGACGTGGCCATGGCGGCAGGCGATGCACAGGGCGCGCTTGGCCACTGGCTCGGTATCGAGCGGCAGGATGCCGCCTACCTGCCGCTGGTGGCGGATCGCGTCGTCAAGGCTTATCGCCAGCTCGGCGATGACGGGCGGGCGGTGGAATGGCTGCGCGGCCTGCTCAGGACCAATCTGGCGGCCGAGTTGCTGGATATTGCGTATCGCGCTGAACTCGAACTGCATGGCGCGCATGCCGCGGCCGTCTTGATGCGCGAGCAACTGCGCCGGCAGCCGTCGCTGCAAGCGTTGACCAAGTATTTCGAGGCGCAGGCCGCCGAGGTCGCCGCCGTGGGCGAGGCCAACGGCGTGGCAGAAGCGGGCACCGCCGTGGCGCAGGCGCCTCAGGCGACCGCCCACGATATCGAACAGGAGCAGGAGGTGTCGGCGATTCGCGACCTGCTGCAGAATCGCACGCGTAACCTGGCGCGCTATACCTGCCGCGAATGCGGCTTCCGCGCGAGATTGTTCTATTGGCAGTGCCCCGGCTGCAACCGCTGGGAAACTTACGCGCCGCGCCGTAGCGAGGCACTCGGCTGACGCTTTTGCGCCGCACGCCAATCCCTATCTGGAGTACAAGCTATGAAAGTCACCATTATCGGCAGCGGCTACGTCGGTCTAGTGACCGGGGCCTGCCTGGCCGAACTGGGCAACGATGTGTTTTGCCTGGACGTCGATGAACGCAAGATCGCGCTGCTCAATGCGGGTGGCGTACCGATCTACGAGCCGGGCCTCAAGGAACTGATCCAGCGCAATCGCGAGGCCGGGCGGCTGACGTTCTCCACCGATGTGGCGGCCAGCGTTGAGCATGCCGATGTGCAGTTCATCGCGGTCGGCACGCCGCCCGACGAGGACGGCTCCGCCGATCTGCAATATGTGCTGGCGGCTGCCCGCAATATCGGCCGGCATATGACGGGCTTCAAGGTGGTGGTGGATAAATCGACGGTGCCGGTCGGCACCGGCGACCGTGTCACCGAAGCCATTCGTGCCGAACTGGGCGCGCGCGGCCTGGAGGACCTGCAGTTCTCGGTGGTGTCGAATCCCGAGTTCCTGAAGGAAGGCGCCGCGGTGGAGGACTTCATGCGTCCCGACCGCATCGTGCTGGGCTGCAATGCCGACGTGGCGGGCCGCCATGCCAAGGCGATCATGCGCCAGTTGTACGCACCCTTTAACCGCAACCACGAGCGCACCTTCTATATGGATGTGCGCTCGGCCGAGTTCACCAAGTACGCGGCCAACTCGATGCTGGCCACCCGGATTTCGTTCATGAACGAGCTGGCGAACCTGGCGGACGAGGTCGGTGCGGACATCGAACTGGTTCGCATGGGCATCGGTTCCGATCCGCGTATCGGCTATAGTTTCCTGTACGCCGGCGCCGGTTACGGCGGTTCGTGTTTTCCCAAGGATGTGCAGGCACTGATGCGCACCGCCAGCGCGCATGGCAAGCCCATGCGTGTGCTCGAAGCGGTGGAAGCGGTCAACGATGCGCAAAAGCAGGTGCTGGCCGACAAGGTCGTGCGGCGCTTCGGCGAGGATCTCGCAGGCCGTACCTTTGCGATCTGGGGGCTGGCTTTCAAGCCCAATACCGACGATATGCGCGAAGCGCCGTCGCGGGTGCTGGCGCGTGCGCTGATTTCGCGCGGTGCCGCGTTGCGCGTGCACGATCCCATTTCGATGGCCGAGGCCCGGCGCGCGCTGGAAATCGATCTCGCCGATATCGAAGGCGGCTTTGCGCGCGTGCATTTCAGCGATGCGCAGATGGATACGCTCGATGGCGCCGATGCGCTGGTGATCGTCACCGAGTGGAAGGTGTTCCGCAGCCCGGATTTCAACCAGATCAAGCGCCGCCTGAAGGCACCCGTCATCTTCGACGGACGCAATCTGTACGAGCCCGAGGCCATGCAGGAATCGGGCATCGAATATCATGCGATCGGGCGGCCGACCACGACGCGCTGAAACGCAACCCAACGGGAACGACAAGCCAACGCCCCGGGTGACGGACCGGGCAGTGTTGCCAAGGATGTCCATGAGCAAGAACCATATTCCGCAGCAACAGATCAATCAATCGCGCATCCTGGTGGCAGGCGACATGATGCTAGACCGCTATTGGTTCGGCGATGTCGAGCGCATCTCCCCGGAGGCACCGGTGCCGGTCGTGCAGGTAAAGCGTAGCGACGAGCGCCTTGGCGGCGCCGCCAACGTGGCGCGCAATGCTGCCGCGCTGGGCGCTCAGGTCGGCATGCTGGGTGTGGTTGGCGACGACGAACCCGGCCGTACCCTGGAGGCGCTCCTGAACGCCAGCCACGTGCAGCCCTACCTGCTGCGCGACGCCAGCGTCAACACCACCATCAAGCTGCGCGTGATGGCGCACCAGCAGCAGTTGCTGCGGGTCGATTTCGAGAATGCCCCGGCGCACGAAGTGCTGGCCTCCGTACTGGATAGTTTCCAGGCGTTGGTCAAGGAGTACAAGGTGCTGGTGCTCTCCGACTACGGCAAGGGCGGACTGGCCCACGTGGGCCGCATGGTCGAGACGGGCCGCGCAGCGGGTTGCATGGTGCTCGTCGATCCCAAGGGCGACGACTATTCGCGCTATCGCGGCGCCACGCTGATTACCCCCAACCGCGCCGAAATGCGTCATGTGGTGGGTGCCTGGAAAACCGAGTCCGATCTCACCATCCGGGCCCAGAACCTGCGGCGGGAGTTGCATCTCGAGGCGTTGCTGCTGACCCGTTCGGAAGAGGGCATGACGCTCTATACCGAAGCGGAGGTATTGCACGTTTCGGCGCAGGCGCGCGAAGTCTATGACGTGTCCGGTGCCGGCGATACCGTGATCGCCACGCTGGCGACCATGCTGGGGGCGGGCGTGCCACTCAAGGAAGCCGTGCAGCACGCCAATCGCGCCGGCAGCATCGTGGTGGGCAAGCTGGGCACCGCGGTTGTCACCTATCCTGAATTGTTCGGCACGCCGGCGTAATGTCCGCGCTGTCTTCCGGCTCGTTTGAGCCCACACGACCATGACCATCATCGTTACCGGCGCTGCCGGCTTTATCGGCAGCAACCTCGTCAAAGGCCTGAACGAGCGCGGCGAAGACAACGTCGTCGCCGTCGACAACCTGACGCGTGCCGACAAGTTCCACAATCTCGTCGACTGCGAGATCCGTGACTACCTGGACAAAGGCGAGTTTCTCGAACGCTTCACGCGCGGCGAGTTCGGCAAGGTACGCGCGGTCTTCCATGAAGGTGCCTGCTCGGACACCATGGAGACTGATGGCCGCTACATGATGGAGAACAACTTCCGCTACACCAAGGCACTGATGGATGCCTGCCTGGAACAGGGCACGCAATTCCTCTACGCCTCGTCGGCCGCGACCTACGGTGCATCGCAGGTGTTCAAGGAAGAACGCGAATACGAGAAGCCGCTGAACGTCTATGGCTACTCCAAGTTCCTGTTCGACCAGGTGGTGCGCCGCACGCTGCCGACCGCGCTGTCGCAGATCGTGGGTTTTCGCTACTTCAACGTCTATGGCCCGCGCGAAGCGCACAAGGGGCGCATGGCGTCAGTGGCGTTCCACAATTTCAACCAGTTCCGTGCCGACGGCACCGTGAAGCTGTTCGGCGAGTACGGCGGCTACGTACCGGGTGGCCACACCCGCGATTTCATCTCGGTGGAGGACGTGGTCAAGGTCAACCTGTTCTTCCTGGATCACCCGGACAAGTCGGGCATCTTCAATCTTGGCACCGGCCGTGCGCAACCCTTCAACGATATCGCCGCGACCGTGGTCAACACGCTGCGCGAAGCCGATGGCCGTCCCCACCTGACGCTCGACGAGATGGTGCAGGAGGGCCTGGTGGAATACATCAAGTTCCCCGATGCGTTGCGCGGCAAGTATCAGTGCTACACGCAATCCGATGTCTCGCGCCTGCGCGGCGCCGGGTACAAGGAGCCGTTCTACACAGTGGAAGAAGGCGTGTCGCGGTATTGCCGCTGGCTGCTTCAGAACAAGGCCTGAGGTCGCAAAGTGCGCTGTCCGCTTTGCCGCCCTTGACGGAAACACCTCGGTAGCGTTGAGGTGAATTTTTGTTGCAGGGTGCGCCAAGGCGGCCGGCCGCTCCTATCCTCCGTGTTGCCTCGTCCGGACCGGGCGAGGCGACCTTCATAAACGGATAGGAGAATCTCCCATGTTCAAGCAAACTCTGACGGCTTCGAAGCAGGTATTGCTGGCGGCTGCCGTATGGTTTTCGCTGTCGGGCGCGGCGCTCGCGGCGGTCGATGTGAACACCGCCGATGAAGCCGCACTGGTTTCGCTCAAGGGCATCGGGCCGGCCACGGCCAGCACCATCATCACCGAGCGCACCCGGGGCGGGCCCTTCAAGGATGCTGCGGATCTCGCGGATCGCGTCAAGGGCCTCGGGCAGAAATCGGTCTTGCGTTTGCAGGAGGCCGGCATGACCATTGGCGCCGGCAGCGCCGCCGCGCCAAAGGCCGCAGTGGCCGCGGCCCAGAAGGATGGCAAGGCGGAGAAGCCGCCGGTCAAGGCCGCCCGCTAAGACGCCGGCGGGCTCGCGGCCGCGACGCCCGCATCGTCCGTGTTTGCGCATCGAAGCCCCGGCCTGGTCCGGGGCTTTTTGCCGCCCGTGCACCGGTACGGACGCCAGACGCTGGTATGGCTCGTGCTAGTTCCGCGTGGCTTCGCACGATTGCGGTCGCGCGGTATCATGCGGACGCCGCGGCAGCCTGAGCCGGCTGCGCGGCCAACATAATCCAAATCGAGCCGGACCTGCTCGCACATGCGGGGGCCAGGCCAAAAAAACGGGAGCAGGACAATGGGAAGTAACGAGGATGCGGGATTCCTGCCCAAGTGGCGGCTAAAGACCCACGGCGTGATTGCGCCTGATGAGCGTCTGCCTGCCGGCCAGACGCTCCTGGCGGGGATCCAGCATGTGGTGGCGATGTTCGGCTCGACGGCGATCGCGCCGATCCTGATGGGTTTCAATCCCAATATCGCGATCCTGTTTTCGGGCATCGGTACGCTGATCTTCTTCCTGTGTGTGCGCGGCAGGGTGCCCAGCTACCTGGGCTCCAGCTTTGCCTTTATCGCCGTGGTGATCGCCGCGACCGGCTATGCCGGCAGCGGACCCAATCCCAATATCCCGGTGGCGCTGGGCGGCATCATCGCCGCCGGCGTGCTCTACCTGCTGATCGGGCTGGTGGTGCAGGCGGTGGGATATCGCTGGGTCGAGCGGCTGATGCCGCCTGTGGTGACGGGTGCCATTGTGGCGGCGATCGGCCTGAATCTTGCGCCGGTGGCAGTCAAGGCCGTCAGCGGCGCCGCGCTTGACACCTGGGTGGGGCTGGCCACGGTGCTGGCCGTGGGCACGGTGGCGGTGCATGCGCCAGGCATGTTGCGCCGGCTGCCGGTGCTGGTGGGCGGCTTGTTCGGCTACGTGCTGTACTACATCTGCACCAATGGGCTGGGCATGGGCAAGGCCATCGACTTCTCCGGCGTGGCCGCGGCCAGCTGGTTCGGCCTGCCGGTCTTCACGTCGCCGGTGTTCCAGGCCAGCGCCATGCTGCTGATCGCACCGGTGGCCATCGTGCTGGTGGCGGAAAACCTCGGGCACATCAAGGCGATCAGCGTGATGACCGGCCGCAATCTCGACCCGTACATCGGCCGCGCCTTTATCGGCGATGGCATTGCCACCATCATTTCCGCGGGCGGCGGCGGCACGGGCGTGACCACCTATGCCGAGAACATGGGCGTGATGGCCGTGACCAAGATCTACTCCACGCTGATCTTCGTGGTGGCGGCTGTGGTGGCCTTGGTGCTTGGCTTTTCGCCCAAGTTCGGTGCGCTGATCCTGACCATCCCGGGTCCGGTGATCGGCGGCCTGACCATTGTCGTGTTCGGCCTGATCGCCGCCACCGCGGGGCGCATCTGGGTTGAGAACAAGGTCGACTTCTCCAATTCGCGCAACCTGATCACGGTCGGCGCCACGCTGACCGTGGCGGCTGGCGACCTGACCCTGAAGCTGGGTGGCATGACGCTGGGCGGCATCGGTACCGCCACTTTCGGCGCCATTCTGCTCTACCACCTGCTGGGCAACAGCAAGAACGAAGCCGAGGCGAAGGCCTGAGTGGCCGCGGCATGGCGGGCTGCGATGTCCGCCATGCCGGCAACGCGGGCTTCGGGACTGGATTACAATGTCCGCCGACATTGGAATCCCGCTCACCATGGCCTACAAGACGATTGAAGACACCATCGGCAATACGCCGCTGGTCCAACTGCAGCGCATCCCCGGTGCCGCTGGCGCTCCGCGCGGCAACGTGATCCTCGGCAAGCTCGAGGGCAACAACCCGGCGGGCTCGGTCAAGGACCGGCCGGCGGTGTCGATGATCGCCCGCGCCGAATCGCGCGGGCGCATCAAGCCGGGCGATACGCTGATCGAAGCTACCTCGGGCAATACCGGCATTGCGCTGGCCATGGCGGCCGCCATTCGCGGCTACAAGATGGTGCTGATCATGCCGGAAGACCTGAGCATGGAGCGGCGCCAGAGCATGGCCGCCTATGGCGCGGAGATTATCCTGACCCCGGTCAAGGGCGGCATGGAATACGCGCGGGACCTCGCCGATTCCATGGAGCGTGATGGCCGCGGCGTGATTCTCGACCAGTTCGCCAACCCCGACAATCCGCTGGCCCACTACGAGACCACCGGTCCGGAGATCTGGCGCGATACCGAAGGGCGCATCACTCACTTCGTTTCCGCCATGGGGACCACCGGCACCATTACCGGCGTGTCGCGCTACCTGAAAGAGCAAAGCGCGGCGGTGCAGATCGTTGGCGCGCAGCCGGCCGAAGGCTCACGCATCCCAGGCATTCGCAAGTGGCCCGAGGCATACATGCCGAAGATCTACGACTCGAAGTACATCGACCGCACTGAGGCGGTGAGTCAGGGCGATGCCGAACACATGGCCCGCCGCATGGCCCGCGAGGAAGGCATCTTTTGCGGGATTTCCGCTGCAGGTGCGTTGTGCGTGGCAGTGCGCATCGCCGAGGAAGTGGAAAACGCGACCATCGTGTTCGTGGTGTGCGATCGCGGCGACCGCTATCTTTCTACCGGGGTGTTCCCGGCCTGAGGCACGTTGTTTCGCGCACCAACAAAAAGCCCCGCACATCGTTGCGGGGCTTTTTGCTTTTTTTTTTGCGTTTGCTGCTGGCGGGCGGGGCGGCGAGGTCAGCCCATCGCTGCTTTCACGGCCTCGCCCAACTGGTAGACCGCCAGCGCGTAGAAGAAGCTGCGGTTATAGCGCGTCAGCACATAGAAATTGCGCAGGCCAAGCATATAGTCAGTGGTTTCGCCCGGTGTGGGGAGGTCAACCACCAGCACGCCGGTTTCGCCTTCGTACGCCAGGTTGATCGGCTCGTCGACGCGCAGGCCGGCCTTGAGCAACTGATCGAGCGTGCGGGTGGGCCACGGCTCGCCGTCGGCGGCGGCGGCAGCGATGCCGCGGCTGCCCTCGTCGGCGGCAATGCGCCAGACCACTGGGCGGCCCGGTTCCCAGCCATGCAATTGCAGGAAGCGGGCAACGCTGCCGATCGCGTCGGTGGCGCTGTTGCGCAGGTCGATCTGGCCGTTGCCGTCGTAGTCGATGGCGTACTCGCGCAGGCTGGTCGGCATGAACTGCGGAATGCCGACGGCACCGGCGAAGGAGCCCAACACCGAGAACACATCGGTATTGGTGTCCCGGCACCACAGCAGGTAATCGGCCAGCTGGTTGCGGAACAGCGTCGTGCGCGCTTCGCGGTTAGGCACGTCGGGATAGTCGAACGCCAGCGTGGAGAGCGAATCGATCACGCGGAAGGTGCCCATGTCGCGGCCGTAGATGGTCTCGACGCCGATGATGCCGACGATCACCGAAGCCGGCACGCCGAACTCGGCCTCGGCGCGGCGCAGCGTGTCGCGGTTCTGCTGCCAGAAGCGCACACCCGCGTTGATGCGGATCGGCTCGATGAAACGGGAGCGGTAGGCGCGCCAGCTTTTGCGCCCCGGCGTGGCGGGCGGCATGATCAGGCGCACTACCGTGGACGAATACACGGCCTGGCCGAACCACGTTTCCAGGGTCGGGCGTGCAAAGCCGTGGCGCGCCACCATCTCGTCGATAAAGGCGCGGCTCTTGGGGTTGTCACGATAGCGGCCCGGCTCGATCTCTTCTTCGCGCATGCTCACGCGGCGCGTGCCGGCGGCTAGCAGGGCGGGGGAGACGCCGCACAAGCTCAATGCGGCAGCGGAAAGTGCGGCGCCCAAAAGCGGGCGGCGCAGGGAGCGCTGGGTGTCGTTCATGGTGTCCTTTGCAAGTGGCCACGAGTATAGCGGATGGTGCCTGTGCGGCACCCCGCTGGGTGGCTGGCGCGGCATGTGCTAACGTAACGAATGGAGACCACGAATAAAGCAATAAGACATGCCCACAGGCTATTACACGCATCCCGAGTTCCTGCTGCATGAGATGGGGCCGTTCCATCCGGAATGCCCGGAACGCCTGCAGGCCATCGAAGACCATCTGATCTCGCACGGCATGGACGGCCTGCTCGACCGGCGCGAGGCGCCCGCCGCGAGCGCCGAGCAGATCGGGCGTGTGCATCGCCCGGAGTACATGGCCTCGCTGGCCGCCGCGAGTCCCGCCAGTGGCTATCACCCCATCGATCCCGATACCCTGATGAACTCGCATACGATGGCTGCCGCCACCCATGCGGCGGGCGCGGCGGTGGCCGCCACCGATGCGGTGATGGCCGGCGAGTTCGAGAGCGCTTTCTGCTGCGTGCGCCCGCCTGGCCACCATGCGGAGCCGGACCGGGCCATGGGTTTCTGCTTCTACAACAACGTGGCGATCGCGGCGCGCCACGCGCTTGCCGCGCATGGCCTCGAACGCGTGGCGATCGTCGATTTCGACGTGCACCACGGCAACGGCACCGAGGCCGCCTTCCGCGGCGAGGAGCGGGTGCTGATGTGCAGTTTCTTCCAGCATCCGTTCTATCCCTACAGCGGTACCGAGCACATTGCCACCAATATGTCCAACATACCGCTACCGGCCTATACCAGCGGTATGGCAGTGCGGGAGGTGGTGGAGACGATCTGGCTGCCGCGCCTGAACGAGTTCAAGCCGCAGATGCTGTTTATCTCGGCGGGCTTCGACGCCCATCGCGAGGACGACATGGGCCAGATGGGGCTGGTCGAGCAGGACTACGCCTGGATCACGACCCAACTGGTGGATGTCGCCCGCGTGCATGCGCAAGGCCGCATCGTCAGTTGCCTGGAGGGCGGCTATAACCTGAGCGCGCTCAGCCGCAGCGTGTGTGCGCACCTCAAGGTGCTGCTCGAACGATAGGAGGCCCTTGGATGGCTGAAACCGACAACCGCACTGCAACGCCACTGGTGAGCGAAAGCCTGGACGCACCGGGCGTGCTGCGCCTGACGATGAACCGCCCCGAGGCGTTCAACGCCTTGTCCGAAGACCTGCTGGATGCGCTGTTTGAAGCATTTGCCCGCGCTGGCGCCGACGCCTCGGTCCGGGTGGTGGTGCTGGCCGCCGCCGGCCGGGCATTTTGCGCCGGCCACGACCTGCGGGAGATGCGGGCTGCCCCTTCGCACGACTACTATCGCCGCCTGTTCGATCGCTGCACCCGCATGATGATGGCGATGCAGAAGATGCCGCAGCCGGTGATCGCGCGCGTGCAGGGGATCGCCACGGCTGCCGGCTGCCAGCTGGTGGCGATGTGTGATCTGGCGGTAGCGGCCGATGTGGCGCGCTTCGCGGTGTCCGGTGTCAATCTCGGCTTGTTCTGCGCGACGCCGGGCGTGGCCCTGTCGCGCAACCTGTCGCGCAAGCATGCGATGGAGATGCTGCTGACCGGAGACATGATCGATGCCATGGAGGCCCGGGACCGCGGGCTGGTCAACCGCGTGGTGCCCGCCGACGCCCTCGATGCGGAGGTTGCCCGCCTGGCCGCCAGCATCTGCGCCAAGCCGGCCGCCGCGGTGGCCGCCGGCAAGGGCTTGTTCTACCGCCAACTGGAGATGGGAATCGAGGCGGCCTACCAGCTGGCGGGGCAGACCATGGCGTGCAACATGATGGATCCGGCGGCGCTGGAGGGCGTCCAGGCCTTTATCGACAAGCGTCCGCCGTCCTGGCGTGGCGCATAAACGGCTTTTTTGTGGTCTTTATGCCGTGAGCATATAAAGACATCGGCAAAAAGTCGTTTCTGGTATGAAGCGGATCGCTTAAAATGCGAGCTTCGCCCAAAAAATAAAATGCGGCAACAGCGCTAGAGAGACGTTCTCGCCTGTTGCCGTTTTCTTTTCACATGATCGAACTGCAAGGTCTTTCGCAACGCTTTCCCGGAGGGTCGGGGGAAGTGCATGCGCTGCGGGACGTCAACCTGTCCATTGCGGCGGGTGAGGTCTTCGGCATCATCGGTCGTAGCGGCGCTGGCAAGAGCACGCTGGTGCGCGCCATCAACCTGCTCAATCGCCCCAGCGGCGGCCGCGTGATCGTGGCCGGACAGGAGCTGACCGCGCTCGACAGCGGCGCGCTGCGCAAGGCGCGCCGCGACATCGGCATGATCTTCCAGCATTTCAACCTGCTGTCGTCGCGTACCGTCTTTGACAACGTGGCGCTGCCGCTGGAGCTGGCAGGCAAGTCGCGGAGCGAGATCTCCGACACGGTGCTCCCGCTGCTGGAACTGGTTGGCCTGACGGCGCTCAAGGACCGTTATCCCGCCCAGATCAGCGGCGGTCAGAAGCAGCGCGTGGGGATTGCCCGCGCGCTGGCGAGCAAGCCCAAGGTGCTGCTGTCGGACGAGGCCACCTCCGCCCTCGACCCGGAAACCACCCGCGCCATTCTGGAACTGCTCAAGCAGATCAATCGCGAGCTCGGCCTGACCATTGTCATGATCACGCACCAGATGGAAGTGATCAAACAGGTCTGCGACCGCGTGGCCGTGCTCGAGGCCGGGGAGGTGGTGGAAACCGGCCGGGTGATCGACGTGTTCCTGCGTCCGCAACATGAGGTCACGCGCGCCATGATCGGCGACGTGATCGCTCAGGAATTGCCGCCCAGCGTGCTCAAGCGCGTGGAAAGCCGGCTCGGCAACGGGCGCGACCACGTCTACCGCCTGGCGTTCACGGGCGAGGGCGTGGACCAGCCAGTGCTGGCTCAGGCGATCCGCCGCTACGGGCTGGACTTCAATATCCTGCACGGGCATATCGACGAGATCCAGGGCCAGGCCTTCGGTTCGCTGGCCATCATGGCCACCGGCGAACTGGCTGACGTGAAGGCGGCGATGGAATACCTGCAACAGGAAGGCGTAGTGGTGGAGGAGTTCGAGCATGTGGTCTGAAATGTTTGACCTGTTCCTGACCTCCTTCAACGAGACGCTGCTGATGGTGGCGATTTCGGGCGTGGTCGGCGCGTTGTTTGGCGTGCCGCTGGGCGTGCTGCTGCACCTGACCAACCGCGGCGGCGTGTTGTCGCATCCGCTGTTCAACCGCACCATCGGCGTGGTGGTCAATGCCGTGCGTTCGATCCCTTTCATCATCCTGCTGGTGGTGGTGATCCCGTTCACGCGCTTTATCGTCGGTTCATCGATCGGCACCACAGCGGCCGTGGTGCCGCTGACGATCGCCGCGATTCCGTTTATCGCGCGTCTGGTGGAAAGCGCGCTGCGCGAGGTGGACAAGGGCCTGGTCGAGGCCGCCCAGTCGATGGGCGCGACCACCGGCCAGATCGTGCTGAAGGTGCTGCTGCCCGAAGCCATGCCCGGCATCGTGGCTGGCCTGACGATCACCTTCGTCAGCCTGGTGGGTTATTCAGCCATGGCCGGCGCCATCGGCGGCGGCGGCCTGGGCGACCTCGGCATCCGCTACGGCTACCAGCGCTACATCACCGAGGTGATGGTGGCGGTGGTGGTGATCCTGATCGTCTTCGTGCAAGCGGTGCAAAGCTTCGGCGACTGGCTGGTGCGTCGCATCAGCCACAAGTAAGCCGGAGTTCCACTCGGCTACATACCGAGACTTAGAGAAATCGAGAAAAAGGAAGTCAACATGCAACGTCGTAACTTGCTGCAATGGATTGTCGGCGCCGCCCTGGGCGCCAGCGTGGCCACTGGCGCCGTGGCGCAGGAAAAGCCGATCAAGATCGGCGTCACCGGCGGCCCCCACGCCCAGATCATGGAGCAGGTGAAGAAGGTCGCGGCCAAGGACGGCCTGAATATCCAGGTGGTGGAATTCAGCGACTACATCCAGCCCAATGCGGCGCTGGCTTCGGGGGACCTGGATGCCAACAGCTACCAGCACCTGCCTTACCTGGAAGCGCAGATCAAGGACCGTGGCTACAAGTTCACCCACATTGCCTTCACGGTGACCTTCCCGATGGGCGTGTACTCCAAGAAGATCAAGTCGCTCGACCAGATCAAGGACGGCGCGCGCGTGGGTGTACCGAACGATCCCACCAACGGCGGCCGCGGCCTGCTGCTGCTGCAGAGCAAGGGGCTGATCAAGCTGCGCGCCGATGCCGGCCTGAAGGCCACGCCGCTGGACATCGTCGCCAACCCGAAGAAGATCAAGATCGTCGAGCTGGATGCCGCCCAGCTGCCGCGCTCGCTGGATGACCTCGATGCCGCCGCCATCAACGGCAATTACGCCGAGTCGGCGGGCCTGTCGCCCACCAAGGATGCCATTGCCATGGAAGGCCCCAAGGGCCCCTATGCCAACCTGATCGCCATCCGCGAAGCCGACAGGAACAAGCCCTGGGTGGCCAAGCTGGTCAAGGCCTACCACTCGCCGGAGATCAAGCAGTACGTCCATAGCACCTTCAAGGATTCGGTGATTACCGCGTGGTAAGTTGAAAAAAGCCTCGAAAATCATGTAACGCAGGGCATCCTGCGGCACAATGCGGGCAGGTTTTCACATTGCCGGGCTATGCCCGGCAATTCTTTACCGATAAAATAGTACGACCGTTCGAAAAACAAGAGTGCCACCCAGCCGGTGGTTATAATGGCTAGCGAACCAAATTTCTGACTATCGACTATCAGTGGAGTGAGCGCATGAAAGTACTCGTCGCAGTCAAGCGCGTGGTGGATTACAACGTCAAGGTCCGGGTGAAGTCGGACGGTACGGGCGTGGATCTGGCCAACGTCAAGATGAGCATGAACCCGTTTGACGAAATCGCCGTGGAAGAAGCGGTGCGTCTGCGGGAAGCCGGGGTGGTCACCGAGGTGATCGCCGTGTCCTGCGGCGTGGCCCAGTGCCAGGAAACCCTGCGTACCGCGATGGCCATCGGCGCCGACCGCGGCATCCTGGTCGAATCGAACGAAGACCTGCAGCCGCTGGCCGTGGCCAAGCTGCTCAAGGCCCTGGTAGACAAGGAGCAGCCGCAACTGGTGATTCTGGGCAAGCAGGCCATCGACGACGACTCCAACCAGACCGGCCAGATGCTGGCTGCGCTGGCAGGCCTGCCGCAAGCTACCTTCGCCTCGAAGGTGGTGGTGGCTGATGGCAAGGCGTCGGTGACGCGTGAAGTGGACGGCGGTCTGGAGACCCTGTCGATCAAGCTGCCGGCGGTGGTGACCACCGACCTGCGCCTGAACGAGCCGCGCTACGTGACGCTGCCCAACATCATGAAGGCCAAGAAGAAACAGCTCGACATCGTCAAGCCGGAAGATCTCGGCGTGGACGTGGCGCCGCGTCTGAAGACCCTCAAGGTCGTCGAGCCGCCCAAGCGCAGCGCGGGTGTGATGGTGCCGGACGTTGCGACGCTGGTGCAAAAGCTGAAGAACGAAGCCAAGGTCATCTGAGCGCGCCAGGAGATAAAACATGACTGCACTCGTCATTGCTGAACACGACAACCAATCCATCAAGGCCGCCACGCTGAACACCGTGACCGCAGCCGCCCAGTGCGGCGGCGACGTCCACGTGCTGGTGGCTGGCGCCAACGCCGCTGCTGCCGCCGCCGCCGCCGCGAAGATCGCCGGCGTGTCCAAGGTGCTGCTGGCCGATGCCGCGTATTTCGGCGACGGCCTGGCCGAGAACGTGGCCGAGCAAGCGCTGGCCATCGCCAACGACTACAGCCACATCCTGGCGCCCGCCACCCCGTACGGCAAGAACATCCTGCCGCGCGTGGCCGCAAGGCTGGACGTGGCCCAGCTGTCGGACATCACCAAGGTCGACAGCCCGGATACCTTCGAGCGCCCGATCTACGCCGGCAACGCGATCTCGACCGTCCAATCGGCGGACAAGGTCAAGGTCATCACCGTGCGCGGCACCGGCTTTGACGCCGCCGCCGCCGAAGGTGGTTCGGCCGCCGTGGAGAACCTGCCGGCCGTGGCCGATGTCGGCATCTCGCAATTCGTATCGCGCGAAGTCACCAAGAGCGACCGCCCCGAGCTGACCGCCGCCAAGATCATCGTGTCCGGTGGCCGTGGCGTGGGTTCCGGCGAGAACTACACCAAGGTGCTGACGCCGCTGGCCGACAAGCTGAACGCCGCGATGGGCGCGTCCCGCGCAGCCGTGGACGCTGGCTTCGTGCCCAACGATTATCAGGTCGGCCAGACCGGCAAGATCGTCGCGCCGCAACTGTATATCGCCATCGGTATCTCCGGCGCGATCCAGCATCTGGCCGGCATGAAGGACTCCAAGGTGATCGTGGCGATCAACAAGGACGCCGAGGCACCGATCTTCTCGGTGGCCGACTACGGCCTGGTGGGCGATCTGAACACCGTGGTGCCCGAACTGGTGGCAGCGCTGGGCTGATCCCCGCAGCCCGGCGCGGCGTTCGACACGCCGGGTTCGATCAGGAAGTACTAGCCGTTCCGGGCCTGCCCGAGAACGGCTTTTTTATACATATCCGGAGACATCGATGACCTACCGTGCCCCGCTCAAGGAGATGCTGTTCGTGATGAACGAAC